>NZ_JAKJSC010000033.1 GCF_029029525.1 Labilibaculum sp. DW002 | reverse complement strand
AGTTCATCAAAGTCAACGCTTGAAGCGTGTGAGTGTTACACATTCAGAACGTAAAAACGTTTTTGACTTTGAGAAGTTACGAGACTTTTTTATAAAAGTCAAGTATGGTAAGAATCCTGGAGTGTTGCAATCTCTTCTTCCCTCATTGAACAGATCCATACACGGGTGTATAGACAATGCAAAAGGGAATGAAATTTTAAATAGG
>NZ_JAKJSC010000032.1 GCF_029029525.1 Labilibaculum sp. DW002 | reverse complement strand
CAATACATGCAAACCCAACAGTAGATTTGGGAGCAGATCAGGAAACTTGTTCAGGAAACAGCATCATTTTTGATGCAGGAAATATAGGATCAACTTATTTATGGTCAACTGGCGAAACAACTCAGACGATTTCTGTTTCTACTTCAGGAAATTATTCAGTAACTATTACTGATGCTAATGGTTGTTCAGCTTCAGATGATGTGAATGCAA
>NZ_JAKJSC010000031.1 GCF_029029525.1 Labilibaculum sp. DW002 | reverse complement strand
TACTTCAGGAAATTATTCAGTAACCATAACAGATGCAAATGGTTGTTCAGCTTCAGATGATGTGAATGCAACAATCTATGCCAACCCAACAGTTAATTTGGGTGCAGATCAGGAAACATGTTCAGGAAACAGCATCACTTTTGATGCAGGAAATATTGGTTCGACTTATTTATGGTCTACAGGAGAAACAGCTCAGACGATTTCTGTTTCTACTTCA
>NZ_JAKJSC010000030.1 GCF_029029525.1 Labilibaculum sp. DW002 | reverse complement strand
TACTGTAAAAGGAAACATCGATTACGACTCAGCTGATTTGACTGATCACAAAGCGACAGTTAGCGTAAAAGCAACCAGTACAGATTTATCACATACAAGTAAAAATTTCGAGATTGCAATTACTGAAGCTGATGGCACAACACCAGGTGGAGGAGATACCGATCATCTGATCACTGGAAAAGATATTGCAGATATTGATACAAATTCAAATACAATTTCAGAGAATGCATCAGCAAACGACATCGTTCATTTGACAGCAAATGTAGTTGATGAAGATGGCGATAAGGTAACTTACGAGTTGACTAACG
>NZ_JAKJSC010000029.1 GCF_029029525.1 Labilibaculum sp. DW002 | reverse complement strand
CTCCCAAAAGAGTAATCTAGTTCAAAATTTTTCGTTTCGTAAAAGACAGTCGTTACTGTCTCTAAAAGCGGTTGCAAAGATAATGACTTTTTAATCTTATCTGCAAGAAAAAAGTGAAATAAATTTTAACTTTTTTTTCGCCGGTTTTGAAAACCGTTTCAACCTCAAAAATCTAAAAAGAACTTGCCGTTTAAAGCGGCTGCAAAGATAAAGAATTAAATTCCAAACTTGCAAATAAAATTTTAACTTTTTTTAGAGTCAATTTCTTGTCTGTACCCCATGTTTCCTAGTGATACATCCAATCCACTTTCCCGTTTAAAGCGGCTGCAAAGATAACCTAAATAAATTTACATTTCCTAATGCTTGCCCGAAAAAATTTCAAA
>NZ_JAKJSC010000028.1 GCF_029029525.1 Labilibaculum sp. DW002 | reverse complement strand
CTCCCGAAAGAGTAATCTAGTTCAAAATTTTTCGTTTCATAAAAGACAGTCGTTACTGTCTCTAAAAGCGGTTGCAAAGATAAGAATTTTAATTCTAAAAATGCAAATAAATTTTTAACTTTTTTTAGAGTAATTTTCTCAGCAAAACCTCATGTTTACTAGTGGTCTGTGTGATCCGTTATCTCTTAAAGCGGCTGCAAAGATAAGTATTTTATTTCTTAACTTCCAAACGTTTTTAAAAAAAGTTTCAAAATGTTTTTTCGCTGTCTAAAATTCTCTCAATTATTAAAATCTTAATCTGTTTAAACTAGCGCACTTTCCGTTGAAAGCGGTGCAAAGATAACGGATAAAATTCCGCATCTCCAAATGCTTTTTTTGCCTTTTTTATCAAGGT
>NZ_JAKJSC010000027.1 GCF_029029525.1 Labilibaculum sp. DW002 | reverse complement strand
GAAATTGATTTTGAGAGGCGGAAAGCGGAAGGTTTTCCTCCTGCATTATACCCTAGCTTTGTATCTACCCCTGAGGCAACGCCTGAGCAACAAGTAGAAAGAGAAAAGTATTGGAAAGAGAATATTGAATACTTCCAAAGAGAGCACAACTCCCGTTGGTACGACCCTATCCTTGATAAGGATTGGAAAAAGGCTAAATATGGAGTTGGTAAAGGTTTGCGAACGCCAATGGCCAAACAATGTATTAAATACACCTTTGAAGATGGTTCAATAGTTTATGCTAAAACTAACCATAAAGGTGAAGTGCCCGAGCCACCAACAACAATGAAGTTTACAACTAATAAAGTTGAGGTGGTAAAGAATTAGTGAATGGAAGTAAATAAAGAATATTATAGGCCTATAACTCACCATAAATACAAACACAAGAACAAAT
>NZ_JAKJSC010000026.1 GCF_029029525.1 Labilibaculum sp. DW002 | reverse complement strand
GAAACAGAAATCGTCTGAGTTGTTTCGCCAGTTGACCATAAATAAGTCGAACCAATATTTCCTGCATCGAATGTAATTGTTCCACCGGCACAAGTCTCTTGATCTGCTCCCAAATCAACGGTTGGGTTTGCATGGATTGTTGCATTCACATCATCTGAAGCTGAACAACCATTAGCATCAGTAATAGTTACTGAATAATTTCCTGAAGTAGAAACAGAAATCGTCTGAGTTGTTTCGCCAGTTGACCATAAATAAGTCGAACCAATATTTCCTGCGTCAAATGTAATTGTTCCACCGGCACAAGTCTCTTGATCTGCTCCCAAATCAACGGTTGGGTTTGCATGGATTGTTGCATTCACATCATCTGAAGCTGAACATCCGTTCGCGTCAGTTACAGTAACAGAGTAGTTACCACTAGCAGAAACTGTAATTGTCTGAGTTGTTTCTCCTGTAGACCATAAATAAGTTGATCCTGC
>NZ_JAKJSC010000025.1 GCF_029029525.1 Labilibaculum sp. DW002 | reverse complement strand
GTAAGTGTAATTAATGATGATCTAGTAGAAACTGGAGGCGAAACAGCAATTGTAAGTTTAGTTTCAACCAATACAGCGGTAACAATCGCTGCGGCAGACGAAGCAACAGTAACTATTTCAGATGAAGATGCATCAGAAGTAAGTATTGCAGCTACAACTCAAGCAAGCGAACCGGGAACTGATGGTCTGTTTACTTTGACGCTAACTAATGCAGTAAGTGTAGATACAGAAATTACATTTGCAGTCAGTGGCGTAGCAACAGAAGGAACCGATTATTCAGCAATTGGAACTACTGTAACGATTCCAGCTAACAGCACATCGATCACACTTCCAGTAAGTGTAATTAATGATGATATCGTAGAAACAGGAGGAGAAACAGTAATAGTAAGCCTAAGTTCAACCAATACAGCTGTATCAGTCGCTGCTACAGATGAAGCAACAGTAACTATTTCAGATGAAGATGCATCAGAAGTAAGCATAGCTGCAACG
>NZ_JAKJSC010000024.1 GCF_029029525.1 Labilibaculum sp. DW002 | reverse complement strand
AGTTTCGACAAGTGGAAATTATTCTGTAACAATAACTGACGCGAACGGATGTTCAGCTACTGATGATGTGAATGCAACAATCCATGCAAACCCAACAGTAAATCTTGGTGTAGATCAGGAAACATGTTCAGGAAACAGCATCACTTTTGATGCAGGAAATATTGGTTCGACTTATTTATGGTCTACAGGAGAAACAACGCAAACTATTACAGTTTCTGCAAGTGGAAATTATTCAGTAACAATAACTGATGCAAATGGTTGTTCAGCTTCAGATGATGTGAATGCAACAATCCATGCAAACCCAACAGTAGATTTGGGAGCAGATCAGGAAACTTGTTCAGGAAACAGCATCACTTTTGATGCAGGAAATGCAGGATCAACTTATTTATGGTCTACAGGAGAAACAACTCAAACTATTACAGTTTCTACAAGTGGAAATTATTCAGTAACAATAACTGATGCAAATGGTTGTTCAGCTTCAGATGATGTGAATGCAA
>NZ_JAKJSC010000023.1 GCF_029029525.1 Labilibaculum sp. DW002 | reverse complement strand
TTGGTGATAAAGGGAAACAAAGTTGGTTAAAGAAAAATATATTCGAAAAGCCAGGAGAAACCGTTGTTGAATCTGTTGGGGTTAAGAGTAAATATTTATTGTTTTTAAATCATCAATTTTTGAGCATGTATTGCCACCCTAAGATGGGAAGTAGAATTGGGGGCGGGGCAATGTTAATTATTGTACTTGGAATTATTCCATTGTTTTTGGATGAGGATTATAAGTTTAAAGATACTGATTACTTTTTGTTTGGTGGGGCATTACTGTTACTAGTATTTTTTCTTATTTATTACTTCACTATGCCGAAAAAAGAATTTATTCTCAATCGGATTGATGGAACTATTACATTTTCGGGATGGACTTGGAAGAAAAACAGCACCATACCTTTTAGTGAAGTGAAGTTTACGATGGATAAAAATGCGTTGTTACATGCTGTGAGGCCCGATTTTATTGGGTCAATACAAATTGTTAATATGGGAAAAGGTGGTTGGCATAGGGATATGTCCTTTATTACTTGGTTTATGGATAGAAACCGTCCTTTACCTCCAGGAGATGCCTTTGATTCATACAGA
>NZ_JAKJSC010000022.1 GCF_029029525.1 Labilibaculum sp. DW002 | reverse complement strand
TGTAGCTGCAATACTTACTTCTGATGCATCTTCATCTGAAATAGTTACTGTTGCTTCGTCTGCTGCAGCGATTGTTACCGCTGTATTGGTTGAAGCTAAAGTGATAATTACTGTTTCGCCTCCAGTTTCTACTAGATCATCATTAATTACACTTACTGGAAGTGTGATCGATGTGCTGTTAGCTGGAATGGTAACTGTTGTTCCAAGTGCCGAATAATCGGTTCCTTCTGTTGCTACGCCACTTACTGCAAATGTAATTTCTGTATCTACACTTACTGCATTGCTTAGCGTCAGAGTAAACAAACCATTTGTTCCTGGCTCACTTGCCTGAGTTGTAGCTGCAATACTTACTTCAGATGCATCTTCATCTGAAATAGTAACAGTTGCTTCATCTGTAGCTCCTATTGTTACTGCAGTATTGGTTGAAACTAAACTTACAATTACTGTTTCGCCTCCAGTTTCTACTAGATCATCATTAATTACACTTACAGGAAGTGTGATCGATGTGCTGTTAGCTGGAATCGTAACTGTTGTTCCAAGTGCCGCATAATCGGTTCCCTCTGTTGCTAAACCGCTTACTGCAAATGTGATTTCTGTATCTACACTTACTGCATTAGTTAAGGTCAACGTAAACAGACCATCAGTTC
>NZ_JAKJSC010000021.1 GCF_029029525.1 Labilibaculum sp. DW002 | reverse complement strand
GACAAGTGGAAATTATTCAGTAACAATAACAGATGCAAATGGTTGTTCAGCTTCAGATGATGTGAATGCAACAATCCATGCAAACCCAACATTAAATCTTGGTGTAGATCAAGAGACTTGTGCCGGTGGAACAATTACATTCGATGCAGGAAATATTGGTTCGACTTATTTATGGTCAACTGGCGAAACAACTCAGACGATTTCTGTTTCGACAAGTGGAAATTATTCTGTAACAATAACTGACGCGAACGGATGTTCAGCTGCAGACAATGCTAATGCAACAATACATGCAAACCCAACAGTAGATTTGGGAGCAGATCAGGAAACATGTGCTGGTGGAACAATTACATTTGACGCAGGAAATATTGGTTCGACTTATTTATGGTCAACTGACGAAACAACTCAGACGATTTCTGTTTCTACTTCAGGAAATTATTCAGTAACTATTACTGATGCTAATGGTTGTTCAGCTTCAGATGATGTGAATGCAACAATTCATACAAACCCAACAGTAAATCTTGGTGTAGATCAAGAAACTTGTGCCGGTGGTACAATTACATTTGATGCAGGAAATGCAGGATCAACTTATTTATGGTCTACAGGAGAAACAACTCAGACAATTACAGTTTCGACAAGTGGAAATTATTCAGTAACAATAACAGATGCAAATGGTTGTTCAGCTACAGACAATGCTAACGCAACAATTCACGCAAATCCGACAGTAAATCTTGGTGCAGATCAGGAAACATGTTCAGGAAA
>NZ_JAKJSC010000020.1 GCF_029029525.1 Labilibaculum sp. DW002 | reverse complement strand
CGTATCAATATCAGCGATATCTTTTCCAGTGATTAGGTGATCCGTATCTCCTCCGCCTGGCGTTGTGCCATCTGCTTCAGTGATTACAATCTCAAAATCTTTACTAGTTGTAGATAAATCTGTACTGGTTGCTTTTACATTTACTGTTGCTTTGTGATCAGTCAAATCAGTAGAGTCGTAATCGATGTTGCCTTTTACAGTAACCACTCCAGTTTCAGAATCAATCTGGAACCAGCCGTGGAAATCATCAGTCAACTCGTAAGTTACCTTATCGCCATCTTCATCAACAACATTAGCTGTCAAATGAACGATGTCATTAATAGCTGCGTTTTCTGAAATGGTATTTGAATCAGTATCGATATCTACAATATCTTTTCCAGTGATTAGGTGATCCGTATCTCCTCCGCCTGGCGTTGTGCCATCTGCTTCAGTGATTACAATCTCAAAATCTTTACTAGCTGTAGATAAATCTGTACTGGTAGCTTTAACCGAAACTGTTGCTTTGTGATCCGTTAGATTTGTAGAATCGTAATCAATGTTGCCTTTTACAGTAACCACTCCAGTTTCAGAATCAATCTGGAACCAGCCATGGAAATCGTTAGTCAACTCGTAAGTTACCTTATCGCCATCTTCATCAACTACATTAGCTGTCAAATGAACGATGTCGTTTGCTGATGCATTCTCTGAAATTGTATTTGAATTTGTATCAATATCTGCAATATCTTTTCCAGTGATCAAGTGATCCGTATCTCCTTCACCTGGTGTTGTACCATCGGCTTCAGTAATCGCGATCTCAAAATCTTTGCTAGTATGAGATAAATCTGTACTGGTAGCTTTTATGCTTACCGTCGCTTTGTGATCAGTCAAATCAGTAGAGTCGTAATCGATGTTTCCTTTTACAGTT
>NZ_JAKJSC010000019.1 GCF_029029525.1 Labilibaculum sp. DW002 | reverse complement strand
TCAACTCCGGGTGGAGGAGATACGGATCACTTGATCACTGGAAAAGATATTGTAGATATCGATACGGATTCAAATACAATTTCAGAGAATGCAGCGATAAACGACCTTGTTCATTTGACAGCCAATGTTGTTGATGAAGATGGCGATAAAGTAACTTACGAGTTGACTAACGATTTCCATGGCTGGTTCCAGATTGATGCAAACTCAGGAGTAGTAAGCGTAAAAGTCAACATCGATTACGATTCTACAAATCTAACGGATCACAAAGCAACAGTTTCGGTTAAAGCGACCAGTACAGATTTATCTACAACTAGTAAAGATTTTGAGATTGTGATCACTGAAGCTGATGGTACAACGCCAGGTGGAGGAGATACGGATCATTTGATCACTGGAAAAGATATTACTGATACTGATCTTGCAGCTAATGAAATCAATGAAAATGCAGCGGTAAACGACATCGTTCATTTGACTGCCAATGTTCTTGATGAAGATGGCGATAAGGTAACTTACGAATTGACTAACGATTTCCATGGCTGGTTCCAGATTGATTCAGATACAGGAATTGTAACTGTAAAAGGCAACATCGATTACGATTCTACAAATCTAACGGATCACAAAGCGACAGTTAGCGTAAAAGCTACCAGTACAGATTTATCTACAACTAGTAAAGACTTTGAGATTGAAATTACTGAAGCCGATGGCACAACACCAGGTGGAGGAGACACGGATCACCTGATCACAGGAAAAGATATTGCAGATATCGATACGGATTCAAATACCATTTCAGAGAATGCAGCTATTAATGACATCGTTCATTTGACAGCCAATGTAGTTGATGAAGATGGCGATAAGGTAACTTACGAGTTGACTAACGATTTCAACGGCTGGTTCCAGATTGATTCAGATACAGGAATTGTTACTGTAAAAGGAAACATCGATTACGATTCTACTGATTTGACTGATCACAAAGCAACTGTAATTGTAAAAGCTACCAGTACAGATTTATCTCATACTAGCAAAGATTTTGAGATTGTGATTACTGAAGCCGATGGTTCAACTCCGGGTGGAGGAGATACGGATCACTTAATTACTGGAAAAGATATTGCAGATATTGATACA
>NZ_JAKJSC010000018.1 GCF_029029525.1 Labilibaculum sp. DW002 | reverse complement strand
TTCAGGAGTTGTAACCGTAAATGGCAACTTGGATTTTGATACAACGCCAAGCTATTTAGTTAAGGTAATCGCTGCCAGTACTGATGGAAGTACCTCGGAAGAAACGTTCACAATCACGATTGTAAATGCCGACGGAACAACGTCAGGTGAAGGTGATACAGATAACCCAGTTGGTCCAGTAACAGATAGCAACTCAGATGATAATAAGGTAAATGAAAATGCTACAACTGGAGATTTGGTAGGCTTAACAGCAGAAGCAACCGATCCTGATGGCGATCTTGTGACTTATGCAATTGATGGAAGCGTACCATTTTCAATTGATCCAACTTCAGGAGTTGTTAAAGTTAATGGCAATTTGGATTTTGATACCACACCAAGCTACTTAGTTAAGGTAATTGCTACCAGTACTGATGGAAGTACTTCAAACGAGACTTTCACCATTACCATTGTAGATGCCGACGGAACTACAACAGGTGAAGGAGATACAGATAATCCAGTTGGACCAGTTACCGATAGCAATTCAGCTGACAATAAAGTCAATGAAAATGCTACAACTGGCGCATCAACAGGATTAACGGCAGAAGCAATTGATCCTGATGGCGATCTTGTGACTTATGCAATTGATGGAAGCGTACCATTTACAATTGATCCAACTTCAGGAGTTGTAACAGTTAATGGTAATTTGGATTTTGATACTACACCAAGTTATTCCGTTAAGGTAATTGCTACGAGTACTGATGGAAGTACTTCAAGCGAGACTTTCACCATTACCATTGTAGATGCCGACGGAACCACATCAGGTGAAGGAGATACGGATCACTTTATCACTGGAAAAGATATTGCTGATATCGATACGGATTCAAATACCATTTCAGAAAATGCAGCGGTAAACGACATCGTTCATTTGACGGCAAATGTAGTTGACGAAGATGGCGACAAAATAACTTATGAGTTAACGGATGATTTCCATGGCTGGTTCCAGATTGATGCTAACTCAGGAATTGTTACTGTAAAAGGAAACATCGATTACGATTCAGCAGATTTATCAGATCACAAAGCAACTGTAAATGTAAAAGCTACCAGTACAGATTTATCTCATACTAGCAAAGATTTTGAGATTGCAATCACTGAAGCCGATGGTACAACACCAGGTGGAGGAGATACGGATCACTTGATCACTGGAAAAGATATTGTAGATATCGATACGGATTCAAATACCATTTCAGAAAATGCAGCAGTAAATGACATCGTTCATTTGACAGCCAATGTTCTTGATGAAGATGGCGATAAGGTAACTTACGAGTTGACTAATG
>NZ_JAKJSC010000017.1 GCF_029029525.1 Labilibaculum sp. DW002 | reverse complement strand
GCACTTAAACACCTAGTAACCTGATCGAAAAAAAATGAAATAAAAACAAAAAAATCAATACACAGACAAAATTCATCGCAAAGACTGCCTATTTAAGGCTAGAAACAATGGCTAGTTTAAATAGAACACTACAGAATAAGCACTCTTGTTTTTTCTATTTATCGTCAAAAATTAAGTTTCTAATATAAAAAGCCTGCCTAAGAAGTGAAAGATCTATTTTAAAAATCAGCTCAAGTTAAAATTCAGCAATAAAGATCACAGCTAAAATTACCATCCTTAGGCTAATATATTCAGAACAAAAATCGATCAGAAGCAAAAAAATTGATTTATTAAAGCAACATTCCTGGGGATGATATGAAAAAACTGCAACCTAATTTGCAAATCGAACCAATTAAGCCGATGATTTCGGATAAATAATAGTTCCAAGGCTCCTTGAAACATCTAAATACTTTCTTTATTACAATTTCAGCATATTAAATTCTTAGTTTTTCGATTCACAAGTCTATAATCTTCTATACACCTCAATTGAAACTCTCATTTGCATAAACTCAATTCAAAAATGTTTAAACAATTAAAAAGATCACTACCAATGTAAAGGTCGAATGATTTAATGTTGGAATGCGCTCACTATCCAAACAAAATAGATTACTACTGTTCTTTGTAACTTATAAAAAGAATTTATTTGATAAAATAGATGTTCCTTATTGGGATCTTCGACAGTAGATATTATCCCAAAGCTTATCAAGAGGAGCTCTCAAATAAGGCAAAACAGTAATATGTCTTAATTTGATTAATTCTGAGATATCAATAGGTCTTAGATTATATTGATCCAACTGAGATCTTTGGTTAAGTCCTAAAATGAATCATTCATTTAAAACAGGTTTTAAAAGAACTAATACATTCCAATAGACAAAATGCACCAGGTATAAAAAATACAGATTAAGAAAGAATTATAATCCATTGTAAGCTTAAAAGTGGTCAACAAGTAGCATGGTCAAAAATTATGAAGTGATCAGTTGATTCCAGTTAATGGGAAAAAATTTAATAAAGGATCGTAAAAGTAAAAATAGATCTTACTGAAAGAATGAATTCAATAGCCAAAAATTAATGTACCACAAGAATAACAGTACAGTATTAAGTTTCCAGAGCTGGAATATTGCAAAAAATAAAGCTGGGAAGAATTAAATAGATGATGAAACCAATATGGAGCCATATCAGTGTATTCTAATAACCGAAAAGCTTCTCAAACTTTACTTTTAAAGACAAAGATGATATCCTATTCAAAGATATCTAATGAAAAGATACTTTCAAGTAAACGGCAATTTTGATATGCAGAATAAAGTAAGAAAAGTTAGTGCCAAAATTCAATTCCGTAAAAGGAGATTTTTAGACTTACAGCTAAAAAGATGATAAAGTACTATAGAAAAAGTAAAAAGGTGTTGGAAGGATAAACGAAGACGACAAACTAGAAAGGTCAATTAAAGAAAGCTAAAGAAAAATTCTCATAGCCTCTGTTACCAGAGTTTACAGCAAT
>NZ_JAKJSC010000016.1 GCF_029029525.1 Labilibaculum sp. DW002 | reverse complement strand
TCGACCAAGTTCTTTGAAAATATTGAAAACAAGAAGTTAGGTAAATACAAGAAAATAACCTTGTCAATAAATTTACGATATAACTTAATACATTCCAGAGACAGAATATTAAATTTTTTTATACAACGAAGAGTTTGATCCTGGCTCAGGATGAACGCTAGCGACAGGCCTAACACATGCAAGTCGAGGGGTAACATTGTAGCTTGCTACAGATGACGACCGGCGCACGGGTGAGTAACGCGTATGCAACCTACCTTGTACAGGGGGATAGCCCAGAGAAATCTGGATTAATACCGCATAATTTGATTGATTCGCATGGATCGATTATTAAACCTTCGGGGGTACAAGATGGGCATGCGTAGCATTAGTTAGTTGGTAAGGTAACGGCTTACCAAGACTATGATGCTTAGGGGGTCTGAGAGGATAGTCCCCCACACTGGTACTGAGACACGGACCAGACTCCTACGGGAGGCAGCAGTGAGGAATATTGGTCAATGGGCGCAAGCCTGAACCAGCCATGTCGCGTGCAGGATGACGGCCCTATGGGTTGTAAACTGCTTTTTTACAGGAATAATTGCAGATACGTGTATTTGTTTGAAGGTACTGTAGGAATAAGGATCGGCTAACTCCGTGCCAGCAGCCGCGGTAATACGGAGGATTCGAGCGTTATCCGGATTTATTGGGTTTAAAGGGTCCGTAGGCGGGCTAATAAGTCAGTGGTGAAATCCCAGAGCTCAACTCTGGAACTGCCATTGATACTGTTAGTCTTGAATTTAGTTGAGGTGGGCGGAATACGTTATGTAGCGGTGAAATGCATAGATATAACGTAGAACACCGATTGCGAAGGCAGCTCACTAAACTAACATTGACGCTGATGGACGAAAGCGTGGGGAGCGAACAGGATTAGATACCCTGGTAGTCCACGCCGTAAACGATGATTACTCGTTGTGCACAATACATCGTGCGTGACTGAGCGAAAGCATTAAGTAATCCACCTGGGGAGTACGTTCGCAAGAATGAAACTCAAAGGAATTGACGGGGGCCCGCACAAGCGGAGGAACATGTGGTTTAATTCGATGATACGCGAGGAACCTTACCTGGACTTAAATGTAGATTGACCCTCTTAGAAATAGGAGTTCTCTTCGGAGCAATTTACAAGGTGCTGCATGGTTGTCGTCAGCTCGTGCCGTGAGGTGTCGGGTTAAGTCCCATAACGAGCGCAACCCCTATCGTTAGTTGCTAGCAGGTAATGCTGAGGACTCTAGCGAGACTGCCACCGTAAGGTGAGAGGAAGGTGGGGATGACGTCAAATCAGCACGGCCCTTACGTCCAGGGCTACACACGTGTTACAATGGCCGATACAAAGGGCAGCTACCAGGTGACTGGATGCTAATCTCCAAAGTCGGTCTCAGTTCGGATCGGAGTCTGCAACTCGACTCCGTGAAGTTGGATTCGCTAGTAATCGCATATCAGCAACGATGCGGTGAATACGTTCCCGGGCCTTGTACACACCGCCCGTCAAGCCATGGAAGCCGAGGGGACCTGAAGTTCGTAACCGCAAGGAGCGACCTAGGGTAAAATTGGTAACTGGGGCTAAGTCGTAACAAGGTAGCCGTACCGGAAGGTGTGGCTGGAACACCTCCTTTCTAGAGATTGGAAGTATGTAATAGTTTTATTGTAAATGACTATGGTTTATTTCTTTATTTCCTAACTTTTATTGTTTTCATTAATTTATTTATACCATAACCCATAGCGTTAGGGTGTTTTCACCGCTAAGCAATAGGTAATTTTAGTCCTGTAGCTCAGTTGGTTAGAGCACTACACTGATAATGTAGGGGTCCGCAGTTCAAATCTGCGCAGGACTACAGAAACGTTTATGGGGGATTAGCTCAGTTGGCTAGAGCGCCTGCCTTGCACGCAGGAGGTCATCGGTTCGACTCCGATATTCTCCACATAGATACATGGTGTATTTAAAGTTCTTTGACATATTGAAAAACAAAATTAAAGTAGAAGTAACTAAAGTAAAGAAACAACGATTGATTTCGGGAACGAGATTAATCTTGTTAACACAATAAGAAGTAATTAAGAGCGTATGGCGGATGCCTTGGCTCTCAGAGGCGATGAAGGACGTGATAAGCTGCGATAAGTCATGGAGAGGTGCAAATAACCTTTGACCCGTGAATTTCCGAATGGGGCAACCCACTCAGCAATGAGTATTCTATTTATAGAAGGCAAACCCGGAGAACTGAAACATCTAAGTACCCGGAGGAGAAGAAAACAAAAGTGATTCCCCTAGTAGTGGCGATCGAACGGGGATCAGCCCAAACCTATATTGTTTCGGCAATGTAGGGGTTGTAGGACTGCGATATGATGATCGGCGTGAAGTGGAAGTGTTTGGAAAGACACACCATAGAGAGTGATAGTCTCGTACACGTAAGCAAAGTAAATCTAGCAGTATCCTGAGTAGCGCGGAACACGAGAAATTCTGTGTGAATCTGCCAGGACCATCTGGTAAGGCTAAATACTCCTGAGAGACCGATAGTGAACAAGTACCGTGAGGGAAAGGTGAAAAGCACCTCGAACAGAGGAGTGAAATAGTACCTGAAACCATACGCTTACAAGCGGTCGGAGCTACCTTGTGTAGTGACGGCGTGCCTTTTGCATAATGAGCCTACGAGTTACTCCTCACTAGCGAGATTAAGCACTTCAGGTGCGTAGTCGAAGCGAAAGCGAGTCTGAATAGGGCGTAAAGTTAGTGGGGGTAGACGCGAAACTTGGTGATCTACCCATGGTCAGGCTGAAGCTCTGTTAATCCAGAGTGGAGGGCCCAACCCGTTGACGTTGAAAAGTCTTGGGATGAACTGTGGGTAGGGGTGAAAGGCCAATCAAACTGAGAAATAGCTCGTACTCCCCGAAATGCATTTAGGTGCAGCGTCAGAGTCGAGAGTTATAGAGGTAGAGCTACTGATTGGATGCGAGGGCTTCACCGCCTATCAAATCCAGACAAACTCCGAATGCTATAACTTATATCTGGCAGTGAGCCCATGGGTGCTAAGGTCCATGGACGAGAGGGAAAGAACCCAGACCATCAGCTAAGGTCCCCAAATGTATGTTAAGTTGAACAAACGAGGTGAGATTGCATTGACAGCTAGGATGTTGGCTTGGAAGCAGCCATTCATTTAAAGAGTGCGTAACAGCTCACTAGTCGAGCGATCTTGCATGGATGATAATCGGGCATAAAACATACTACCGAAGCTATGGATTTAGAATTTATTCTAACTGGTAGGGGAGCATTCTAGCGGCGCAGAAGCAGTGTGGTAATGCATTGTGGAGCTTCTAGAAAAGCAAATGTAGGCATAAGTAACGATAATGCGGGTGAGAAACCCGCACGCCAATAGACTAAGGTTTCCTGATCAACGCTAATCGGATCAGGGTTAGTCGGGACCTAAGGGGTAGCCGAAGGGCGAACTCGATGGACAACGGGTTAATATTCCCGTACCGGCTTTAACTGCGATGGGGTGACGAAGAGATGAAAGCACCGCGAACTGACGGAATAGTTCGTTGAAGACCGTATGCTATGAGAGATGTAGGCAAATCCGCATCTTGAGCTGAAAGTTGATAGTACCACAATGCTACGGCAGCGTGGATAGTGTGCCTAATTTTACTTCCAAGAAAAACCTCTAAGCTTCAGGTTAAAGCCGCCCGTACCTCAAACCGACACAGGTAGTCAAGTAGAGTATACTAAGGCGCTCGAGTGATTCATGGCTAAGGAACTCGGCAAAATAGTCCTGTAACTTCGGGAGAAAGGACGCTCTCAGTAATGAGAGCCGCAGTGAAATGGCCCAGGCGACTGTTTATCAAAAACACATGGCTTTGCAAAATCGAAAGATGAAGTATAAGGCCTGACACCTGCCCGGTGCTGGAAGGTTAAGTGGAGTTGTTATCTTCGGAGAAGCAATGAAATGAAGCCCCAGTAAACGGCGGCCGTAACTATAACGGTCCTAAGGTAGCGAAATTCCTTGTCGGGTAAGTTCCGACCTGCACGAATGGTGTAACGATCTGGGCACTGTCTCAGCCATGAGCTCGGTGAAATTGTAGTATCGGTGAAGATGCCGATTACCCGCAACGGGACGGAAAGACCCCGTGAACCTTTACTGCAGCTTCACATTGATTTTGGGTAAGTAATGTGTAGGATAGGACGGAGACTACGAAGCGGCCTCGCTAGGGGTTGTGGAGTCAACCTTGAAATACGTCCCTTTGCTTATCTGGAGTCTAACGTCTAACGACGGACAGTGTGTGGTGGGTAGTTTGACTGGGGTGGTCGCCTCCAAAAGAGTAACGGAGGCTTCTAAAGGTACCCTCAATACGTTTGGTAATCGTGTGTAGAGTGCAATGGCACAAGGGTGCTTGACTGTGAGACATACAGGTCGAGCAGGTACGAAAGTAGAGCATAGTGATCCGGTGGTTCCGTATGGAAGGGCCATCGCTCAAAGGATAAAAGGTACTCCGGGGATAACAGGCTGATCGCTCCCAAGAGCTCATATCGACGGAGCGGTTTGGCACCTCGATGTCGGCTCGTCACATCCTGGGGCTGGAGAAGGTCCCAAGGGTTGGGCTGTTCGCCCATTAAAGTGGCACGCGAGCTGGGTTCAGAACGTCGTGAGACAGTTCGGTCCCTATCTGTTGTGGGCGTTGGAAATTTGAGAGGATCTGACTCTAGTACGAGAGGACCGGGTTGGACGAACCTCTAGTGCATCTGTTGTGGCGCCAGCTGCATTGCAGAGTAGCTACGTTCGGAAGGGATAAGTGCTGAAAGCATCTAAGCACGAAGCCTACCTCAAGATGAGATTTCCTTTAAGGGTCGTTGGAGACTACGACGTTGATAGGTTGCAGGTGTAAAGGTGGTGACACCAAAGCCAAGCAATACTAATTACCCTAATACTTCTGCGTGCGAATTCAATCGCTGAATCTTTACTGGTTCTTTTACTTTAATTTTTTCAATATGTTATGATATTAGTTATCTACCATTACTCAATAGTTGAGAAGTGGAATCAATAGATACAACGATTTTAGGTGTTTATAGCGACGGGGTTCCACCTCTTCCCTTTCCGAACAGAGAAGTTAAGCCCGTTAGCGCCGATGGTACTGCAGAAATGTGGGAGAGTAGGTCGACGCCAACTTTTAAAGAGTCTTATTCCA
>NZ_JAKJSC010000015.1 GCF_029029525.1 Labilibaculum sp. DW002 | reverse complement strand
CTGGTAAATAGATAGGCTGACCACAATTGACCTAGCAAGATATACAGAAAACAGAATTACTTAATCAATATCAAACTTGGAGTTAATCTGCAGGAGTCTGAAACCACTTCCGTGTATGTTCTCAATTACTATTCTGGAATCGGATTTTAAATACTTCCTAAGCTTGGTTATGTACACATCCATACTTCGTGTTGTGTAGAAGTTATCATTGCTCTAAATTACTTGTAAAGGCTTTTTTTGTGGTGTTTTATTTTGTTACCAAAGGTGCACTAAATTAGAATATATCTGTTGATGATGATCAGTAAGCTGCTCCCACACGAATCCTATTGCGTGGCTTTTACATCACAGCAATCACATTTTCTAATATTCATTTTTCTCCTCTGTAATCTTTAGCACTGGTATATGTGTATTCTTTCCAGATAGGTTAGCAGATCTTCATCAAAAGGATTGTAATGGATGTAATTAATCTTTCATCACTACCTTGATATTTATGCCAAACTGTATTTGGTGTTTATCAGAAATTACCACACGAAAAGATTGATTGCATCGAATTTTCTTTCGTGTAGTAGCGGGGGATTTTTTAGCCATATTCCTATTTGCATTAGGTTACCACTTTCCAATCCTCTCTCGTTCTACCTGCTTTTCTAGAGTAGCATATGGGGTTGGTATTTGACTGCGGTATAAAGGTTTTTTAAATTTGTACTGATTTCTATTTTTTATTAAACGCGTTGGAAGATTCTACAATACCTAATTAGAATTGTTCCTGTTTTTTCTTAATATTTTGCTTTTTTAAAGACTTCTTAAAGTAGTTGTTTTAGAATCTATCTCTTTGTCTTTCTTCCCATTTATCAGTTATGGGCCTATCTATTTTTTCTTTTATAGCACCACCCACCATTAGGCTTTTTTCAAATTTTTCATTAGTTGGTGGTTGATAAATATTTCCTGTAGCTGTACTTCGACAATATACAATTCGTCCATCGGCAAATTTGTAACAGATTACTTCGTTTTTTAACGGGCTAATATCATAATCTCCCTTAGTGTAGTTCACTTCTTCCCAATCGGCATGTATTTTAGGGTCATACCAAATGGAATTCGCTTCTCTTTCAAAAGTTTCAATATTTATTCTTTTTCCATTATTCGCCTCTGTTGTTTGCTCGGGTGTATATTCTTCAATAGGAATATAACTTTCGTATAAAGGAGCGGGAAAACCCTCTGCTTTGCGACGTTGATAATCTCTTTCACGATAAGTATCGAACACTTTGCCTGGAGGTAAGGGACGGTTTTTATCCATAAACCAAACATAACTTGATAAGGAAGTTTCAGGATCACCTCCAATATCTCGTTGCATAATCTCCCATATTGGTAATGTAATTGTAAGACTAATACTTCCCATACGGCTCATAGAGGTGCCATACTTTATTTTATCAAAGGACATAGTACAAGATCCTTTTCCATATTTTCTAGGCATGCTTACTGTTCCATCTAAGCGATTATATATATATATAAACGGAGGATAAAAAAATGAAAAATATAATAAAAAAATATTGATAAAAAATAGAATGCAATAGAATAAGACTATACCTAATGATTGTTCAAACATTGGTACTTCAAGAAAAAATCCTCCAATAAATAAGGGAATAGCAAAGTATAGAATAAATCGAAAAACGGATTTAATATTGCTCGTACAATCATTAACAAGGTATTTATCATCGGCATAAGTGTAACTACCACCTTTTATATTTATTTCGTCAAGTGGATAATAACCATTATTATAGATGCATTTCCGTACCCAATTACTCCCATCTTCTTTTTCATATGGAATTTTACGTTCGTATTTATGATGAGTAATTCTGCGGTAATATTTTTTATCTCTCTCGTCCATCATTTATGAGTTTATGGGAACAATATTATAACTTCCTTTAATTTGATTTTTATAACGGGTATCGTAACGAAGCTTGAGTTTAATTTTTATAATTCGTTGTTGTCCTTTTTCATTATCAAAAGGGAAAAAGAATTCTGAACCAGGCAAATTGGTTAACCTAATAAATACATTGCAATAAGCTTTTGAACCCCTTCTAGCGCGAGCTTGTAGCTCGTGTTCTGCGAATGCAGCAAAAAGCCTACAAAATTTCAACCGAAACTTGTCCTACTTCACCTGCATAATTTTTTGCGCTAGTATATTTCCAGCGATGTGCCTCTTCTACAAAACCAGCTTCTACAGGATTATTATGAATGTAATCTAATTTTTGAGAGGTTACTTTATTGCTCCACAATTCGATTGGCTTGATGTGTTGTTGCCAAAATTGTCGATTTTTCACATTACTATTCATTTTCCCAGCACGTTCCATCATCCAAAGCATCCATTCTTTTCTACTTTCTTGTGGATTTTCTGCAATCAAGCTTTGAAGTAGTTTTGATGAATAGGTTTTAAACTCTTTTATAATTTTACCCGGATTAGAATTTTGATCATTAAATATCAAATGAATATGACTAGGCATAATGCAGTAAGCATATATAACCATTCCTTTGTTCGCGCAACAATACTCTAAACTTTTGGCTACTGACGCAAAATATTGCTCACGAACAAAAACATCAATCCAATAAACCGTGGCAAACTAACGAAGTATAAACCTTCTTTGTTGTGAATTGAAAATCGACGAAGTCAAACTTATATTTTCGACTCAAAACATTGTAATTACACCATTTTACAAGCATATTCATACACTGATAATACCTATTCCAATTAAACAATATTCAATGAAATTTCTAGTTGATTATTATGCCATTGCAAAAAAATACTCATATTGCCATAGGTAGGTTATCGTATTTCTACTTTCGTAGAACACGAGCTGCAAGCTCACGCTAGCGCGGTGGAATTGCTTTTTCTTAATCAATTAAAAGAATATCCTTTACTATTTTAATAAACATAACTCTGACTCTATAAATTCGAGGCTTTTTTGCTAATTCCTCTTCTTCCTTTTTCTTTTTTTCTCGATGAGCTATTAATTCCTCACTATTATCGTCATTAATCGACATATTATACATGCCTGGTATTGTATTGTTCTCCTCGCACATCAATTCAAACTCTTTTGTAAAGTATTCAGGAGTATTAATATAGGACGTATGTAATGGTGCAGGAAAACCTTCGGCTTTACGACGCTCATAATCTCTCTCTCGATAAGGATCTAATGCATCTCCAGGGGGAAGTGGTCGGTTTTTATCCATATACCAAACCCAATAGCTCCACGATTGCAAGGCCTTAGCAAATATAAAGGGTAACATTATTCCTCCCTCTAGATATTTATCAGCAAAAGATTTATTTTTAAATAATTGCAAATAAACACCTCCCTGAAATCGGGTTTTTAAAGCCAACACAACATGCAACTCATTAAACCGAATTAACTGAGAACTATTCCAAAAAGAACCTGGTACCTGAACCAAACCTTTTTGCCTATCAAATATGAGTTTCCGTTCTCGATTCATATAGTAGGCTTTTATGAAAAACCAAATGGCTGGAGGGTATGTTATTCCAGCTGTTAGTAAAACCATCACTAAAAAATCACTATTCAATTTCATCCCAAAAAGAAGGACACTACAAACCAATAAGTGTGCACCAATCCATCCCCATGCCCAATAGAGATCCATTTTTTTTGAATCGGAATCATCAAGTACAATATAATTTTCATCTATATAGTTAATATATCCAGGTGTAACTTTTTCATTTGTAACAATACCAGGTCCTGGTAATTGACTAATACAAAACTCCGGATACTTTTTTTTCCAATCTTTAGATACTTTGGCTTCTATTCTTCGATTTGGGTTGTAATATTTATTTATATCCATCGTATTTCATTTTATTGCTGTATACTGGGTGTGCGTTACTTCCCAGTACAAGGGGTGTTTTATTTTTTTAGTCATGTTGCTAATTTGCATCAGATTACCACTTTCCAATCTTCTCTCGTTCTGCCTGCTGTTCAGGAGTAGCTTCGGGTGTAGGTATTTGACTGCGGTATAAAGGTTTTTTAAATTTTGCTTTTTTGCGGCGCTCGAAATCTTTTTCGCGGTAGGCATCTAAATCCTCGGCAGGGGGTAATGGGCGGTTTTTATCCATATACCAAGTTAAATAGGCTAAATCTTGATAACAGTCCATACCTCCAAATGGAAACCTTAACCAACTACCTGCTTTATCAGGTCTCACAATAATTAATTGATATGCCCCAATCATATTTGGCCCCCCAGAAGTATATGAAAACTTAATTCTATCGAACGGCATAGTAATATTTTTTCTCCATAAAAAACCAGGAAAAGTTATTGTTCCATCCATTCGATTAAAAATCTCTTCTTTTTTAGGCATTGTGAGATAGTAGATAATAAAAAAAAGAAGTATTAACCAAGCACCTATATATATATCAAGCATCGTCCCCCAATCTCCCTCTTCGATAGAAAAATAAGTGATTAACGCTATGTAAAACAATGCTACCCCTCCCCCAATTATTGGAGTAATATGCGATTGTGCAGAACGCTTTAGGTATTCATCATTAACAACAGAATACCCCATTTTACCTTTAAAGAAATACTTATCTGAAGGAACAATAACCCTCTTCAACCAGCTCTGCGGGCCTTTATCGCCTATTTTTTTTATTCCGGTATATTGGGTGTGAGTTACTTCCCGGCAAAATGGATGTTTTGCTTTTTTAGCCATGTTTCTATTTGCATTAGATTACCACTTTCCAATCTTTTCTCTTTCGGCCTGCTGTTCAGGAGTAGCTTCGGGTGTAGGTATTTGACTGCGGTATAAAGGTTTTTTAAATTTGGCTTTTTTACGGCGCTCGAAATCTTTTTTGCGGTAGCCATCTAAATCTTCGGCAGGAGGCAAAGGCCTATTTTTATCCATGTACCAAGATAAATACGCTAAATCTTGATAACAATCTATTCCTGGAAAAGGAAATCCTAGAGTTGAACCCGCCTTATCTGGTCTAATAATAACTAATCGGTATGCTCCTATGAAATTCGGACCTCCTGATGTGCAGGAAAATTTGATTTTATCGAAAGGCATAGTAATGTTCTTTTTCCACATAAAACCTGGAAAAGTTATGGTACCATCCATTCTGTTTAGTATTATTTCTTTTTTTGGCATTGTGAAATAATAAATAATAATAAATAATAATATCAACCAACAAAAACCATATAACAATAAAAACCAGTTGTCATTAGAACTTTCATTAAATCCATGTTTTACAATATCATAACTAAAAAACACAATAAATAACAAAGTAATTCCTCCCAAAATTAATGGAGCTATATAGGCTTGTGCATGAGATTCAACAAATTCATCTGTTACAGTTTTACCACCCATATTACCCTTATAAAAATATTTATCTAAAGGAACAATCACTTTTTGCAACCAACTTTGTGGGCTTTTATCGCCTATTTTTTTTATTCCAGTATATTGGGTGTGGGTTACTTCTCGGAACAATTGATGTCTATTGTTCTGCGAATTCTTTTTTACTGCCATATTAATTTTTTATAACCTCAACTTTGTTTGTTCTAAACTTTATTGTTGCAGGAGGCTCGGACACTTCACCTTTAAGGTTAGTTTTAGCATAAACTATTGAACCATCTTCAAAGGTGTATTTAATACATTGTTTGGCCATTGGTGTTCGCAAACCTTTACCAACTCCATATTTAGCCTTTTTCCAATCCTTATCAAGGATAGGGTCGTACCAACGGGAGTTGTGCTCTCTTTGGAAGTATTCAATATTCTCTTTCCAATATTTATCTCTTTCTACTTGTTGCTCAGGCGTTGCCTCAGGGGTAGATACAAAGCTAGGGTATAATGCAGGAGGGAAACCTTCCGCTTTCCGCCTCTCAAAATCAATTTG
>NZ_JAKJSC010000014.1 GCF_029029525.1 Labilibaculum sp. DW002 | reverse complement strand
TAACGGAACAGAAGCTTATACTTTAAGTGGAACCGATGCAGATGCAGGAACTGTCTTTACTTACAGCATGCCAGTTGATGCGGCTTATGAAATTGTAGGCGATAAGATTCTTGTAAAAGATGGATCTTTATTGGATTACGAAGCTCCATCAAATGGAACTAGAGTATTTACGGTAACAGTAAGTGATGGAACAAATTCAAGCACTGCAACTATCACCATCAATCTTTCACCAGTAAATGACAATACTCCAGCATTAGCTGATGGGAACAATACGATTCCAGAGAATTCAGCAAATGGAACAGAAGCTTATACTTTAAGTGGAACTGATG
Source organism: Labilibaculum sp. DW002 (assembly GCF_029029525.1). Lineage (NCBI taxonomy): Bacteria > Pseudomonadati > Bacteroidota > Bacteroidia > Marinilabiliales > Marinifilaceae > Paralabilibaculum > Paralabilibaculum antarcticum. Next base: position 11,057 of record NZ_JAKJSC010000014.1, on the reverse strand, counting down.
CAGATGCGGGAACTGTATTTACATATACAATGCCAGTTGATGCGGCTTATGAAATTGTAGGCGATAAGATTCTTGTAAAAGATGCAAATTTACTGGATTACGAAGCTCCATCAAATGGAACTAGAGTATTTACGGTAACAGTAAGTGATGGAACAAATTCAAGCACTGCAACTATCACCATCAATCTTTCACCGGTAAATGACAACACTCCAGCATTAGCTGATGGAAACAACACAATTCCAGAGAATTCAGCAAATGGCACTGAAGCTTATACTTTAAGTGGAACCGATGCAGATGCAGGAACTGTCTTTACATATACAATGCCAGTTGATGCGGCTTATGAGATATCAGGAGATAAGATTCTTGTAAAAGATGCAAGTTTACTGGATTACGAAGCTCCATCAAATGGAACAAGAGTTCTAACAGTGACTGTAAGTGATGGTGCAAATTCAAGTGATGCAACTATCACCATCAATCTTTCACCAGTAAATGACAACACTCCGGCATTAGCTGATGGAAACAACACAATTCCAGAGAATTCTGCTAACGGAACAGAAGCTTATACTTTAAGTGGAACTGATGCAGATGCAGGAACTGTCTTTACTTACAGCATGCCAGTTGATGCAGCATATGAGATATCAGGAGATAAAATTCTTGTAAAAGATGCAAGTTTATTGGATTACGAAGCTCCATCAAATGGGACTAGAGTATTTACGGTAACAGTAAGTGATGGAACAAATTCAAGTACTGCTGTCATTACAATCAATCTTTCACCAGTAAATGATAATGATCCAATTTTGTCAGCTATAGATGTTACAATCGATGAGGGCTTGACAGTTGTGCAAACTGTGTCGGCAACAGATGCTGATGCTGGAGATACTAAGTCATTCACGATTAGTGGAACAGATGCTTCATTGTTTGATATCGATCTATTGAGTGGAGAGCTTACTTTTAAGCTTGCACCAGATTTTGAAATACCAGGAGATGCGAATGGAGATAATGTTTATGAGTTGCTTGTCACTGTTGCCGATGGAGCATTTCATACAGATGCAAAATTGATTAAAATTACAGTTCAAGGAGTTAATGACAATACTCCAGCATTAGCTGATGGAAACAATACGATTCTAGAGAATTCAGCAAATGGCATTGAAGCTTATACTTTAAGTGGAACTGATGCAGATGCAGGAACTGTCTTTACTTACAGCATGCCAGTTGATGCAGCATATGAAGTTGTTGGAAACAAAATCTTAGTGAAGGATGGTAGTTTGTTAGATTATGATGTTTCAGGTAATGGAACCAGAGTATTTACAGTAACTGTAAGTGATGGAACAAATTCAAGTACTGCTGCCATTACAATCAATCTTTCACCAGTAAATGACAACACTCCAGCATTAGCTGATGGAAGTACAACTATTCCTGAAAATACGGCCAATGGAACAGAAGTATTCGTATTGAACGGTACTGATGTTGATGGAGATCCACTAACTTACAGTATGCCGGATGATTCAACATATGAAATTATTGGAAATAAGATTGTTGTAAAAGATGGATCCTTATTGGATTATGATGTTCCTGGGAATGGAACAAGAGTAATTATTGTGACTGTTAGTGATGGCGATAACTCAAGTACAGCTACCATTACAATTAATCTTTCTCCGGTAAATGATAATGCACCTGTTCTTTCAGATGGAATGAATACAATTCCTGAGAATTCATCTAATGGTACCTTGGCCTATGTCTTATCTGGAACTGATGTAGATGGTGGAATTATTACTTATAGTATTCCTGATAATGATGCATATGAGTTAGTAAATAACAAAATTGTAGTTAAGGATGGAAGTGTACTAGATTATGAAGGTGTTGACCATGGAACTAGAATCTTAATAATTACTGTAAGCGATGGATTAAATTCAAGTACTGCAACAATTACAATTAATCTTTCACCAGTTAATGATAATAATCCTGTTATAACTGCTGAAGATGTAACTATTGATGAAGGAACTACATTTATTGAAATCGTAACAGGTTTGGATGCTGATGAAGATGATCTGTTAATATTCTCGATTAGTGGAGAGGATGCAGGATTGTTTACTATTGATCCAGTTACAGGAGAGTTGAGATTTAAAGTAGAACCAGACTTTGAAATGCCACAAGATTCAAATGGAAATAACATCTATGAATTTGAGGTGCATGTAACAGATGAAGCTGGTAATGTTGATACCAAGACAATTTATATCACAGTAGAAGGAGTTAATGATAATGCTCCAATTGCAGAAAATGATGTGATCACGATTGATGAAGATGGAGGTATAGTTGAAGGTGATATATTGCTTAATGATTCTGACCTAGATGGAGATGATTTAATTATTAGTACAACACCTGTAAGTGATGTTAGTAATGGTACTTTAACCATTAATGATGATGGAACCTACACTTATGAGCCAGATGATAATTTTAATGGGACGGATACTTTTGTTTATGAAGTATGCGATAATGGTGATCCTAAATTGTGTAGTGAAGCCACTGTGACCATTACGATTAATCCTGTTAATGATGCTCCTGAAGCATTCGATACCTTTATGGAAGTAAAGGAGGAATCTAAAGGGAATGTTATTGAAGTAGATCGTCCTATCGATCTTGACGAAGATGTACTTTCTGTAAAGATCATATCGGTAGTTGAGTTTGGAGCTGTTCGAATTCTAGGAGGAGATGTCCTTGAGATTGATGATATCATAACTGTTGAGCAGTTAATGAATTTAACTTATGATACAAGAGAGCGTCATGTTGGTGAGGTTATGATGAAGTATCAGGTGATCGATTCGGAAGGCTTAATTGCTGCGGCAAGCATCAACATTAAGATTTCACCAGAAGAGGTATTCATTCCGGAAGTGATAACCCCTAATGGAGATGAGTACAACGAACGATTTGTGATCGTTGGGATTGGTAATTTCCCAAATAATTCTCTACACATTTTTAATCGTTGGGGTAACACGGTTTATAAGATGAAGAATTACGATAACTCATGGGAAGGATATGGTAATGTGAATGGACAGTTTTCACACAATCGCCTACCTCCTGGGACATATTATTATGTTCTAAATATTGGTGGTGGTAAGAAGCTAACTGGTTATGTCTATTTAAGATACTAGATAATTTCATGTAATAAAGTAGAGGCTGAATCGCAATGATTCAGCCTTTTTTTTGCTATTGTTTATTTGGAGAGTTGATGCTTCTTATTAGTTAAACTTGAATAATGTATTTTACTTTACAATAATACATTGATGAGTGCAAACGCTTTAGGTTTAACATTGTAATGTATAATGTTAATAATTATATTGTGTTTTGGATGGGTTTTTTTGTTGTTGATAATTCTACGATAATTCATTTTAATCATTAATTAATGAAAGTGCTGATCAGCTTTTAGTAGTACTTAACACATTAAAACATAGTCTTTATCAAATATAAATATGCTTTCGTCTAGTTTGTATAACTAAATATGAATTATGGGGTATAAAACGAAAGTTTTAAGAGTTGTTGATAAGTTTATGGATTGGTTTAGTGTATGGTATTGTTCACTTGTCAGGTGTAATAATACATTGATCATATTCTAGTGAATGCTTAGACTTTAAAGAGGACTGGATATTATCTTTGTCCTTCTTTGAAATTAAAATCTTAGCCTTAATTAATCTTGAATTAAGAAGATTTATTGGTTGGATTTTAGCTTGGTTAAAGCTTATAGATACAAGTTTTAAAGATGTAAATGAGATTAATGAAACAAAACGATTATATGAAAAAATTTTTACCCTTTTTTCTTTTATTTCTAGGGAGTATTAGTTTAAGTTTTGGACAACAGGATAAAATGTTTACCCAATATTTAAATTATCCATCGGGTATAAACCCTGCATATTCTGGATCTAGAGATGCTTTGCAATTGTTAGGGATTTCGCGAAAGCAATGGGTCGGAATTGAAGGAGCTCCAGAGAGTACCGTTTTATCGGCCAATTCACCTATTAATTTTTTTAACCTTGGTTTAGGCCTAACCTTGGCAACAGATAAGTTAGGACCTGAAAAAATGACTGATGTCGGAATTGATGTTTCTTATAAAATTCAACTTACAGACAAAACATTTTTAAATTTTGGTATTAAGACAGGTTTCATGAGTTATAAGCTTGATATCGTAAATACCAGAGTGGTTGATTATAATGATCAAATGATACAAGCTAACCTTGAAGATAATTGGTCTCCACATTTTGGTGTTGGTGCTTATCTCTACGGAGAAAAATATTTTGTAGGATTTTCGATTCCTCATTTTTTGCAAACAAAACTTTCTGGAGGTGAATTTGAATCTTCTTTAGATCGAAATAAATTGCATTACTACTTGACTGGTGGATATTTAATGCAATTATCACCTGTTGTAAAGCTAAAACCATCTGTTTTTATTAAAGCAACACAAGGTTCACGAATATCTTATGATCTAACAGGAATGGTGATTCTTTATGATAGGATTTGGTTAGGTAGTTCTTATCGTAAAGAAGATGCCATCGCAGCAATCGTGCAATACAATTTTACTAGTCAATTAAAATTAGGCTATTCCTACGATATAGGTATTGCAAAACTTTCCGGACGAGGAAATGGTTCTCATGAAATTTCGGTTAGTTATGATCTATCCTTAACGAATCGAAAAATTAAATCTCCTAGATATTTCTAATGAAAAAAGATAAAGTTAATATGTTGCGATTTACGTTACTGGTTTTCTTGTTTTTGGGTGTTTCATTCTCGATTAAGAGTCAGACGATACTTAATGAAAAAGCAGATAAAGCCTATAAGCGATTTAATTACAAGCGCGCCATTGAATATTATGAATCCTCCTTAGCTATCGACTCGGCAAATGTTCATTTGTTAAGATGCTTAGCAGATTCTTATGACAAAGTTGAGAACGATAAGAAAGCAGAATGCATATATGAGTTGTTGTTAGAAAATTCAAATCATTCAGATAATGATTTGTTTAATTACGCTGTTTTTATAAAAAACAGAGGAAACTATAAACAAGCAAAGAAAAGCTTAGAAGAATATGTAAGTAGAAATAAGAATGATTTATCTGCTTTGCAATTATTGGATGAGGTGAATCAGAACATAAAGGAAGTTCTGTTGGAAATGCAAGGAAAAGTTTCTCACCTAAATATTAATTCTGAATATTCAGAATTTGCACCAGTAATTATCAATAAAAAGCTTGTTTTTACTTCTGGTCGCAAAGTCTCAAAATTAAATAAATCAAAATATGGTTGGGATGGTCAGTTTTTTCTTGAGCTATTCGAATATGATTTGATTGATAAAAATGCTGAGGTGAAGTTGTTCGCAAAAGAGGTTAGATCACGTTATCATGAAGGTGTGGTTTGTTTTGCTAATGATAATAAAACAATGTATTTGACTCGTAACAATTACTTGCATGGTAAGTTGACCAGAAGTAAAGATGGAACGAGTAATTTGAAAATCTATATTTCTAAATTTAAAAATGGAAAGTGGAGTGAGTTAAAGGAGTTTGCATACAATAACGATGAATACTCCATTGGACATCCTACCATTTCTTCAGATGGAAATGTAATGTACTTTGTTTCCGATATGCCTGGTGGATTTGGAGGAACTGATATTTATAGCTGTAAAAAAGAAAATGGGAGGTGGTCAAAACCTAAGAATATGGGTGAGTACATAAATACTGCTCAAAATGAAATGTTTCCATTCCTAAGTTCTGAAGGTAACTTGTTTTTTGCCTCAAATGGTCGTAAAGGCTTAGGAGGTTTAGATTTGTATGGTTTAAATCTTAATATTTCCGACGCTAAAATTATTCATTTAGCTGCTCCACTTAATTCTGATGCAGATGATTTTTCTATGGTTTTTGAAGAAGGAAGTGCAAAAGGATATTTTGCTTCGAACAGAGAAGGAGGTTTAGGGCAAGATGATTTGTACTCTTTTACCGTTGAGGAATACAATCAAGTTGTTATCGAGGTAAAAGATTCGATTGATCAGACTGAGATCATTCCTGATCAAATTATAGCAAGTAGTTCAGATAATGAATCATTAGAATTGGTAGGAGAAACAAGTCACTATAGTTTTACCATGAAAGGTGGTGAGGATTTTTCTGTTAAGCTCAAAAAGGAAGGTTATTATCCTATCGATACTATTTTGTATACGCATCTTTTACAGCCTAAAACAACCCATGTTTTAAATATGACGTTGCTTCCTGTAATTCCTGAAGAAAATCTCAATTTTGTATTCAAAGATTTTGATACTGGTAACCTGTTAAAACCAGATGTTTTTCAGATTATCGAACCTTTTGTGCGTGATTTACTTTCAGAATTAGAGGATGGAAGCTTTATGCTGGATCTGGAAAAAGGAATAGACTATCGTTTTTTTGCTAAAAAAGAAGGTTTTTATGCTCTCGATTTTAATTATCGCCTCGGGCAAGATTCTGCGACAAATAAAGAAGAATTTGCAATGAGAACAATTTCTCGTGCAGAGAAAAAGAAAGAATTTCTACCTGAAGATTTATCTACTGTATATTTTGATTTCGATAAAGCGATTGTTAAGAAAGAAGCTTTTGAGGGAATCGATAAGGTAATTGAAATCTTACAGAATAACGAAAATCTAATGGTTACCCTTGTGGCAAGAGCCGATACTCGTGGAGAATCTGCTTATAATAAGTACTTGGCTAATAAAAGAGCGAAGGCCACCAGAAAATTCTTTATCGATAGTAATATAGATCCAGATCGAGTTGTGATTCTAGCACTTGGTGATACTTCTCCTTTTGAGAAAAAGGAAGGCGAGTCCATGAAAGAATGGTATCGATTAAACCGTTGTGTTGACTTCCAGTTAAATACAATTTTTCAAGAAAAACAAGAGGATGAGCTGGTGTTTTAATTGTGCCAATTTTTGCGGTTAGAATAGGAGTTTTTGATTTAAGATAGTTCCATAATAGGATATTTACTGATTACCCAATAAATAAATAGGATGAATAAACTTTACTCTAAGAAAATAATGAATCAAATAGTCAAAGTTTGGCTGATTTTGCTAATTATAACTTTAGGAACAAGTCGAAATAATATATTTGCAGAAGGGACAAAGCAGTTGGCTCCAGTTGATGGTGATCGATTGCATTTGGCTTTATGTTCTGGACCTTATGGTAATTTAGGTATTCCAAATGGTGATGATGGTCAGAGATTGTATATTCACATTGAAGATCCAGCAAACGAGCAAGTATTTTTGGGGTTTTCTCAATTTAAATCTCATGGTCATGCTGCTGTGAATAGCAGTAAAATCGAAGGGTATTTTAGAATTAAGGATCCTAATGGGAATGTAGTTTGGTCTACAAGTGGAAGTATTGGTTCAGGCAATATTAGTAGTAGAAATAAAGCTATTAAAGGGCCTAATAAAATATTAGGGGGAGGTAGAACAGATGGATATAATGCATATGTTTTCCAACCTACTATCTTAAGTGGAGCTGGAGATTATTATATTGAGTTTAATAGAAATAGTGCTTTCTCGAGTACAGGAGGTCTTTATACAGAATGGTGGGATATAACTGTTGCGACAAATAATACTAGCCCTAGTGCTATTGATGGTAGAGTTTATTCAAAAGGTTGGTCGTTCGTATCTCCAGGTATTGATGAAAATAATAATGGGCTTCAAGGTGGGGAGTATTACAATCGAAAGTTCAACGGTAAATTTTATAGTTACTGCACAGAGCAAAATTTTCCAGGTGGGTATGTTACTGAAGTTGATTTTGAAAACTCAGGCTTTCAAGGTGCTTCGTTTAATGTAGCATTTAATTCTACAGGCACAAATAATACAAATGATTTTACAGTGAATAGGAAGTCGTTAGAGGATGTAAATATTTTGTCGCCAGAATTTAAAATATTCCTTAACGAACCAGAAATTACTTCTTACCCTTCGGCAGATTCTTATGGTAGATTTATAGCTGATGAAAAATATCCTAGTTTATTTGGATGTCCAGGCAATTATTTCTTTCGAGTAGCAGTTGAGAAAAAAGGAAGAATTGAATTGTTGTTAGATTTTGATGGTGTTAAAGATAAGTATGATCCAAATACCAGAGATCGAATTATTACGACTTTGTTTCATCCTTATCCTCATGAATTAGATACGCTTATTCGGGATATCCCGTGGGACGGTAAAGATGGTAAGGGTAATGTTATTGATGCTGTTAATGTTAGAGCCATTTTTGATTACTGTCAAGGGACTTTTCACTTTCCGATGTATGATGTGGAATATCTTAAAACAGGAATTGTTCCTAAAACAATACGTCCAGCAACTCCAACTCCATATACAACAAAATTATATTGGGATGATGCAAATATATCAGAATCCTTAGATGATGGACAACCTAAAGTTGAACTAACGGGAGCGTTAGCTCCAAGCCATAATTGGTCTAATTTTTATTATGGAGAGGTAAATTCCATTAATACTTATTGGAACTCTTATCAAACAGGAACAATAAACACCTTTGTTTTTGAATTGCCAGCACATGGTTGTGATCTATTTGTTCCTGGAAGTATTAGTGGAACTGTTTTTAATGACATCAATAGAGATGGAATTATGAATGGAGCAGATGCGTTATTGGAAGGGGCTGAAGTATATTTATATGAAGATGTAAATAATAATAAAATAAAAGATGCTGGAGATGTTTTGGTTGAGACTTTTGTAACAAAGACTCCTGGTACGTTCGGATACCCTGTTGGAACCGGTAATTTCTTATTTAAGCCAGCACAAGGAAAAGAGTATTTGCTTGGAGTATCTAATGGTTCAGATATTGTTACTACAACAAATTATAGATATTACACGATGTACTCTGAGGCAGAGGAGCATTTTGATCAATATTTCGGGCTAACTCCAGCACCTGAAGTTTCACTTTCGGTATCAAAGACTCAAGTCTCAGAAAATGCTGAAGAATCAGTTATTCAAGCGAACTTAAGTTATGCTCCTATTAAACCAGTTGTAGTTGAGTTAGAATATACAGGAACAACAGTTTCAGGAGACTATTCTTTAGCTTCGGTTTTGAATGCTACGGATACGCATACCATGGAATTTCCAATTGGAGTGCAAGTTGCAAAGATTAAAGTTACTAGTGTTGAAGATGAAGATTTAGAAGTTGATGAGACGATCATCATTAGTTTGGGGGATTTAACGAATTGTGTAGGCGGTTCTTCTACTCAAAAAACCATCACTATTTTAGATAATGATCACGATGTAAAAGATTTAGTTGACATTAATTCAACTGCTAATATAATTAGTGAAAATATATTAGAGGATGGTATAGTTTTTATTACAGCACGGGCAACCGATGAGGATGGCGATGAGATAATCTATTCATTAACTAATAATTTTAATAATTGGTTTAAGATTGATGAGGATTCTGGTGTAGTTACTGTGCATGGAAATGTTGATTATGAATCTAATTTGTTGACAGCTCATAAAGCTACAATTACTGTTTTAGCTACAAGTGATGATGGATCTTCAATTTCTGAGGTTTTTACAATTACCATAACAAATGCGGTTGCTGGCGATACAGACAATGAAATTTCAGCAATTACAGATGATAATATAGCTGCCAATGAAGTAAGTGAGAATGCAAGTAATGGCGATTCAGTAGGAATTACCGCAGAAGCTACGGATGCAGATGCAGGAGATGTAATTTCTTACAGCTTAACTGATAATGCAGGTGGAAGATTTGCAATTGATGCAAGTTCAGGAGTTATTACTGTTGCTGATGAAGATCAATTGGATTACGAAGCTGCAACATCACACAATGTAACAGTTAAAGCCTTGAGTACAGATGGAAGTAGTAAAACCAAGATTTTTACCATTGCCGTAATCAATGCAGATGGCTCAACTCAAGGAGGTGGCGATACAGATAATGAAATTTCAGCAATTACAGATACAAATACTGCAGCAAACCAGATCAGTGAAAATGCAAGCAACGGCGATTCAGTAGGAATTACCGCAGAAGCTACGGATGCAGATGCAGGAGATGTAATTTCTTACAGCTTAACTGATAATGCAGATGGTAGATTTGCGATTGATTCTGATGGGAAAATTACTGTTGCAGATGATACAAAACTGAATTATGAGGATGCAACATCTCATGATGTAACTGTAAAAGCCTTGAGTACTGATGGTAGTAGCAAGACAAAAACTTTCACCATTGCAGTAATTAATGCGGATGGCTCAACTCAAGGAGGTGGTGATACAGACAATCCAGTTGGACCAGTTACCGATAGCAATACAGCTGACAATAAGGTAAATGAAAATGCAACAGTTGGCGCATCAACAGGATTAACAGCAAAAGCTATCGATCCTGATGGCGATAACGTAAGCTATGCAATTGATGGAAGCGTACCATTTTCAATTGATCCAACTTCAGGAGTTGTAAAAGTTAATGGCAATTTGGATTTTGATACCACACCAAGCTACTTAGTTAAAGTAATTGCTACCAGTACTGATGGAAGTACCTCAGAAGAAACGTTCACAATTACGATTGTAAATGCCGACGGAACTACAACAGGTGAAGGAGATACAGATAATCCAGTTGGACCAGTTACCGATAGCAATTCATCTGACAATAAAGTCAATGAAAATGCTGCAATTGGCGCATCAACAGGATTAACAGCAGAAGCAACCGATCCAGATGGCGATCTTGTGACTTATGCAATTGATGGAAGCGTACCATTTACAATTAATCCAACTTCAGGAGTTGTAACAGTTAATGGCAATTTGGATTTTGATACTACACCAAGTTATTCCGTTAAGGTAATTGCTACCAGTACTGATGGAAGTACCTCAGAAGAAACGTTCACAATCACGATTGTAAATGCCGACGGAACAACGTCAGGTGAAGGTGATACAGACAATCCAGTTGGACCAGTTACCGATAGCAATACAGCTGACAATAAGGTAAATGAAAATGCAACAGTTGGCGCATCAACAGGATTAACAGCAAAAGCAATTGATCCAGATGGTGATGATGTAAGCTATTCGATTGATGGAAG
>NZ_JAKJSC010000013.1 GCF_029029525.1 Labilibaculum sp. DW002 | reverse complement strand
ACACTTAAACACCTAGTAACCTGATCAAAAAAAAATAAAATAAAAACAAAAAAATCAATACACAGACAAAATTCATCGCAAAGACTGCCAATTGAAGGCTAGAAACCCATGAATTTTCAAACTTGAAATAAAAAACAACTCCTAGTATAAATAAGGCTATTTGATGAAGTAGGGTGCTCAACTAATGGAATAAAATGGAAAAACAGGAGCGTTAAGGTCCCGATAACTATCGGGAGTAGTGAATACGCCACAGCGGTATTCAGAATTGGTAGGAAAAGAATAAAGATTGCTACTTTTGGGTATTAACTAGTCTATACTATATATAGAAGCGAGGAGTAATAATGGAAAGCCTAACCCGAAGAATGAGAGAAACGCCCAAACCGCTTTATATAAGGAGTAATAAAAAAGCCCTCTCGATTGAGAAGGCTTAGGATATCTATAAATCTTTCTTAGATTCTTTATTGTCTCGTTTTGTTTGCCAAGGAAAATTATTCCCGTGTGGGGCTCCGAATTCTTTTGCGGTAAGCTCTTCTGGCTTTAATCGATAAATTTCCACGTTTTTAACCGCTGGAGAATTGTATGTAAATTTCTTATCGGTATACTGCGCCATTGTAATATTTAAAGCATCAACCTTTTGATCGTAATCGGTAATGAACTCTATTTTTCCTCTAGCGACAACACTTTTTCCCTTCATGCGATAGCTACATGCAATATGAGCATCCTGAAAAGCCAATTCGGGTGGTGTACAAAAAGTAATACAAATTTCAGGATTTGCTTTCATGCAATCGATCAATTTCCCAAAATCGGCTCCGTGCAGATAAATATATCCATCGTGATAGCCAAAATTCATTGGTACAACGTAAGGTTTATTATCTGCATCGATAACTCCTATGTTACAGATATCACAGGAACGAATTATTTCTTCAATTTGCTCTTTACCCTCTATAAATACAGTTTTCATTTATGTCGATTTAAAATATTCTATGATATGGTTCTTCCGCCCAATTCTTTATCAATGGCATTTTTAATTTGATCCAAGACCATTTTTTGCTTCATTAGCTCCATCATTCGGTCAGAATCTTTTGTTTCTTGTGCTTTTTGCATTTCCTGCATAACTTCTTTCATTAACAAACGAACCTTCTTTCCTTTGTATTCGTTCACCAGTTTAGGCACGATTTCTTTTAATTTCATCTCTTCCGATTCGATGACACTTTCGTTTCTTGTCCATAAACCACTTAATTGATGTGGCTCACTTAAAATATCGGCAGCCAATTGACTTACTTTCTCATTGCTATGATCTCGAAAAAATGTCTTGGAATTAAAAGAAGCGTTCTTGAGGTTTTCGCTGTATTGATCAAAGACCAACTTGTATAAAGGATTAACCGACTCTAATTCGTCGCTCATTATTTCCGATATAATGTATTCTCCAACCAACATTTGTTCTTCCTTGCCTGCTTCGTCCTTATCGCTGAACAAAATTTCACCACCAAAATTTAGTAATGTTCGCACCAAAGCTCTCTCTTCGAGATCACATTCATTTGCCGAACGAAGAAAAGCTGAGCTTTCTGCAAATTGTTGTGGCGATTGATCTTCTGGAAGATTAGATCTCTGATCTTTTTTCCAAGTATCTTCTTTTACTTTATGGATTATTTTATTGATTTCGTTGTACAATACCGTTTCATCTACATTAAGAATACTGCTGCATTCGCGTACATAAACCGCTCGAACAATATTATCAGGTATAATAGCAATTGAACGCACAATATCTATAATAAGATTAGCTCGTTTAACCGGATCATTTTTAGCATCGGCTAAAAGTAAATTCGTTTTAAATACGATAAAGTCAGTTTCGTTCTTCTCTATATATTGTATCAGTTCGGAAGAACTCATCGTTCTTGAAAAAGAATCTGGATCTTCACCTTCCGGCAGAAGTAGCACTTTCACATTCAATTCCTGTTCCAAAACCAAATCGATTCCTCTAAGAGAGGCTTTTATCCCAGCAGGATCACCATCATAAATGATAGTCATATTATTGGTAAAGCGTTTTACTAATCGAACTTGATCGGCAGTAAGAGCTGTTCCCGAAGAAGCAACAACATTCTCGATACCCGCCTGATGAAAAGAAATGACATCGGTATAACCTTCAACCAAATAGCATTTATCATTCTGTACCATGCTTTTTTTAGCCTGATAGATACCATATAGAATACGACTCTTGTGATATACTTCAGACTCAGGAGAATTCAAATATTTAGCAGCCTTAGGATCTTTCTTTAAAATACGCCCTCCAAAACCAAGTGTTCTACCGGCAATTCCATGAATTGGAAAAATAACGCGTCCTTTAAAACGGTCAATTAAGCCTTTTTCCTTATCGATACTCAATCCTGTTTTAACAAGAAATTCTTTTTTATATCCTGCTTGTGTGGCACTATTCGAAAAAGCATTCCAATTATCAAGGCAAAAACCAACTTGGAATTTTTTGATTACATCCTCACGAAAACCACGCTGTTTCATATAACTCATTCCAACAGCAATACCTTCTTCGCTTTGGTAAAGGTTCTCAGTGAAATATTTTTGTGCAAAAGAGTTGACAATCATCATACTCTCTCTGTCGTTCTTTCTTTGTTCTTGCTCAGGAGACAGTTCTTCTTCAACGATATCGATATGATATTTTTTTCCAAGGTATTTTAAAGCACCTACATAATCCAAGTGCTCATGCTCCATTACAAAATTAACCGAGTTACCTCCCTTTCCACAACCAAAACACTTATAAATACCTTTGGCAGGTGATACTGTAAATGATGGTGTTTTCTCGTTATGGAATGGACACAAACCCAAAAAATTGACACCTCGTTTACGAAGTGTAACAAAATCGGAAACAACTTCGTCAATTTGAGCTGTATCAAAAATTCTTTGTACTGTTGATTGATCAATCATGAAACAAAAATAGAAAAGAAGTTTGATATAAATTAATAGATTTTCAGATTTTAAAAAATTGCTGATTTTTAAATTTGCAATCGGCACAGAATCACGACTTTCTAAGAGAATTTTAACATCAATTAGAACCCTCTCCAATTTTGAATGACATAATTAAATGACTAATTTCAATCTAATTTATTAATTACTCACGCAATCAGCTTATTGTGTGTAAAAGATAAAAAGATGTATAAAACAATATTAAGCATATTAGTTTCATTCTTGTGTTTGCAATCGTACGCACAAGCACAATTGCCAAGTGCTGCCGACTACAAGCAATTTTACAATACAAAAACTTTAGTTGTAATAGAAGGTAGTCCCCTTTCGGGATACAATTTTAAAATAAAAGAGCTCATAAAGAAAAACTGGCATTTAACTGACTATGCTTTTATTTCCTATGATGAGTTTAAAAAGAAGAAATCAGATCCAAATTATTCTTTCCTAATTACAAGTACTGTTACTTTTAATAAAGACAAAACCAATGCGAGGTATCATTTTTTAAGTTTGCTTTTGGGTGGACCTGCTAAAGACTTGGCAAGCATGACCGATTTGTGCTCGATTCCTCTTTCTTACCTTAATATTGATGAAGACCGCTATTTGTATAAAATGGGTTCTTTAATTCATTTTGTGCAAAATCATGTTGGTTTGGTAGTGCAGCATCCTGAAATTATCTCGAAAAATGTACTGAAATATTACAACAAGAACAATGTTAAAATAAAAGGCAAGACCTTATACTTACTGCAAGAAGAATTACAGAAGAATGCCAATTCCATTGCTAAAATCAGGAAAGTATATCCTGGAAAAGTAAAATTTGTAAGCGAAGATGAAATTGAAGAGGCAATTGCGAGTAAAAATAAGGATGTAGTTTTTCTTCATAAGGTTGGTCCAGAACAGACTAAACACAAAGCGAGGTGTTTTAAAGTTTTAATTGGTGCTGGCGATGGGAAGTTTTACTATTTCGATTACCATATGGTAAAAAAGAAACAGACAGATCATTTTTTATTGAGTGATTTTAGACGAATTGCGAATTAATATTGAACACAATAAGAGCCTACCTACTAGATAAGCTCTTATTTTAGTTTAACTCATTCCAATAAAAATATAACCAAAATACTCCCATTCATCATTATTATTCTTTTTATAAACCTCTATTTGCTCAGAATCACATTCCCAACCACAATAAGTATATATGTATATGATTGCGAATTGATGGTTTTTAAAAAATACCGGAGGAGAAGTTTGATAATAAGAAGGAGGTTGCGTTTTATAGTAGGGTCGATAGCGGTTTTTCCCTCTTTTATGCTTCCCTATTAATATATTTTCCTCTTTTATTTTTTTTCGATCCCACTTTATATGCGCTTGAGGAAAATCAATTTTACCATGAAGCTCAGTTATGTCATCTTTTGAGATTATACCTTCAATATCCACCTGAGATAATCCTTTATAAAGCTGATTAGAAAATGTAGCAAATTTCATTCGTTTTCTTATGTCTTCAATAATCCTTTCGCTTAATAGTATATTCCTATTCAAACCTTCACTCCTCATTTTCGAAACAGCTTGTAAAACTTGGTAATTATTATCCGATTGAGTAGCATCATTGTCCCCAAAACAGTTTATACTTGATAAAAAAATCGATATAATCACTACTATTATTCCTCTTCCTGACATAGCACTACATTTTCATTAAGATGATTAATTTAAAACTAACAAGAGACAAACAATATCTCTTTATGAAATTAGCTCATCCCTATCAATATTCCTCCAAAATATTCCCAACTGTCATTATCATCTGATTTTTTAAACATTTCTATTGCATCACAATATTCACCAAATTCATCACTACTGTATACATAGATGATTGAAAATTGATTGTATTTGAAAAATATTGGTAGTGATGTTTTATAATATGGCTGATTGCTCCTACTAAATATCTTCTTTTTAATTATTGAAATTTTTAATTTTTTTAAGCTCTTACGGTTCAATTTTGGAGGAGATTGAAGGGAGTTAATTTTCTCACGAATATCAATTAAATCATGTTCCGTTAGTAGTCCATTAATATCTACAGGATCAAAAGTATTGTAAAGTTGATTAGAAAAAGTTTTCATATTAATCCTTTTAAGTACAGTTTCTCTTACATACTCATCCATAACTATTTTTCTGTTCAATCTATATTCGATTCGACTAGAATAAGCCTGAAGTATTGCATAGGTTTCATTTAAACTATCAAATTTTGATTTTTGGGCAAAACAAGCAACGTTTGAAAAAATAATAAATACTAAGGCTATTGTAATTTTGTATTTGATTCTAGACATGTTACCCGTTTGTTTTGTTATTCCTGCATTGTTAGTTGAAAGATTTAATCCTGTAAAGGAATTTGTAAATCTTTTCATTCTTTACTTTATGAAAAAAAAGTAATGTCCTACTCAATTCTTTTTTAAACTGAAATTAATATTAAATTCTTAAATTGAATTGGTAAAATAATTTTTATGAAAAAATTGGTTGTATTAAGTGGAGCAGGTATGAGTGCTGAAAGTGGCATTCGCACTTTTCGCGATATGGGCGGACTTTGGAATGAATATGATGTGATGGAAGTTGCTAGTCCTACGGCATGGGCAAAAAATCCAAACTTGGTACATCAGTTTTACAATGAACGCAGAAAACAATTGTTCGAATGTGAGCCAAATAAAGGGCATAAATTAGTCGCCGAACTTGAAAAACACTACGATGTTGAAATAGTAACTCAAAATGTGGATGATCTGCACGAAAGAGCTGGGAGTACTAAAATACTGCACCTGCACGGAGAATTAAAGAAAGCCCGCAGTACAGTAGATTCCAATTTGATTTATGAATTGGACAAGTGGGAGCTAACTTTAAAGGATACTTGTGAAAAGGGTTCTCCATTGCGACCGCATATTGTATGGTTTGGAGAAAGTGTTCCTGCCATTAGTGAGGCCGCTGAAATTGTAGCCAAAGCTGATGTATTTCTTATCATCGGAACTTCTTTAAATGTTTATCCTGCTGCAGGATTAACGGATTACATTCCTGATGATACGCCCATTTATGTGATAGATCCTAATCAGCCAAATGTACAATCGAAGCAAAATATTACTTATATTAGGGAGACTGCAAGTGTTGGAATGGAAAAACTGTTCGAACTGCTACAATAAAACAATTGCATTATGAAAAGACAAACGCTATTAATAGTACTGGCAATATTCGTTTTGACTTCTTGTAATCATTACGAGTCGGAAGTGCCAATTACAAATTCAGACAATTCAATTATTGATTCAGATCTATTGGGACAATGGTATCTTTCATCAGACAATAAAGAAGATGATACTTCAGGATTTTTAGAAGTAATTCCTTTTAATAAGACGGAATACCTAGTTCAATTAAAAGAATTTGTTGACTCATCTGAACACATTGAATCCATCGTTAACATGCGCATGTTTTCATCAAAGATTAAAAAAGACACTTATTTAAACCTTCAATTTATCGGATCAGACGATGATAATAAATTTTTGATCTATCGTTTCAAATCAATATCAGGAAATAGATACAAACTCTATTTTTTATCAAAAGAGAAGTTCACCAAAAAGTTTACTAATCCAAAAAGTTTTGAAAGCTACATTGAACAAAATTCAAAGGAATTCGAAAAATCATTTGAAGTAGAAGGAATTCTTAAACGAAAAATAAAATAAGAAATTAGTTGAAAAGTAAAAAGGGTATCCAATTTGGATACCCTTTTTAAGTTGTTATATAAATGCAAGCTCTTGCCTACAAATCTTCATCTGTCTCTTCACCATTCATTGTGGTAAAATCACGAGAAGCTTTCAGAAGGTTACCTGAATAAAGTACAAGGTTTTTCGTTTCATTAATGATTCCTAAATAAAGAACCGAATTTCTTGTTCCTACTCTTTCAGCTTTAATTCTTCTAATTTGCTCTTTTCTGAACTTGCGTAAAGAAGTTAGCAAGTCTTTCTGCTTCGCAAAAGCTTTCTCAATTTGATCCAAGTCGTAATTGTTATCTTGTAACAGACGATTAATCGTTTTGAAGAAATCTTCCAACTTAGCTTGAATTGTATTCAACTCTTCAATTTGCTCTGGAACCAAAGATTTGTGATTGTTATCCACATAATCAAAAGCAGGCTCGGCAATAAAATTGATTGAGTGAGCAATTTCTCTTAAATAATCAAGTAATTGTACGTAAAATGGACCCGTAGTAATACTATCTTCTGCCAATTTTTGTACTACAAAAGGAACTTGATCTTTCAGAGCTTTTGCTTCCTTATCGAGCTTTCTCACTTTTTTAAGAGACTCTTTTAGATTCGTGCGTTCTTCGTAAGCTAATCCGGTAACAATTTTCCCATATACTTTAGGAATTTTTGTTGTTACAACAGCAACCGCATGTGTTAACTGTTCAAAAATTTCTCCTTTAATAATGATAGAAGCATCTTCTTCATCAGTATTCTCTTCGAGATCCGTAGCATTCGTTTTTTTCTTATGGAAGATATGAGAGCGAACAACAAAGAATATAGCAAGAGCCAACAGACCGAAAATTGCAATTGAACCGAACCAACTAATCAGGTTAGCGAAGATAAAGGCAACGGTAAAGGCACTTAATGCTGTGAAAAACCAACCTCCAATTACAGTAAGTACACCTGTGATTCGATAAACAGCAGAATCACGTCCCCAAGCTCTATCGGCCAGAGAAGTACCCATAGCAACCATAAAAGTAACGTAGGTTGTTGATAATGGTAATTTTAAAGACGTACCAATCGCAATCAGAATACTGGCAACAGTTAAGTTAACCGATGCACGAATCATATCAAATGCCGGCATATCTTTTTTATCGATTCCTGCAGGAGCTTCAGCTTTCTTAAAACGATTCTGAATTCCTGTTTTAACACTTGCAGGAAGTATATTCTTAAAAGTACTATTTGCTGATAGTGAGCGACGTACAATTAAACGTCCAAAGAAGGAAGAGCCGAAACGCTCGTCACCTTCGTTCTGGTTACTTAAGCTAAGTTCTGTTTCAGTTACTGTTCTCGCTTTTTTAGAGAACCAAAGTGTTACGGTCATTACAATACCTGCAATAAGCAGAAGGTAAGTCTCAGTATGAACTTTACCTGCTAACATATCCATAGTTAAGCCATAAGGGTCAGAAGAACCACTTGCTACAAATGCCTGGAAAGATTTGAAACCAGCTAAAGGAACACCAATAAAGTTAACCAAGTCGTTACCAGCAAAGGCCATAGCCAAAGCGAATGTTCCGATAAGTACAATAACTTTAAGAATATTTAATCGAACCAACCATACCAATAATTGCAGAAGAACAGTCCATCCAATAAAACAAGTCGCAATTATTAGGAAAGTATTTGACTTAATCCAGGTTAAAGTCTCTTTAGTAATAAAAGAAGAGCCTTTAGCTCCTTTAATCAGGATAAAGTAAGTAATTGCTGTAATAGCAAAACCACCAAAAATAGCTCCCAAATACTTAAATCGCTTATCGTATTTATAAGTAAAAATTAAACGCGTTATATACTGTACCAAGGCACCTGCAGTAAATGCTATGACCACACTTAAGAGGATACCTGTTATAATGGCGAGAGCCTTGGCTGAATTGATATAATTCCCTAATTCAAGAAGTGTTTCATCTGAATTCATAATTTTTACAATGGCAACAGCAACGGCTGCTCCAAGCAATTCGAATACAATAGAAACGGTGGTAGATGTCGGTAAACCAATCGTATTATAGAAATCCAAAAGAAGGATATCTGTTAACATCACCGCTACAAAAATAATCATGATCTCGGCAAAGTAGAACTGATCGGGGTGAAAGATACCTTTACGAGCCACTTCCATCATACCACTGGAAAAAGTAGCTCC
Organism: Labilibaculum sp. DW002; assembly: GCF_029029525.1. Lineage (NCBI taxonomy): Bacteria > Pseudomonadati > Bacteroidota > Bacteroidia > Marinilabiliales > Marinifilaceae > Paralabilibaculum > Paralabilibaculum antarcticum. The sequence continues at coordinate 7,277 of NZ_JAKJSC010000013.1, read as the reverse complement.
AACAAGAATACCCAAACTGGCAATAATCAAAATTACCCAGCGTGGTGCAACCTTGGATCCGAATGCTGAATTCAGGAAATTTACAGCATCGTTACTCACCCCAACAATTAGGTCGGAGATAGCAAGTGCGAATAGCACAACAACAATAATCAAATAAAAATTATCCATGTTATTAAGTTCGTAAATTCTTCGCAAACATACTAACACATGGAGAGCCTAATATTTCACAAATATTATTTTTGTGTTAATTTAACGTTAACACGATATTACAATTCCGATTTATTGAGTTTAACAAGAAAATCAGCCGTTGCAAGATTCAATGCAATTGGTACATTATTTAATACTGCTGTTCGAATCAAAGTTTGAATGTCATGCTCATGTCCATGAGGTGTCTCTACGTCAATTAAGAAAATTATTTCATCAACTTTACCTTCCAGTATTTGAGCTGCCAAAAGTATGTCTCCTCCGTTCGGTCCATGACCAAATCCCTCAACTTCAAGATCTAAAACAGAATTTAATAGTTTTGATGTATTTGTTGTACCTATTAATCTATGCTTCTTCAGTTCATCCATATGGCGCTTAACCCAGGCCAACATCTCACTTTTTTTTTCGTTGTGAGCAACCAACGCAATAGTCTTCATATATTTATTTTTTAATTGAATAGTATTTTAATATATTTCACAAGTTTATGATCTAAAATTATCTTTCGATTTTAATAATACCTACGTATATTACGTATTACTGATTTTTTCACAAATACAGTTAGATGATAGTGATATAGATCTTTTCATTATGATCTAACAAATAAACAAAGTATTATTGAAATCATTAATAAAATTGTAAATTTGTTAATATTATATTAATCTTACCGATATGAAAAACTATATTAGAATCGTATTTATAGCTTCACTAATTCTTTCGATTGGAGTATCTTCATGTAAAGAGGAGGCAAAAACTCCAGAAAAAAAAGAAGTAGCTACTAAAGTGAAAGCTAAAAAAGAAGTTGTGAAAGCAACACCAAAACCCAAACCAGCCCCTAAAAAGAAACTTGAGCCGGTAATAGAAAAGGTTCCAAACAAATATTTCTTAATTCTAGCTAGCTTTCAAGAACTGAAAAATGCCGAGCGTTTGCAGGAAAAATTAACGAAACAAGGATATGTTGCCGAAGTTCACAATGCATCAAATGGTTTTCATAGGGTTTCTTATAAAGCTTTCTCTGATCGCAAACTTGCTTTTCAAGAATTAAAGTCGGCACGTGCTTCGGAAGAAAACAAAGAAAACTGGCTATATATTAAACGATGATTTTCAAATCGAATTCGCAATGGTAAAATTTAACGTCTTCTTACTTCTTATTTTTCTTCTTTTTACTGGATGTAAAGATAAAAAGGTAGTAACTCCTGTTGAGAAAGGTAAAGTTGCTGAACAAACTGCAAAAAGATTAGTTCCGGAATTAACTCCAGCACCAAAAAAGCCGGATCCTAAATTAACAACAGAACAGATTGCTGCCAATAGAAATTCTTTGGATTATCACATTGTAGCAGCAAGCTATAATTATAAGAGTCAAGCTGAAAAATTCAAAAGCAGATTATACGAGAAAGGCTACCCTAGTATTGTACTTGAACAAAAAGGTAAATTTCGAGTTGTATTGCAGTCGTTCGCAAAAAAAGAACCCGCAATTAAAGAATTAGTAAGACTACGAAAAATAAATAAGCAACCAGATTTGTGGTTACTGCATCAGTAATAAGCAAGAAGCAACAGTTATCAAACCTAATATAAAACCTGCGTACACCTGAGATGGAGTATGCAGGTTTAATTTTAACCTAGCGTAAGCAATTAAGCCTGCGACTAGAATTCCTATCATAAAAATAAATTTTAAAGAGCTCGAATAAAGAAAGGAAAAACCGATAAGCATACCTATAAAACCACCTATTCCAGCCATATGCAAACTAATTTTCCACTTTAAGGATATTAAGCTTATTAATAAAATAGAAATAATTGCTGCCAATTGAAGGTTTGCAACTACTCTTGTGATTGGAAATTTCAGCAACATGTAATAACCCAATCCATAAAATAGCGTTGTAATTAATAAAGGAATTAAACGCTCGTTTCGTTTTTCCAAACCCATATCAGAAATCATATTCTGATTCTTTAACAGTGGCAAAATACTAATGGGTAATAATATTGTTGAAATCGCTACGATCAAATAAATTACCCGAATCAATACATGTGGTGTATAATCGAGATAAGTTCCTGAGTGAAAAATGACAAATACAGAAATTAATGGCATTAACATTGGATGAGCCAATCCGGAAATTATTCGGGCAAAATTCATAATTCTATAGTTCTTATATAAAAAAGAGTATCAAAATGAACTGATACCCATAAGAAAGGTGCAAAGATATTTTTCTTTGCACCAACTTATTTATTCTTCAACAGTATTTATAATTCTTTACGTAAGCGTGCAACAGGAATATTCAGCTGCTCGCGATACTTGGCCACAGTTCTTCGTGCAATAACGTAGGATTTTTCTTTAAGAATAGCTGCCAACTTATCATCGGTAAGTGGTTTACGCTTATCCTCATTATCAACACATTCTTGCAGGATATTTTTAATTTCTCTGGTCGAAACTTCTTCTCCGGAATCGGTTTGCATACCTTCTGAAAAGAAATATTTGAGTGAAAAAATACCAAAATGGGTTTGAATATATTTGGAATTAGACACACGCGAAATAGTCGATATATCTAATCCTGTGATTTCAGCAATATCTTTCAAAATCATTGGGCGTAACTTTCGCTCATCACCTTCCATAAAATACTCTCGCTGGAATTCAATTATCGCATTCATACTAACCAACAATGTATTTTGTCTTTGCTTTATAGCATCAATAAACCATTTAGCCGAATCCAGTTTTTGTTTCACAAACATCACCGCATCCTTTTGCTCCTTAGATTGATTCTCTTTATTATTTGAATAATCCTGCAACATTTCGGAATAAGAGCGACTAATATGCAAATCCGGAACATTACGTGAATTAAGGCTCAAATTCAACTCTCCATCTTGTTCTTCAAGAATAAAATCGGGGATAATGGTTGGTGACGGCTTCGACATTGGATTAACAAAAGCACCACCTGGTTTCGGGTTTAGTTTTAGAATTTCATCAACCGCACATTTAAAATCCTCGTCCTCCAAATTCAAACGTTTCTGAATTTTATCGTAATGTTTACGAGTAAATTCATCGAAATATTTTTTTAGGATAATATGTGCATTCTTCACATCAGGATTGTGAGATCCCTTACGTTTAATCTGTAGCAGCAAACACTCTTGAAGGTCGCGTGCACCAATACCCGCAGGGTCAAAGTCCTGAATAACATGTAGTATTTCAACCAACTCTTCGAAACTGGTATTAATGCCGGTAGAAAAAGCCAAATCGTCGACAATATTGTCAATATCGCGACGTAAATAGCCATCCTCATCAATATTACCAATTAGATATTCGGCCAAAGCAGCCTTTTCTGGGGCAAGAATTCTTAAACCCAATTGACTAATTAATTGTTCATGAAAAGTTGTCCCACCAGAGAATGGTATATCTTCGTGCTTATCGTCCTTAGAATAGTTTTGAGCAGACAATTTATACGATGGTGTATCATCATCATCGATATAATCCTCGAGAGAGAATTCCTCTTTATCCTTGTCTGAATCAGGACTTTCTTCCGCCTGATTATCATCGCGATAATCTTCTTCCGTATTTCCTTCATCCAAAACAGGATTTTCTTCCAATTCTTTTTTTATTCTTTCTTCGAGCTGTAGGGTTGGGAGCTCAAGAAGTTTAATCACCTGTATTTGTTGAGGTGATAACTTTTGTAATAATTTTTGTTGTAAACTCTGCTTAAGCATACTAAATCTGTTCTTTTTTAAGTTGAAGCAAGGTACATATTCTCATTAAAATCTACAACTACATAAATTATACCAAATTCATTATTACTTCTCCTTGTAATAAATAATACGTAGAATGAATTGTTAGGTTGGAAGAAAGCTAATTTGGACCAAACAAGTCCATGCTCTTTTCTTTCATTAGAGAATGAGGATATTAATAAATAGGAAGGTAAATTATTTATTTAAGCTGCTATTTTATTTTTAATTCTTCGGCGGAAAAAGAAAAAAGGAAGTAAAAGTCCAATGGTACCAAAGGCCAAATACATTATTGTATTTCTAAATCGATCATCGTAAAGAGGATCTACATCTCCCATTGTTACGTAACCAGACCAGAAATAAGGGTGAGATTTTAAAGCATCAGCAGTTTGCAGGTATTGCAATTTAGCCTCACGCAACGCTTCATCTTTCTTTAAACCACTAGCAAGTAGAGTATAAAAATTACTCATTAAATTAGATCCTGTTTTATCTTCTACGGTCCATAAAGTCATAATAACACTTGGACAACCAGCATAAAAGAATCCTCGAGCTAAACTCATTACTCCCTCTCCTTTTTGCAATTTACCATCGCCAGTATTACAAGCACTCAAGACAACCATTCTGGCATTAAAATTCATGTTGTAAATTTCATGCGTATTTAATAAACCATCTTGAATTGTATCGGAGTTTTGCGTAAAAACCAATTTGGAAAACATAGGGTTTTCATCATCAATAATGGTATGCATTGCCAAGTGCAATACATCGTATTCACTCGCATTTGCTTTAAAATTAGCTTCAGTAGCTAAATCATCTACAAATAAATCACCCGCAATTACTTTTGATATGTTATTTACTTCTTCTTTAACACCTGGTAAAGGATATAGCTTATCTCGATAAGCTCTTTCTGTTATTAAAATAGAATCATCTACATCATTATAGGAAGGCGCAAAGGCTAAAACCGATTTAGAAGATGAAAAACCATAATTACTCGACTCATTATTAAATCCTAGAGTTGCTGAATTATGGTAGCTAATGCTGTTATCTTTAATCAAATACTTTAGATTTCTATAATTCATTGATGTAGAATCAGCTTCCTCTTTTAAAAGAACACCAAAAGGAATGTAGGCCATTTTTCCATCTGGGACAATAAGTAGGTTTTTACCTGTAAGGATGCTGTCGTTCTCTCCTACCAAATATTTATACAATTGATGAGCAGATTGTGTGTACCTTTTGTAGTAATTTATACTTGCATCAGCAAAATCATTTGTTTTTAAAGCGTCACGGACTTCTTCTAAATGAAGATCAAAGCTATCTTTTACAATTTCTTGTCGTTGCAATTCGAAACTTTCTTTTGTAATTACAAAAGTAAAAAGAGCTGAATCGGAAATTGAATATTCAAGTAATAAATCATTCTCATTCATTCGATCCTGTAATTCTTCAAGCTCTATGGTTTTAGTATCGTATTTTAAAGCATAATATTCTGGATAATCTTCCTCGAACTGAAGCACCATTTGATCGTATTGCTCATTAAAATCGAAAAGTACATTTTGCCAACGTGTAATCGAATCTCTATTTGGAGCTTGTTTTCTTCTCTCCTCATGAACCATTTCTCGATACTTGGCTATACTCAACTTTAATTCTCTTTCCTGTTTCTGTAATTCTAAAGAAATGCCACCAAAACTTTTAGCATTCACATCATTTAAAGAAGACATTAAACTTGCCGCTTTCGATCGTTCAGAATATAGAAAAGCCTTTTCTTTATACTTAGCGTCTTTTGTTAGTTCATAAAGCTTAACTGCAATTTCTATTGCCCTATTAAATGTTTCCTTTTCATTTTTAGACAGAGCAAATTTGCTCTCTTCATCCTGATATCCAATTCTAATTTTATCGACAATATCTAAGCAAAGATCATAGGTTTGTAGGGAAAAATCTAAATCTCCAATGCTATTCGTTTTCTCATACAAACTAAAAAGTGCAACTGCTTTTGATTTTAAAATTTCCAGCGTAGATACTTGTGGATCAATTTCACTCATTATTGGATTAAAATAGATAGTACTATTGTTAAAATTTTCTAACTCTGAAATCAATGCCTTCTGATAATATTGTAATGCACTTAAATGATCTTTCTTTTTAAAATAATAATCTCCAAAATTTTCCAAACAAAGTGCAATACTGGGATGATTTTCTCCGAAATTTTTCTTGTAAACCTCTAAAGCCAAATTTAAATAAGGTAAAACTTTATCCTTTCTATCGAATTCATCTTGAAAAACAGCATAATTCAAATAGTAATCTCCCAATAAATAAAAATCACTACCATATAATTCCTCTACTTCAGAAATACTATTTTGAAAATACTTATCCGCTTCTTTATAATTTTTTAATTGCTTATAACAATTACCAATAAGGTTTTTTGTACTAGAGGCATTGTCAATATTTTGTTTTGTCTTGAGAGTTAAAGTTTCTAAAAGATATTTTAAAGCTTCTGAATAGTTGTATTTTTTATAAGCAACTACGGCAAGGTTATGTGTAATTTTTGCAAACCATTTTGACTCTCTCTGATTTTTTAAAAGTAATAAAGCTTTTTCGTAATGGTTTTGCGCTTTTACTAAGTTTTCATAATCATTAAATAGATTTCCCTTGTTCACGTAAATAGGAACTAATTTTTGTGAGTCCTCACCAAATACCTTTATGGTAAAACTTTCAGAAAGGTTATAATATTCTAAGGCTTTTTTTCGATCTCCAAACCGATTTAAAATAACACCATAATTCACATAGGTTCTGTAAATCATTGTATTATCAGACACATCGCCCTCTCTTATTGTATGAACTGCATTTTCGAAAGATTGAATTGCATATTGAAAATCACTCTTTCTTATAAAATTAGCAGCCCTACTAAACTGTTCTTTAAGTAAAGAATCTGCATCGATCTCTTGAGGTACAAATGACTCATTAAATGATAATCTAGAATTCATTTTTACACTTCCAATTGATAGAAATGGAAGAAAAAGAGAAAAAATAAAAATCTTTTTTATAAAATTTTTCGCGCGCATATAGTTTCTTATAAAAATCTCACTAGTAGTATTTTACAATACTCTAAAAAACTAATAAGGTTCTAAATATAGAGCATTTTTTTTATTTTTTCTTAAAAAAAAACGCTTTACAGGGTTACCTTTTAAAAAAAAGAGGAATAAAGGGGTGTAATCCAACAAAAAACTAAAATAAACAACATGAACAATTTTGAAATAATATCACAAGAAGAATTACAAAACATTAAAGGTGGTGAGAACGAAATGAATGACGTGTCTATGTGTGAAGACATTTTAGTTTAATGACCGAAAAGTGACCAACCCATAATTTCCTAAGAAACT
>NZ_JAKJSC010000012.1 GCF_029029525.1 Labilibaculum sp. DW002 | reverse complement strand
AATTAAATCCTCAACAGTTACAGTAGCATTACAAGTACTAACATTAGCTGAAGCATCAGCAACAGTTAACACAACCGTATTTGCACCAAGATCAGCACAAGTAAAATTAGTTTTATCAAGGGATAAAGTAAGAGATGCAGCAGATGTACAATTATCAGAACTACCATTATCAATTTGATTGGCAGCTATACTCACATTTCCTGTTGCATCTAACTGAATCGTGATATTTTGACAAACAGCTATTGGGTCGGTTATATCCTCAACCGTAACATTACTCTTATCTGTTAATTCAATACCACAAGTTGTTGATGAATTTACAGCATAAACATTATAGATTGTATTTACCGCAGGCGTAACATCAAAAGTTATATTTCCGCCAGTACCCGAAACTGCAGAGCCAACTGAACTATCATTACTATCTAAACGCAATTGATAATCTATTCCAGAAACACTATTTTGTAAAGTTATTGTAGCTGTACCACTTGGACAAATTGTAGGATCTGAAACGGCAAGAGAATGATCAGGCAAAGAACTAACCGTTACAGTTAAATTCATATCAGCAGAAAGACAGGCACTTGCCGTTTCTTCGTATGCATTTACCACATAATCTCCCGCTACTACATTCCAAACAATCTCAATTACACTTTCACCACTGACAATAGCCTCACTATATTGTATGCCTGCAGCAATACCGTCTTCGTCTGCTACGGCAGATCCACCATTATAAATTGTACCGCCTTGTACGGACCAAAAAATAGTCGAACCAGCAAATCCTTCAACCTTATATAATCTTGTCTCTCCAGAGCATACGTCCTCGGTAGCGGACAACACTGTTTGAGCATTAAGATCAACTTTAGTCAAAGTAATCAGAATAACCAGTATGAAAATTTTTATGTGTAAAAGTTTCGTCAAGCGATCTGTTTTAATGTAAATTCAATTATAATTTGTAAAAATATACTATTAATTTATAATAACTATAACATCTATACGGCGATTGTTAAAAAGTGTTTAGTTTTTTTATAATTAAATAGATTTTTTATTTGTTTAATATTCATAAAACCGCTACAAACCCGTCCATTTTCCATAAGAAATCATAACGATAAATATCACTAATCTAATATAAAAGTACTTTCATCCAGTAAAGTTGTTATTTCATGGAATATATGCAACAACTCCAAATTATTCGATATACCAACAAACACTTACATGTCAAATCTAATAGAATTCTTTTTATTTATTCATGATAAATACCCTTTGGACTTGGCTCTGCTACAACTGAGAAAGTTTCCGCTTTAGAGCAAGACTTAGCATCCGTTACCGTTACAGTATATCCACCAACTCCTAAACCTGTAGCATCAGGTGAATTCAAACCACCATCATGACTCCAAGAGTAATTATAAAACGGGCTACTTCCAAATGGCGTTCCTGTAGAAACATCCACATTTAACGTCCCATTACTTCCATCTGAACACACATTACTTGAAGAATTCAATGAAACTACCGGATGGGGATTAATAAAAATCCCTGAAATATTTTCGGTATTACTACATCCATTTGATTTAGTTACAGTCAAAGAAAAATCTTTTGCAACCAAAACAGATGTCGAATAAATCACACTTGTATTAGCCGAAATTGAATTTGCAACATCAGCAGCTGGCGTCCATAAATAAGAATCATCCCCATTACTATTTTGAATTGTTGATTTTAAATTGATAACTTCTCCACTACAATACTCTAATTTGTCCGTACTAATTGTAAAATGTGAATTCTCATTCACTGTTAAAACCATATTATCAGTATCAATACAAGATGCAGATGCCGAGGAAGATTCTTTCACAGTTAGTGTATAAGTATATGAACCATATGGAATATCTGCAGCGACAGTAGGATTTGGAGCATTAACATTATTCAAATAACCAAGCCCCGCATTAGGAGAACAAGACCACTCATAATAAATACCTCCACCTCCTTCTAACTGCACTGTTTCACCTTCACAAATCGTTTTTGCCGGTCCAGCTTCTGCTGCAATGGGTGTCACTGCAGGCATTACAATATCAAAACTTGCCGATCGACATGCAAATCGATCTTGCACAGATATGGTGTGCGTTGCTCCAACCGTAGGATCACTTAATGTAAAAACATTATTATCTTGAAAAGCTCCTCCATCTAAACTGTACTGATAATCCGCTGGATCTAAGCCAAACTTTAAATCAACAGTAATCGTAGCAACTGGTGTAGCACCTAAACAAGACACCAAACTTGTTGGAGAGGCCTCAATTTCAGGGACATCTATTATCGTTACAACTTTTTCATAATAATCAGGAGCAGAACAAGGACAATTCTTTAAAAAAGATAATCGCAATTCTTCATCTCCCTCAATATCATCATCTGATAATGCCTTATAATAATAAACCAATTCATCCATTCCGGCAGGCAATGTCACCGTAGTTGGTATTTTACCATCTCCTATCTGGTTTCCAGCTGCATCCACATATAAATAATCAACCCCATTTTCTGCAGAACCTGAAATATTCAAATCAAACGTCATTTCATCTTCAAAATCCTCTTTTCGAACAAATTTGATATAACTACCACCGCAACCTTCGTACATGAAATCAACATCGTCTTCAACACCAATTCCATTTTGAATTTCAACTTCATTTGATTTAAAACTCTCTGCTTCCAGAAAAACAGCTGAATCGTAGGTCCTATCGGATACATCAGCAATTATCAATCGAATATGATAAGTTTGACAAGGCACCACATCTGCACTTGCAGTCAGCACGATTGTTCTACCATCAAATTGAGTCGCAAAACCTCCTGTCCCATCTACGTAAAATGAAGCATTTCCACACCCTTGGTCATTTACATTATTAATTGTAACAAAATTTGTACTAGAAGGCAAAAGAGCTATATTCTCTCCTCCATTTAAAAATGGTCCGGAGATCCCTGGCCCACTTAAAATAAAACCAAATACATCATTATACGCTCCACAAGCATACTCGGGATATTCCTCAGAAGCAAACAAATACCTAAATTCTAATTTATCTCCAGCAGGCACAAAATCAAATTCTAAAATCTGAACATCTCTCGCATTAGTATTTAATCTCGTAACATCAGAATCAGCAGTTGCACCATCAATATTTGAACTTTCATTTGTTTTATCATTTCGCCCCTCTGCATCTCGTACCTTACCCGTCGATATAATCACCCCAGATGATAAAGGAAAATCTGAGGTGCCAGCATTAAAATAGCCAACGCCATCTTTTTCATCTCCTGAATAACTTATATTATCTGCAGTCAAACAACCAGTCACTAAAACATTTCGAACCAAACCTTCAGAATCATATTTGTCCTCAGGGCTTTGGCGATTAACCTCTATTGAATCTTCTGACGGAAAATCATCATCAACAATTGTTACCATAACCATTTGGGTTCCATTTTCAGTGCCACCCACAACACTAGACACACTAACATTCAAGCTTTCGTCTCCTTCAATATCTGTATCATTAACAGCACTAACTGTGATACTTGCACTTAAACTCCCTTGAGGAACAACTATTTGCAATTTGGATATTGCGTAATCTGAAGTCGAAGCCGTCCCAGACATTGCGAGATTAACAAGGACATCGGTTGAAGCAATTCCAGTTAAAGTAGCTGTTAGAAAAGCGTTTCCCCCATTCTCGTCAATTGAACTTGGCGAAACAGACAAGCTAACTTCAGGAATAAAAGCAAGTACAGTAACAACAGCATTACAAGTAGATAAATTTCCACTAGCATCAGAAACAGTAAGAATAACAGTGTTTGTTCCAACGTCGGCATTGGAAAAATTGGACTTATTCACCGACATAGAGCTGATTGCGCAATTATCTGTACTTCCATTATCGACATCAGCACCTGTTATGCTCGCATTCCCAGACGCATTCAACTGAACAGTTATATTTTTGCATTGAGCCGTAGGGTTTAAATCATCAACAACTGTTACCGTTGATGAACAAGTTGATTTATTTCCAGCCTCATCTTCGACAGTAAGAGTTACCGTATTAGCACCTAAATTTGAGCAATCAAAAGAGTTTTTATCCAAGCTCAATAATAAATTGGCATTCACCGTCTCAACATCACTACTTCCATTGTTTATATTTACTGGAGTTATGATTGCATTTCCAGATGCATCAAGATAAACCGTATGATCTTTACATTTAGCTACCGGAGTTGCACCACTAGCAATTACATTTAAAGTATAATCTTCGACTTCCCCATAATAAATATCAGCACATGCATTCCCTCCTCCAAACCAATCAATTCTAACTCTCATTGTAATTTCGCCAATAACTCCTGATGGTGGAGTTATCGTTGCAGTATACTTCCCACTTCCAGCCGAAGTTGAAATAGTTTCATTTGCACCATCAAAATTCCCATCATTATTCCAATCTACCCAAAGTTCACACTCATAACCATTATTATAATAACTTGGCGTGACTGTTAGAGTGTAATTCTGTGCAGGATTCAAATCTGTAGATAAATTTGTATAATCCATAAATCCACTAGAGTTACTATTATTATCTATATCACCAATATTTACATTAGAAATATAAGCATAAGAATAGCTATTGGTATACCTTCCAGTAGGTATACAATACGTCACACTCTCACCAGTAACCTCAACATCATCAATTCTATAATACTCATAATTACCTGTCCCGTTTTTAAATTGCACACGAACTTGTAAAGTTGATCCACTTAAACCTGTGATAGAAGCATTTCGATCCGTGTTATTACTTGAAAAATCATCGTACCACGGACTACTAGAAAAATCCTGCCAACTACCACCATCAATTCTGTATTGGAAAAGAATATAATCCTCATCTATATTATCTTTAGGCTCCAGCCCACCAGCTTCCTGAGCATTAATCGAGACTGACACATTAGAATAACCTGCAATATTTATTGAACTAGTAAGCCATTCTGCAACTTGCCTATTATTATCACGGATCTCCAACTTTTGATTCTCCACTCGAAACCAATTTGCTCCAACATACCCGGAAGTGCTCCAACGACCACTCTCTGAAGAATTACCATTATCACCAGAAAAGTCCTCACTCCAAATTATTGTTTGAGCTTGAATAGCGTCAATGAAACTAAAACTAAATATGAAAAGAAGAATAATCTTAAAAGAGAAAAACGAAAGAAGTTTTTTGTGAGCTGAATCTTGCATAGGGAAATACTTTCAGAGTTTTACAGGGACGAACAAATTAGGGTCAAAAATAATTATTTTTACCTCAATTCGTACACTACGCAGAAAAAGAATATTTGTTTAATTATTTTTTAACAAAAACATTCACAGACCCTTAATAATATTCAGTATAAATTATTAAAGGTAAATAGCAAGGAACGTTGGACTTACCCTAATTACAGTACTTCCAAAATGAGTCATATTTGCTTCACTAGAACTACTCCCTGTATTATAATTGATTGCAGTTTTCCAGAAATATAATATATCCCATACTAAAGCACGTTGACGACAATGAGACTTATTTATGAAGTCAACAAAATTAAACATTAGGATAAAAACTATTAATTCTATGCCAAGTAGAAGAAGAGACAATGCCTTTTTTACATGAAATAAATACAGTATTGGCTAGAAAACATGATAATTTAGATTGGAATAACCCATGACTTTATATCATCCATACAAAAACATGTAAATAACCACCGACTCAAAAGGTCAAATATTTGAAGAAATAATTAGAAGATGAAAAGTTTAATGCAAAAATCTTGATTTCTACTCATGATAAATGCCTTTAGGACTTGGTTCAGCACCTACATCATAAGTCTCAGCTTTAGAACAAGACTTAGCATCCGTTACCGTAAGAGTATATGTTCCAACTCCTAAACCTGTAGCATTAGGTAAATTCAAACCTCCATCATGACTCCAAGAGTAATTATAGAATGGACTTGCACCCAATGGAGTTCCTCCAGACACATCTACATTCAGAGTACCGTTACTCCCATCTGAACAGATAATACTTGATCCATTAAGAGAAATAACTGGATGCGGATTAACCAATACACCAGAAATATACTCAGTATTACTACAACCATTCGATTTTGTCACAGTTAAAGAAAAATCTTTAGCACTCAAAGTAATGACACTATAAGTCGCAGTAGTATTAGCCGAAGTTGAATTCGCAACATCTGCCGCTGGTGTCCATAAATAAGAGTCACCTCCATTACTATTCAAAATTGTAGAATTCAAACTAATTACTTCTCCACTGCAATACTCTGTCTTATCAGAAGCTATCGTGAAATGGGAGTTTTCTTTGACAGTTAAAACCATAAAATCTGTATCAACACATGAGGCCGTTGCAGAATTAGACTCTTTTACCGTTAGGGTATACGTGTAAATACCAAATGGAATATCATCCGCTACTGTAGGACTAGAAGAATTTACATTATTCAAATATGTTAATCCAGATGCAGGAGAACAAGACCATTCGTAATAGATACCTCCACTTCCGTTTAACTGAACTGTTTCACCTTCACAAATCTCTTTTGAAGGCCCAGCTTCCGCTGCAATAGGAGTTACAGCCGGAATCGTAACATCAAAATCTTCTGAGCTACATGCAAATTTATCCTGAACTGTTATTGTATAAACAGATCCAACTGGAGGATTGGTTAAGGTAAACACATTATCATCTTGAAAGGCGCCACCCTCCAAACTATACTGATAATCTGCGGGATCAAGACCCGATTTAAGATCAATAGTTATTGTAGCAACTGGAGTAGCTCCCAAACAAGACACCAAACTTGTTGGAGATGCCTCAATTTCTGGAACATCAATAATCGTAACTACCTTCTCATAATAATCGGGCGCAGAACAAGGACAACTTTTCAAGAAAGACAATCTCATCTCTTCATTACCCTCAATACCTGTATCTGAAAGAGCTTTATAATAATACGACAACTCAGCTACACCAGCTGGAAGTGTAACTGTTTCAGGTAATTTCCCATCTCCTATTTGCGCACCAAACTGATCGACATAAATATAATCAACACCGTTCTCTGCCGACCCAGATATATTTAAATCAAAAGTTAATTCAGTTCCAATATCTTCAGTACGTAAAAATTTAATATAACTACCTGTACATCCTTCATACATATTCTCTATATCATCATTAATACCGATTCCATTCTGTATTAAAACCTCATTAGATTTAAAACTTTCCGCCTCCAAAAATACAGCAGAATTATATGCATCATCCCAAACATCAGCAATTATCAATCTAATATGATAAGTTTGACAAGCAACAACATCCGCATTTGCAGTAAGAACTATCGTTCGTCCGTCAAATTGAGTTGCAAAACCACCTGCTCCATCAACATAATAGGAAGAATTACCACATCCCTGATCATTTACATTATTGATCGTAACAAAATCTGTGCTTGATGGCAACAGAGCTATATTCTCTCCACCATTTAAAAATGGACCAGAAATTCCTGGACCGCTCAAAATAAAACCAAAGACATCATTGTAAGCACCACAAGCATACTCTGGATATTCTTCAGAAGCAAACAAATACCTGAATTCAAGCTTATCTCCGGCAGGAACAAAATCAAACTCTAAAATCTGAACATCCCTTGCGTTTCCATTCAATCTAGTAACATCCGCATCAGCGGTTGCACCACCAATATTATCCGTGGCGTTACCACTATTAGGTCCCTCAGCCTTTCTTACCTGTCCTGTTGACATAATAAGTCCTGAGGATAATGGAAAATCAGAAGATCCAGCATTAAAATAACCCACACCAAGAGTTTGATCACCGCTGTATTGAACACCACTAGCTGTCAAACAACCCGTTACAAGAACATTCTGAACTAATTCATTAGGTGAATAACCATTTTCGGGACTTTGTCGATCTACTTGTATTGGATCAGTTGATGGCATATCATCATCTACTATCGTAACGATAACCATTTGCGTACCATCTTCCGTTCCATTTACTACATTAATAACACTTATATTCAAGTTCTCATCCCCTTCAATATCCGTATCATTTACAGTTGTCAAATTAATACTTGCAGAAAGATTACCTGCAGGTATTACGATACTATTGTTTAAACTATAATCTGCACTTGTTGCAGTTCCTGAAAAACCTAATGTCACAGTTACATCTGAAGTTTGAACACCATTTAAAGAAGCAATGATATTCGTACCGCCGCCTTCTTCAGCAATAGAATTAGCTCCAACTGATAATGAAACTAAATCCGTTCTGTCCCCATACACAACAACATTATCAAAAAAGTAATATTCATTACCGTTATCATTATTCACAACGACTCTAATTTCCAAACTACTTCCACTTAAACCACTTACTGAAGCTGTAACTGACCCAAAATCATTATACCTTTCCTCAAAACTAACCCATGCACCACTTCCATCAAGCCGATATTGACACCTTATAAAATCATCATTTTCCATTGTCCCATTTTCACTTAGATCTAATGAAACTCGAACATTTGCATATCCAACTATTGAAATACTCTCAGAATTCCATCTCGCATCACCATCAACATCGCGAAAATACAATCTCCTTGCTCCACCCAGAATCCTTATGTAATCTTGATTATTCGACAAGGTACAATCGGAATAATCCAAGCTCCACTTGGAAACTCCTCCGGGATAGCTTCCTAAATTTCCTGATCCATTAACACCAGACCCATTGGCATATCCAGAAAAATCTTCACTCCAAATTGTAATTTGGGCAGTAAGTTCAGCAGTAAAACCAAAACATAATATTATTACAAATAATAATTTGGAAAGTATACGAGAAAGATATTTTTTTTGAGTAGAGTTTTGCATAAGCTAACATTTCAGAATTATCTGGAATATAAATGATCAATACCAAAAATTAATTATTCTTAATTCATAGGGCATACGAAGAAAAAGTCAATTTGTTTAAAAATTATTGAATTAATTAACTGTAAAACAAAGCATACGAATATAAATATAGTCAAAACAAAATCATTTTTAACAAACACAAACACTAAACAGAATCTGCTACCTTTGACACAAACAACACAATGACAATCGAAGCTTGAAATATTATGACGGAATACAAATACATCTTTTTCGACCTAGATCGTACCCTTTGGGATTTTAATAAAAACTCAGAAGCGAGCTTAATGCAACTTTTTAGAGACTACCAGTTACAAGCAAGCTTTGGAAGTTTTTTATTCTTTAAATCGCGATACACATACCATAATGGGAAACTTTGGAATGCTTACTACCAAAAAAGAATCTCAAAAGAAGAATTAATGTACAGGAGGTTTTACCTTACATTAAAAGAATCGGGAATTGATGATCTTGTCTTGGCCAAAGAAATTGCTCAAGATTTTATTGACATTAGCCCTTTGCAGACAATCACTTTTCCAAACACTCACAAAACACTCGACTACTTAATCGAGAAGGGATATATTTTATCGATCATCACAAATGGTTTTAACGAAGTTCAATATCGCAAATTAAAAAACGCGAAACTAGATACTTACTTCACGAATATCATAACTTCTGAAGATGCGGAAGCAAATAAGCCTCACCCAAAAATTTTTGAATACGCCTTTGACGTAAGTGGAGCCAAGGCAGATAACTCTATCATGGTTGGTGATGATTTAAAAACAGATATTGCAGGAGCAAAAAAAGTCGAAATGGATCAAATCTATTTCAATCCTAATAAATCAAAGCACTCTGAAAATCCAAGCTTTGAAATTTCAGACTTATTAAGCATTACCCAGATCCTATAATATGCTAAACAACACATTTACCTTTCAATCCGAAACCTGATTTTAATGTTCTTTAACAATTTATAACACAAATCTTAAAAACAGGTGTGATTAATAAGAAAAGAACATTTATATTTGTAGCGGTAATCAACGTAGTTTGATATGCAAACAAACTTACGTTGCCAACATCTGGTTGTACCGTGACTTTCATAAACAATTCTAAAGGATAGTTAAGTAACTAAGGTCGATAAATTTGCAAATGGTTAATAATATATTGAGTCTATTTTGGGAATCACACAGGTGTAAAAAGGCTAGGCTTAGGGGGCTTAGCCTTTTGTTTTGCTCTTTTTTCAAAAAAAAACTCTTCAGATACAATATCGGAAGAGCTACATGTTTCATTATAAAACGATTAGGTTTTTCTTTTTTTCTTTTTAGCCGCAGGAAATAGTACATTATTCAAAATTAGACGGTAGCCCGAAGAATTTTTCTTAAGATTTAAGTCAGTAGGGGGATCACCAACCAAATGTTGATAATCTTCAGGATCGTGCCCTCCAAAAAAGCTCCAGGTACCCTTACCAAAGGTACCATGTATGTACCGAGCTTCTTCAGCCTGTTTATTCTCCCCCATTATAAGAACATTAGGTTTAATTAAATTAATATTGAAAGCTGTTGTTTGTCCCATAAAACCTTTAATTAGGTTATTGTGATTCTGACATAACATGCTTGGAACAGGGTCCCATTTTGCTGAAAAATCGAATAAAGTAAAATAATCTTCATCTTTTCTAACTTTTCTATCCAAGGTTACATCTATATTAGAAAACTCATAAACATGCGGATTCGTTTCCAATTTAAAATCCTGAAAAGCAAAGGTCTTGGAATAATCCAAATGAGTGTGAACATCTGCCTCCATCGGATCTCCATCAAAAGCAGCATCGCAAATATCATGACCATCGGCAGAAAGAGCAATATCGAACGTATCAGTAGCCGAACACATGGCAAACAAAAATCCACCTGCCTCTACAAAAGCTCTAATTCTATTGGAAACGGCTCTTTTTAAATCCGACACTTTCGAGAACCCAAAACGATTTGCACGCTCGGTATTTGTCCGCACTTCATCCTTATACCATTTCATATTACGATACGAAGTGTAGAACTTACCATGTTGTCCCGTAAAATCTTCATGATGCAGGTGCAACCAATCATATTTCGACAATTCTCCTTTCATCACTTCATCGTCATAAATAAGGTCGTAAGGAATTTCGGCATAGCTTAGAGCAAGAGTAACCGCGTCATCCCAGGGCTTTTTGCCTTTGGGAGAGTAAACAGCCATTAAAGGTATCTTTTCTAATTTCATGGCCTCCATATTGCGCTCATCACTTGCAATATCTTCTAAAACTTGTTGTGCCGAAATATCACTTAATACCGAAAAAGAAACTCCGCGTACTTGACATTCATCTTGAATCTCTTTGTGGAAGGGTAGCAGAAAAGATCCTCCTTTATAATTCAACAACCAATGAATTTGATAATCTTTTTCGAGGGTCCAAAAAGCAATGCCATAGGCTTTCAGATGGTTCTTTTGACTATCATCCATTTGTATTAACAAACTAGCAGAATAAGAGGTATAAGAAATCATACCAACAAATAGTAAAAGCACTAATCGGCGACAGTATTTTTTCAAGAACGCATTATCTTCAATCATAAAAGCAAGATAAGAAATTCTATTTGTAAATAAGTTTTTTGAATTGATCTAAAATGGAGGTGCGTCCTCAAAATCATTTGCTCCTCCAAAACCAGCACTCATATCATCAAACCCATTCGATTCTTTAGGTTCCTGATTCATACTAGAACTAAACGTTTTCACATCGTCTAAACCTGGTGTTGCAAATGGATTTGCCGATTCTCCCTCTAAATCCATAAATCGAGCTAATTGATTACGGAAACGCAACTGAATTTCTCCTACGGCACCATTACGATGCTTTGCAATAATAATATCGGCAATACCAATCAATGAATTTCCTTCTGCATCCTCAGTAATTCCATAACGCTCGGGACGGTGAATAAACAATACCATATCGGCATCCTGCTCAATCGCTCCAGATTCACGAAGGTCAGACAACATTGGTTTTTTAGCATCACCTGTACGCTGCTCAACACCACGATTCAGCTGCGACAGCGCAATAACCGGAATATTCAGCTCCTTGGCAATAATTTTAAGCTGACGAGAAATTAAAGATACCTCCTGCTCACGATTACCTCTCATATCAGAACCTGCTGTCATCAGCTGCAAGTAGTCGATAATCACACAACCAATATCGTGCTTCGCTTTCAGTCTTCTGCATTTCGAACGCAATTCGTATATCGACAAACCAGGCGTATCATCTACATAAATAGGAGCATCAATCAAGCCTTTAATCTTTGAGTGCAATTGCTCCCATTCATGATCAGCCAATCGACCATTACGAAGTTTTTCCGATCCCAATTCGGTTTCAGAAGAAATCATACGCTTAACCAACTGGTCACCTCCCATCTCAAGAGAGAAGATTGCAATTGGGGCTTTATGCTCAACGGCCATATTCCTGGTCATAGACAGCACAAAAGCTGTCTTACCCATAGATGGTCGGGCAGCAATAATAACAAGGTCAGATTTTTGCCAACCTGATGTAATACGATCCAATGCTGTAAAACCTGATGGCACACCCGACAATCCATCTTCACGCTTACTAGCTGCAATAATCTGGTCGATTACTTCGTCGGCAAGTGGACGAATATGTGCAGATTCTTTTTTAATATTCCCTTCTGCAATATCAAAAACATCCTGCTGTGCCTGATCAAGCAAATCGGCAACATCGATACTTTCATCGAATGCAGAGCTTTGAATTTCAGATGAAACACGGATTAATTCGCGCTGAATGTATTTTTGTGCAATAATACGAGCATGATGCTCAATATGCGCTGCATTTGCGACTCTGGATGTTAATTGTGAAACGTAAAAAGGACCACCGCAACTCTCCAGATCATCCTGACGCTTCAACTCTTCGGTAACTGTAAGAATATCAATCGGTTCTTCCTTAGAAGAAAGGCTCATAATAGCCTTATATATTTTCTGATGGGCAGGTTTATAAAAACTATCGGCTTTCAACAAATCACCAACAGAAATAATAGCATCTTTCTCCAACATGATAGCACCCAAAACTGCCTCTTCCAGCTCTACTGCCTGAGGTGGTACTTGTCCGTAATCAAGATCAACTTTATTTTTCGATTGATTGTTATAATTATTTGCCCCAGCCATACAATATTAAATTCTTTTTATTCAAGTTTAGCATTCTAAAAAAAATACAGAATGCAAGGACAAAGATAGAAAATAAAAATGCTTCTAATTGATTTTTTTTACGACTATAAATCCAGTATTTTTACCATTCAATCATAAAACTTATTACCTGTGCTTTCTTTCCCAAATGCTAAAATCAACATTGGTCTTAATATCGTAGAAAAACGAGCTGATGGATTCCATAATATTGAAACTATTTTTTATCCTATCCCCCTAACGGATGGACTGGAAATTGCAAATTCCGATGTGGTAAATTATCAGTTCAGCTCTTCGGGTATTCCTATTAACATCGAAGATAAAGACAATATTGTTTGTAAAGCATTTGAATTGATTCGCTCCAAATACAACATTCCATCAACAGCAATTCACTTGCACAAAAACATACCATTTGGAGCAGGCTTAGGAGGAGGGTCAGCAGATGCTGCTTTCATGATAAAAATGCTAAACACACAATACAAGCTAAACATCCCCGTTAAAGAAATGGAAAATTTAGCTGGTCAAATCGGTAGCGATTGCCCATTTTTCATTCAAAATAAGCCTGTTTTTGCAAAAGAAAAAGGAGATGTATTCTCTAAATGCAGCATTAATCTTGCTGGATATCATATTTTACTGATCAAACCTGATATCCATATTGGCACTCCAGAAGCATATGCCAATACAAAACCAGCCATTCCAAAACAAGCTCTGGAATTGTTAATCAAAGAACCAATTGAGACCTGGAAAAATCATATTGTGAATGATTTTGAGGACAGCATATTCCCTAATCATCCTGAGTTAGCGAAAATCAAATCTGATCTCTATGAACAGGGCGCTGTTTATGCATCCATGTCGGGAAGTGGATCGAGTATTTTTGGTTTATTTAAAGAAAAACCAACTTACACTAGCCCAAAACATTTTACATGGATAGGAATACTAGATTAACCAATTCTACAATATAAAAAAGAGCCTGATTATTACAATCAGGCTCTTTTAATTTATCTCTGTTCAGAGGGCTTACTCAATTTCCACCATTAATAATCTGTTGGGAACCTTTATTCCTTCTGTTACATGAATCTTGGCAATTTTACCATCGAAAGGCATCAAAATTTTATTTTTCATCTTCATAGCCTGAAGAATCATAAGGCATTCGCCTTCTTTAATTTCCTGTCCTTCCTTCACAAAAATCTCAACAATCGTTCCTGGAATAAAAGATTTAATGTGGTTCGGATTTGGTCTTTCCCACTTCTTTCTATTCGCAACACTTTCAGGAATCTCAGTCTTGTAGATCGTTCCATCAATGTTGAACTCTTTTAAATTACTCATAGTAAGTTCGATTTAAAATGGAGGAATACCGTGTTTTTTACTTGGTCTTCTATCAACTTTGTTCATAGATACCTCAAGAGAGTGCAATAACATTTTACGAGTCTCTTCCGGCTCAATTACAGTATCGATATAACCTTTAGCTGCAGCTACATATGGATTAGCAAACTTCTCCTTATATTCAGCAACTTTCTCTTTACGCATTGCATCCGGATCTTCAGCACCCATAATCTCCTTACGGAAAATAATGTTAGCGGCTCCTTCTGGCCCCATTACTGCAATTTCAGCAGTAGGCCAAGCAAACATGAAGTCAGCTTTCATATGACGAGAGTTCATAGCAATATAACCTCCACCATACGCCTTACGTACAATTACAGTAATCTTAGGTACAGTAGCTTCACTGTATGCATAAAGAATCTTAGCACCATGACGAATCACACCTGCATGCTCCTGGTCAACACCTGGCAAGTATCCCGGCATATCTTCAAGAGTTACAATAGGAATATTAAATGCATCACAGTAACGAATGAATCGAGCAGCCTTATCTGAAGAATCACAATCAAGTACACCAGCAAGTACTAGTGGCTGATTTGCAACAAAACCGATCGTTTCACCATTCATTCTACCAAAACCAATAACGATGTTACGAGCAAAGCCTTCCATCACTTCAAAGAAGTCAGAATCATCACTAATTGCTCTAATTACGTTACGAATATCATAAGGTTGAGTTGGGTCATGAGGAACAATTTCTTCAATCTTGTATTCAGCCTTAGGTGGTTTTGGAGGGAAAGGACGTGCTTTCTTCTCGTTGTGCCAAGGGATGTAAGTAAGTAGTTTCTTGATTTGCTCGAAGCACTCAAGCTCGTTTTGAGCATAGAAATGAGCATTACCGGTGATCTCGCTGTGTACTTTCGCACCACCAAGTTCTTCCATACTTATTTCTTCACCTAAAACAGTTTTTATTACCTCAGGACCGGTAATAAACATTTTGGAAATGTTTTCTACTACAAACACAAAGTCGGTAAGGGCAGGAGAATAAACGGCTCCACCAGCACAAGGACCTAGAATAACTGACAATTGAGGAATAACTCCCGATGCCAAGGTATTACGGAAAAAGATTTCACCATAACCAGCAAGTGAGTTAACACCTTCCTGAATACGAGCTCCACCCGAATCATTAATACCAATCAAAGGTACACGCATTTTCAAAGCGTGATCCATTATTTTTGTAATCTTACGAGCATGCATAAGACCAAGAGAACCACCTGCTACAGTAAAATCCTGTGCAAAAAGACATACAGGCTGACCATAAATTGTTCCGGTTCCAATGATAACTCCATCACCATGAAGTTGTTTCTTCTCCATGCCAAAGTCGCGGGCTTCGTGTTCTACGAACATATCGTACTCATGAAAAGAATCTTCATCAACGATTGATGTGATTCTCTCACGCGCAGTCAATTTACCCATTGCAACTTGCTTCTGGATAGCTTTTTCACCACCACCTTGAAGCACTTTTTCTTTTCTCTTTCTAAGATCAAGAATGTTTCGTTTCAATGACATATTACGTACATTTAGTTAAAAAATATATATTGTCATATATATATTGAATTTCAATAGCTCATGAAATTCCAAGATACAACATTACTAATTTTTGGGATAGAAAAAAACTCTTTACAACTCCATCCCATATTCATAGACATATAAAATAAGCCCTTTTGCCTGATTATCAAACTTTTTTGCAAAAAACTATTTAGAATCTTTCTACTTAGGAGCGATTCGATAAAGGTAAACTGCAATGATTGAGAATACAATATTAGGCAACCAAACGGCAAGCAGTGGATTCATACTTCCATTTGTGGCAAACACAATTGAAATTTGCATGAATAATATGAAGGAAAAACTTAACAGAAGTCCTATTCCAAGATGTAAGCCCATTCCTCCTCTAATTTTTCTGGAGGCCAAACTCACACCAATAAGTGTAAGAATAAAAGTTGAAAATGGATTTGCCATTCTCTTATATTTCTCAATCTTATACGCTTCAATATTACTATCCCCTCTCATTGCCTGTTGCTCTATATAGGCATTCAATTGAGGCAAGTTCATCGCCTCAACGATATATTTTTTTGATCCAAACTCTTCCGGACCAAAACTAAAGGTTGTATCCTTAGTTCTTCCATGTTCAAAAGATTCCTTTTCTCCATCAATATTACGGATAAAATAATCTTTTATTGTCCATTTCTCCTTCTCCTTATTCCATTTTATAGAACGAGATGTCAGTTTTGAAACCAACTGCTTGCCTTCAAATTTTTCCAGAGAGAACTTATAACCTGTTTTACTCGAAGTTTCGAAGTTTGTCATATAGATAAAAAGACCTGGCTCTATCTGACGATGAATATTTCGTTCCTTGTTTACAAATCGTTTTTTCAGATAAGTATCAGTAAATTCAAGTCGTTTCGCATTGGCTGGCGGTATAACAAAATTGCTGAGAAAGAATGAAAACACCCCAATAATCAAAGCTGATATAAAGTAAGGAAACATCATTCTTCTAAAACTCACTCCGGAACTAAGAATAGCAATTATCTCGGTATCGTAAGCCATTTTTGATGTAAAATAGATAACCGAAATAAAAGTAAATAGTGCACTAAATAGATTAGCAAAGTATGGAATAAAGTTGACGTAGTAATCTAAAATTACAGCCTTGAAAGGTGCCTCCTTATCAATAAAATTATCAATCTTTTCGGAAAAATCGAAAATGATTGTAATACTGATAATCAGGATTATTGCAAAAAAGAAAGTTCCTAAAAACTTTCGAATGATATATAAGTCTAACTTTCCAAACATTTGAATTTTAAATTCTTATTTCCCGAAAATTGCAGCATTACAAATTTCGGGATAAAAGTATAACTTATTCTTCAATTAGCAATGTAGGTAGGCTTATTGTAAGCTTTTTTAACATTATTCTATAAACGTCTACCTAACTTCTCAACCATAATCTTCTTCCATTCATAGAAAGTTCCTTCATTAATTTTTTCTCTAGCTTCACGCACCAACCACAAGTAAAACGCAAGATTGTGAATACTACATATTTGACCACCCAACAATTCGTTCGAACGAATTAGATGTCTAACATAGGCTCTCGAATAAAAACTATCCACATATGATGTTCCGTTTGGATCAAGTGGAGTAAAATCATTAGCCCATTTCTGGTTTCTCATATTTAGAGTTCCCTCACTGGTAAAAATCATACCATTTCGTCCGTTACGAGTTGGCATAACACAATCGAACATATCAACACCACGAGAAATAGCTTCCAATATATTAATAGGAGTTCCAACACCCATCAAGTAACGTGGTTTTTCTTCTGGCAGCACCTGATTTACAACCTCAATCATGTCATACATATCTTGAGTTGGTTCACCAACAGCTAAGCCTCCAATAGCATATCCCTCACGGTTCAATGAAGCTGCATGTTCAGCTGCCTTGATGCGTAAATCCTTATATACACAGCCTTGAACAATTGGGAAAAGTGTTTGTGAATAACCATATTTCCCTTTCGTACTATCAAAACGATCGACACATCGCTCTAACCAACGTTGAGTTAATCCTAAAGATTTTTCTGCATATTCGTAACTTGAAGTTCCCGGAGGACATTCATCAAATGCCATAATAATATCAGCACCAATAGTGCGTTGAGTATCCATCACATTTTCCGGGGTAAACATATGCTTTGACCCATCAATATGTGATCTAAATATGGCACCTTCCTCAGTTAGCTTACGATTCTCAGCTAAAGAAAAAACCTGAAATCCACCACTATCTGTCAAAATCGGACGATCCCAGCCATTAAATTTATGCAAACCTCCTGCTTGCTCAAGTACATCCAAACCTGGACGTAGGTATAAATGATAGGTGTTACCTAAAATTATTTCTGCATTAATATCCTCTTTCAATTCGTGTTGATGCACTCCTTTAACAGAGCCAAGAGTCCCAACAGGCATGAAAATTGGTGTTTTAATCTTCCCGTGATCAGTAGTAATTTCACCAGTTCTGGCGCCTGATCTATCATCAGTATTGTGTAATTTAAAATCCATATCAACTATTTTTGTTTACTTACAGACTTTCCCATTCGATCAATCTGTAAAAAATCAGGCAGCAAAGATACTAATTAATCTTACTCATAAGTCATTTCAATGTTTTCAAAGCAAATAATTGATAATCAGAAAAACTAAACTTCACCTTTACCATTGCCAAACTCAAACAACAATTAATCCAAGCTTCAAAATTGTTATATCAGTAAGTTTCTCCTATTTTTGAAAAACATAAACAAGATTAAATTTGGAAACATTACTAACACTACCTACTTCCCCTTTACAATGGGCAATTCTTTCAATTTTGTTCACTTCTTTAGGCATGGAGATTTTTTACCACATCTTCTATATTCGATCCTTACGAAAGGAAAAAAATAAAAAACCAATTCAAAACACCGAGCCTTTATCAATTGTTATTTGCTCTAAAAATGAAAGTTCCTATTTGGAAGAAAATTTACCTTTATTCTTAGAACAGGATTATAAAAATTATGAAGTAATTGTGGTAAATGATGGTAGTTTTGATGATACAGAAACAATACTGGCACAATACCAATTAAAATACCCTCATTTAAGAACAACAAAAATTCCCGTTGATGAGAAATTTCATCACAATAAGAAATTAGCCATTACCATTGGAATAAAAGCAGCAAAAAACGAACATCTTATTTTTAGTAGCATACGCAACAAACCATCTGGCAACAATTGGTTAAAGACACTTATGAGATCGTGGGATAAAGGTGTTATAATGGGTTATGCAAATTTCGAAAACAAAAAAGGTTTTCTTCACAACTTCTTAAAATTCGATTTACTATTAAAGAGCATTAAAAGTTCCAGCTTTGCTTTATCGGGTAATCCACATTCTGGAAATGGAAACAACCTAGGCTATAAAAAAGCTGATTTTTTCAGAAACAAAGGATTTGCAAAACAAGCTCATTTTGAAGCTGGCTATGATCATTTAATGGTTCAACAATTGGGGAAGTTATCTGGAAACTCTGTCTGTAATCATCCTAATGCTAAAGTAAACCTATGTTCTGAAAACAAATTAGAACAATGGACAGAAATTAATCAACAATATTACAAGTGCAGAAAATACTTCTCAAGAAAAACCAAGCTAATTATTGATACAGAAACATTAAGTAAAGTCATTTTTTATTCCTTTTTCATTTACGCCCTATTCTTCACAGACTTATACATATTTCTGGCATTTGCTTTTTTTCTACGAACAATATCTATAATAAGCTTCACTAAAATATGCACAAGCCATTTGAAGGAAGAAAATTTATTTTTATCTTCGTGTATATATGACATTTTTGTACTATTTTCAAGATTATATTTTTTGTGTACAAATTTCATTTTCAGTAAACGCAACCAATGGAAATAAATCCTAATCTCTCAGAGAAAGCTCAACACGATTACAGGCTTGTTTTATCTGCCATTAGTGGTACACAAAAAGCATATGAAGAGCTTTTTAAAAGATACAAAGACGCCATCTTCTTTATGCTATTAAAGATGGTGAACAACAAAAATGATGCAGAGGATTTAACTTTTGAAGCATTTGGGAAAGCATTCAGAAATATCAAACAATATTCACCTAAATATGCTTTTAGCACTTGGCTTTTTAAGATTGCCTCTAACAATTGCATTGACTTTCTTAGAAAGAAAAGGGGAAATACAATTTCTATTGATGGAAAAGATAACGCTGAAAACGAAAGAGCGATTACCCTAGAATCAAATACACTTAATCCAGAGCAAGAGTTTATCAAAGGCCAAAAAGCCAAAATAATGCGTAATGAAGTAGGCCGCTTAAAAGAGCGTTACCGCCGATTAATAGAACTACGTTATTTTGAAGAGTTTTCTTATGATGAAATTGCCAAAGAATTAAACCTTCCAATTGGAACCGTGAAAGCTCAATTATTTAGAGCCCGAGAATTACTTTTCAACAATCTTAAAGATTCGGAAGTGAAAATCGATAAGAAAAAGGACTAAGAACTTTGTCCAATTGATCTTTATCGTCAGTCATCTGCAAAATTTAGCTTATCTTTGCCGGGTTAAAATTTACATTTGGCATGGAAATCCTTGAAAAATACTTTCCCGATTTATCGGAAGAACAAAGAGAAAAATTCTCTAAACTAAAAGATCTATACACTTTTTGGAATGATCAAATTAATGTGATTTCTCGAAAAGATATGGAATCTTTGTACGAACATCATGTACTTCACTCTTTAGCAATTGCTAAAGTGATCAATTTTACTCCTGGCACAAAAATAATGGATGTTGGAACTGGAGGTGGATTTCCTGGAATTCCTCTTGCAATTCTTTATCCTGAAACTAATTTTTATTTGATCGATTCGATCGGAAAAAAGATAAAAGTAGTAAATGAAGTGGCCGCAGCGTTAAAACTGAGCAATGTAAAAGCTGAACAAATTAGAGTTCAGCAAGTTAAAGATAAATTTGACTTTATTGTTAGCCGCGCTGTTACTGCATTTCCAAAATTTGTGAATATGGTTCGCAAAAATAGTAAGGCCAAAGATCAAAATAGTTTACCCAATGGAATCCTTTATTTAAAGGGTGGTGATTTTCAAGATGAAATCTCTGGATACGGAAGCAGAATCAGCCTTTACGAGTGTTCAGATTATTTCACAGAGGAGTTTTTTGAGACAAAAAAAGTGGTACACCTTGATCTTTAGTGAAAATAAAGTGGCCGATCTTTTTGCCAGATAAAAAAAATACTTATTTTTGCAGTCCAAAATCAACGCATATAATCACTTTATTCGATAAAAATATTTCGCGATGAAAAGAACATTTCAACCATCAAATAGAAAAAGAAGAAACAAGCACGGTTTCAGAGACAAAATGGCTTCTGCTAACGGAAGAGCAGTATTATCTCGTAGAAGAGCAAAAGGCAGAAAAAAATTATCTGTTTCTAGCGAGCGCAGACACAAAGCTTAATTTTTAAAATAAGCTTTATCTAAGATATAAAAAGTAAAGAACACGAAGTTCTTTACTTTTTTGTGTTTATAGAATTAGCAATATTCTATATTGATAAGATGGAGTTCCTAAGGAGCTCTTTTTTTATGGACATTACTCAAATCAAGAATTTAGTAATGCTTTAGCTATTTTTTTTCTGTAATCTAAAAATCTCTGCTATTTTTGTATAATGCAAAAGCAAAGCAGTAATAACTTTTGCAGATAGTTACCTATAAAAAAAACAAAAGCCCACTTAGAAGATGAAATCAGCAAATTTCTTCAGAAGCAAACTATTTCTAATACAAGTAGGAATTGCACTCGTTACAACCATAGCCTTGGTATGGATTACTTTATTAAGCCTTGGCTGGTATACTCATCATGGAGAAGAGTTAAAAGTACCGGATCTCTACGGCATGAGTCTTGAGGAAGCGGACGTAAAAATTAATACTGATCATCTTCGTTATACGATTTATGATTCAATCTACAATTCAGATTTTGCACCTGGTACAGTTTTAGATCAGAGACCTTTTGCTGGGGCAATCGTAAAAAGAAAAAGAAATATTTTCTTAACGATCAACTCAATGAAACCTGAGCAGGTTCGTTTTCCGAATTTGGTTGACAATTCTTTTAGACAAGCTTACGAACTATTAATTACCAATGGTTTTAAGATTGGCAAATTAGAGTATGCTGAAAATCAATTTTTTAATTTGGTTTTATTTCCAAAATACATGGGAGATACAATTCATGCTGGAAGTATGATTGACAAAGGAGCAACAGTAGATTTAGTATTAGGAAAAGGAGCAAACCGAGGAATTATTGCACCCAACTTACTAGGCAAATCTACTGCACAGGCAAAAGAAAAAATTATTCTTTCCAATATGAACTTAGGAAAGATTACATTCGATCAAACAATAACCAATCATCTTGATTCTATTCAAGCAAAAGTCTGGAAGCAAACTCCAGCTTTTAACGAGAATCGAAGAATTAAAGTTGGCTCAAACATCAACATCTGGCTAACCCGTGATTCTGTAAAGCTTCACCAAGCCGATTCGATAATGCAAAGACGTTTAAGCAATTTGCTTTACTAAACAATTTTAGAAAATGACTGATAAAGAACCAATAGATAATTTCAATTCGGAAGAGGATTTTGATGCAACTAAAGAACAATTCGAACATTTTCGCTTCGATGTTGATCCTGGTCAAACACCTTTACGAATAGATAAATACTTAGTCGATCGCATGCTAAACTCATCAAGAAACAAAATTCAGGATTCTGCAGATAATGGTAACATTCGTGTTAACGATGTTGTTGTTAAAAGAAATTATAAGGTTAAACCAGGCGATGTTGTAACAATTGTACTGAGTTATCCTCCTCGGGAAATCGAAATTATTGCTGAAGACATCCCATTAAATATTGTTTATGAAGATGATGATTTCATAATTGTAAATAAAAACCCAGGAATGGTTGTCCACCCATCATATGGACATTATTCAGGAACTTTAGTAAATGCTCTTGCTTTTCATCTAAAGAATTTACCTCTTTTTAATTCTAAAGATCCACGTCCAGGCCTTGTCCATCGTATCGATAAGGACACTTCCGGAATTTTGGTTATTGCAAAAAATGAAATCGCAAAAACCAAATTAGCTCTACAATTTTTCAATAAAACCAGTGATAGAAAATATCGCGCACTAGTTTGGGGTAATTTAGAAGAAGATGAAGGAACAATTACCGGACATGTTGGTCGTAACTTGAAGAATCGAAAAGTTATGGATGTTTTCCCTGACGGAGAATATGGTAAACATGCCGTAACACACTATCGCGTACTAGAAAGACTGGGATATGTTAATTTAGTAGAATGCGTGCTTGAAACAGGTCGTACACACCAAATTCGTGCCCATTTCAAACATATAGGTCATCCTCTTTTTAATGATGCTGATTACGGTGGAAATCAAATTTTAAAAGGCACAACATTCACAAAATACAAACAGTTTGTTCAAAATTGTTTTAAGATATGTCCACGCCAAGCTCTTCATGCTAAAACATTAGGATTCATCCATCCAAGCACTAACGAATACATTTCATTTAATTCGGAAATACCTGATGACATGGCAACATTAATCAAAAAATGGAGAGATTATACAGCTAACAGACCCATTGAAGTAGAAGACGAAGATGAAGATTAAAAATATATAATGCACAATGAAAAGAACAATTGCTGTAATTGCTGGTGGTGATTCTGCCGAATTTGAAATTTCACTACAAACTGCAAATCATATATTCGCAAGTTTAGATCCAAAAAAGTACATTCCCTACTTAATAACATTTAAGGGAATGGACTGGAATGTAAAAATTGAAGATCAGAACTATCCTGTAGATAAAAATGATTTTAGCTTCACAAGAAATGGAGAAAAAGTCAAGTTTGATTTTGCATACATAGGAATTCATGGAACTCCTGGCGAAAATGGCATTCTACAAGGATATCTTCAACTACTTAATATTCCTCATTCTACTTGCGGTGTATTAAGCAGTTCGCTTAGTTTTAACAAGCATGCATGCAATTCTTTTCTCAAGTCATACAATTTCAATATTGCCAAATCGGTATTGTTGAAAAAAGGACAGAAATTCTCATCGCCTGAAATTGAATCTTCTCTTGGAATGCCATGCTTTGTGAAACCAAATGCAGATGGATCGAGCTTTGGAATTTCAAAGGTAAAACGCGTTGAAGATTTAGAGGAAGCAATTTACAAAGCTTTTAACGAAGGAAACGAAGTTATAATAGAAGAGTTTATAGATGGCTTAGAATTTACCTGTGGATTGGTTAAAACCAAAAAGGAATCCATTATTTTTCCCGTAACAGAGGTTTTACCAAAAAAGGAATTCTTTGATTACGAAGCCAAGTACGATCCAAATATGGCAGAAGAAATTACTCCTGCTAGAATATCTGATGAACTAACACTTCGAATTCAAAACCTATCTTCTGATGTCTATGATGCATTAAAATGCAAGGGAATTGTTCGTGTGGATTACATGATTCGACAAGATGAAATTTTCATACTGGAAGCAAACACAATTCCCGGAATGACAGCTAACAGTTTTATACCAAAACAAGTTGCTGCAATGAACAAAGAATTGAAAGATATTTTAAGCCTTGTAATTGAAAATGAATTTTAAGGAAGCTTAAACACCTGTAGGTGTGTTTTTTATACAGAATCAGAAAAAAGAGACTATTTTATCTTTTTTCTGATTTTTTTTTATTTTTTTTCATCCTCACGAAAGCATTATAAAAAAAGGAAAGCTTATTATTTTATGAAAACAAGTCACTATTAATCAGACCTAAAATCACTTTTCATACAGAACTTTTTTGCAACTCCCGCGTAATAGAATATAGATTTAATGAATTACTTATTTCGATTCATTAATTTCATAGTTAAATTTTAGGGTTAGTAATAGAACATTAAAAGGAGGCCGGGGCAGCCTCCTTTTTTGTGCCTTCTATTTTGTAAAATCGATCAATTTTTTCTCTTTAAATAAAAAAATCCGATGAGTAATAACTCACCGGATTCCATATTCGTATTTGATTAGACTATTTAGTCAACATCAATATATTCTTCATTGTACGCCTCTAATGGTGCACATGTACACATTAAGTTACGATCACCGTAAGCATCGTCTACACGTCCAACAGTAGGCCAGAATTTGTTGTCTGCAACCCACTCTAATGGATAAGCTGCTTTTTTACGAGAGTATGAATGGTTCCACTCATCGGCAGTTAATACCATATGCGTATGTGGAGCATGCTTAAGAACGTTGTCTTGAGCATCGGCAACACCATCTTCAATTTCCTTCATCTCTTCGTTAATCTTAGCAAGTGCTTCAACAAAACGATCTAGTTCTTCTAGTGGCTCACTTTCAGTAGGCTCTACCATAAGTGTTCCGTGAACAGGGAAAGAAAGAGTCGGTGCATGGAAGCCGTAGTCCATTAAACGCTTCGCAATATCACCATCAGTAATACCAACAGTTTTATTAAACTCTCTACAGTCGAAAATCATCTCGTGACCTACACGACCATTATCTCCTTTGTAAAGAATCTTGAAACCAAGTTTTTCGAACGAAGAAGCAAGGTAGTTGGCATTTAAGATAGCCATCTTGGTTACTTCCTCTAAACCAGCAGTACCTAACATTGCGATATAACCGTAAGTAATAGGTAATACGCTAGCCGATCCGAAAGGAGCAGCAGCTACTGCCGTGATTCCATTTTTACCACCTGTCTCAACAACTTTGTGTGAAGGTAAGAATTGAACCAAGTGTTCAGCAACACCAATAGGACCAACTCCAGGACCACCACCACCGTGAGGAATGGCAAATGTTTTATGTAGATTCAAGTGACAAACGTCAGCGCCAATAGCACCTGGGTTTGTTAATCCAACTTGAGCATTCATATTAGCACCATCCATATAAACCTGTCCACCATTCTCGTGAATCAAGTTCATCATTTCTTTGATGCCAGTTTCAAATACACCGTGAGTAGAAGGGTATGTGATCATGTAGGCACATAAATCTTCTTTGTGCTTCTCAACTTTAGCTTTAAAGTCTTCTGAATCTACGTTACCATTTTCATCACACTTAACAACCACGACTTTCATTCCAGCCATTGTTACTGTAGCTGGGTTAGTTCCGTGTGCAGATGCAGGAATCAATACAACATTTCTGTGACCTTCGCCACGAGATTTTTGGTATTCACGAATAACTAATAAACCTGTGTACTCACCAGCAGCACCGGAATTTGGTTGTAGTGTACATCCGGCAAAGCCCGTAATTGTAGATAACCACTGCTCAAGTTCAGTTATGATTTGAGTATAACCGTCAGCTTGATTAGTTGGGATGAATGGGTGAAGTCCACCAAATTCAGGCCAGCTAATAGGAAACATTTCTGCAGCAGCATTCAATTTCATAGTACAAGAACCTAAAGAAATCATCGAAGTGTTTAGCCCGATATCTTTTTTCTCAAGGTTTTTGATGTAACGCATCATTGCAGTTTCTGAATGATAACGATTGAATACATCTAATGTTAGGTATTCGCTTTTACGAGCTAATTTCTCATCGAAATATAACTTTTCTTCTACCTCTTTTATAGCTATTTCCTTATCCGCAGCTTTAGCGAAAATATTTAAGATGGTATTAATCTCTTCTTTACTGATTTTTTCATCAGTAGAAATACCAATCGTAGTTTCATTAACATAGCGAAAGTTCAATTCTGCATTTACAGCAGCTTCCCGAATTCCTTCAACAGAAACTACTGAAGGAACAACAACTTCCAAAGTATCAAAGTAGTTTTCAACAGTTTGTTGATAACCCAATGATTTTAATCCTTCTGATAATTCACCAGCAGCAGAATGGATATGAGTAGCAATTCTCTTCAAGCCTTCAGCACCATGAAAAACTCCATAAAAACCTGCCATTGTAGCTAATAAGGCCTGAGCTGTACAGATGTTTGAAGTCGCTTTTTCACGTTTGATATGCTGCTCACGAGTTTGAAGAGCCATACGGATTGCCTGGTTACCTTGAGCATCTTTGGTTACACCAATGATACGTCCGGGAACGTTACGCTTATAAGCTTCACGACAAGCTAAGAAAGCTGCGTGTGGTCCACCGTATCCCATTGGAACACCAAAACGTTGAGACGAACCGACAACAATATCAGCACCCCACTCGCCAGGAGCAGTAAGTAACGCTAAACTCATAAGATCAGCTGCAACAGCAACTAAAGCTTCAGCTCCGTGTGCCTTCTCTACGAACTCTGTGTAGTCTTCAACACTACCATTAGCAGCAGGGTATTGGATGATAGATCCGAATACTGCATCAGTAAATTCGAATGTTTTATAATCTCCAACAACAAGCTCAATACCTAGTGGCTGAGCACGAGTCACAAGTACATCTAGTGTTTGAGCAAAAATGTTTTCGTCAACAAAAAGTGTATTGGCCTTAGCCTTTTTCTTTGCTCTTGAACGTAAACTATGCATCATATACATGGTTTCACCCACAGCAGTTGCTTCATCAAGAAGTGAGCTGTTAGCTAATTCCATTTTAGTTAGATCTAAAACAACTGTTTGAAAGTTCAAAAGTGCTTCTAGTCTACCTTGAGAAACTTCAGCTTGGTATGGTGTATATGGCGTATACCATCCTGGATTTTCGAGTACGTTTCGAAGGATAACAGGAGGGGTAATTGTGTCATAATATCCTTGACCAATAAAGGTTCTGAATAATTTGTTTTTAGCAGCAATACCTTTAATTTTCGCTAAATATTCATTCTCAGTTAAAGCTTCAGGAAGATCTAAAGGCTGAGTTAAACGAATATCAGAAGGGATTGTTTCTTCAATTAGGGCATCTAAAGATGATGCGCCAACAGTTTCCAACATTGTTTTAATATCGCCATTGCGAGGTCCAATGTGACGGGAAACAAACTTTTCGGTTGCCATATCCTTGTAAAAATTTAGTGTTTGTGTAAAATATTTGTGATTGTAAAAGTAGCAAAAGATTTACATTTCCTAGAAGTAAAACAGGGAATTTCGCCATTGTTTTCTAACATGATTGGACTGTTTTTTAATTCTTCTTAACAATTTGTTTTATAGACCAATACAAACATGATTTATATCATGATTCTGTTCATCTTTTGCCAATATTAAGCCCACAAAAAAACCCCTCTAATATGAGGGGTTGTAAAATATTTTTATTGAATTAGCTCAATCCTTTTAAAAACAAATTATTAGCTCGTTCATGACCAATTGTTGTTGCAGGTCCATGCCCAGGATATAAATCAACTTCATCATCTAAAACAAGTAATTTTGTTTTGATACCTTCTATTAATTGATCGAAATTTCCATAAGGCAGATCGGTACGACCGATACTTTCACGAAACACTACATCACCTACAATTGCAAATTTTTGAGCTTCGTTATAAAAAACAACATGACCTGGAGAATGACCTGGAATATGAAGCACTTTCAACTCAGAATTTCCAAATTTAATTACATCACCATCTTTAATAGCTTGTCCCATTGCTGGCGGTTCAACAACATTTTCAAGTCCTAAACGAACCCCATAATTAGGCGCTTCAGCCAATAAAAACTCATCATCTTTATGAGCATGCGTAAGCAAGCCAAACTGATCTTTCATAAATTGATTTCCCAAAACATGATCGATATGCAAATGCGTATTCAGCTGTTTAACGAGTTTAATTCCTTTTTTCTCAACAAAATCAATCAGTTTTTTCCCTTCATCATCGAAGAAAACGCCACAGTCGATTAATACTGCTTCTCCTGTTTCGTCATGTAAAATGTATGTATTTTCTTGCCAGTGATTAAACACCAATGTTTCTATCGTAATCATATCCAAATATATTTTTAGTAGCTCAAATTTACATCTAATCCGCAATTTTAAAAAATCTTGTAGAGATGAAAAAGAAAAAATGACAAAACACAAGCTACAAAATCCGAATTCTTGTGACAAGAATCTTTTATTCGTTTAAATGAAAAGTATCTAAAACCTCATACTTTGGTCCAACATCACTTAGAACACTCTCCATCAAAACAAATTCCTTAACAAACAACTCCTCTCCTTCCCATTCATTCCATTTCGCAAGTGCTAAAGCTACATTTTTAGGTTCTTTAACCCCTCCTTTTATTCTTCCAATAGTTACGTGAGGTTTATATTTATACGTATCCAATTCACTAATTTCTTCAAGCTTAAAATGAATCTCTTTTTGCAAGTCAAATAAATTTTGATGAGAATCTATTCCTATCCACAATATCCGAGGAGAATCTAATGATGGAAAAGCCCCAAGTCCCTTTAAACTCAAATAGAAACCGCTAAATTGCTTAGCCACAATTTTTAAGGTGTGAATTAAATTAGGAATCGCATCAACACTTTTATTCCCAATAAAAAAAAGAGTAACATGAAGCCCCTTATCATTTACCCATTTAATTCTTTCTTTGCTTAAATCAAGCCCAACTTGTCGAAAAATTTCTTGAATTTGATTCGTATTGGCTATCTTTATTGCTATGAATAATCGTTTTGACTTCATATCTTATTTTAAATCAATAAATGGAGTTCTTTTCGATGATTAATTTACCGCAAAATTCTAAACAAAAAAATAAAGTATTTTAAAATGAATTCAAAGAAAAAATTTGCAGTTATCCTTGCTGGTTCGGGTGTATACGATGGATCTGAAATTCATGAAGCCACACTTGCCTTATATGCGATTTCTAAAAATGGGGGAGAGTATCAAATTTTTGCTCCTAATATCGATCAGCACCATGTGGTGAACCATTTAACGGGAGAAGAAATGGCCGAAACAAGAAATGTTTTGGTAGAAGCTGCCCGAATTGCCCGTGGTAATATCAAAGATTTAAAAGAATTTAAAGCAGGTGATTTTGATGCGATTCTTTTCCCGGGAGGATTTGGAGTGGCTAAAAATCTTTGTTCCTTGGCATTCGATGGAGCAGATTGTAATGTAGATTCCGGAATTGAGAACGTGTTAAGAGAAATGCACAAAGCAGCTAAGCCAATTGCAGCTCTTTGTATTGCTCCTGCACTGATTGCAAAAGTAATAAGTAATGTGGAAGTTACCATCGGTCAAGATGCTGGTACTGCTGAAGCAATTACGCAAATGGGAGCAATACATGTGAACACAAATCATGGCGAAATTGTTTTCGACAAAGAAAACAAAATTGTTACAACACCTTGTTATATGCTCGATGCGACTATTGCTCAAATTGGAGAAGGAGCAGAAAAAGTAGTTAAAACAATTATGGCACTGAGTATTTAAAATTATTAGCAATTGGCAAGTACAACTGGTCAATTGCTTTTTCCACTACAAACAATTCTATGAAAAACCGCAATACAAAAGATGTAGGTGAAAACCATATTTACCCATTTATTTTCTCGAACCTAGCACTTTTTATTGGTATTTTTTTAAGCTTAAACGCTGCAAACGAAGCTGCGCTGCCGTTATTCTCTATCTCGGTGAACTTATTCTTCAATTGGTCATTTTTCTATTTATGGAAAAAGAAAAAACTGACACACTTCTCTCAACATTACAATAACTTAGTTATTTCTATATTTTGTATCGCAGCACTTAGTCCAATCATTTTTCTCTTAATTCCGCTACTGTTCTTTCCTGAAATCACGAACGGTGCCTTACTTTTGTTTAGTTGGCTATTTAGCTTTATTGCATATTTTGTTATTGCAAAATCATATGCATGGGAAAGCAAAGTTGAAAAGACACTTAATACATATCGAATGAACATCGAAGAGGAAAAGGAAGATGCCTTTTTAGAAGTTCAAAAATTAATTGATGAATCTGATCTACAAGAATTTGAAGAATACATAGAAAAGTCGCAGCTCTATGATGAAAGGATGGAAAAATATTTATCAAGCAAGGCTAGTTAATCCTCTTTATTGGTAACTTACTTGGTGGGCCTAATTCATTTTTTTTCATGCGATCTAATATTTCCTCTACCATCCAATCATCCCCTAAGGGATCGTATTCTGCTTTTAAAGATGACCCAAACATGGTTGCAACCGATTGCCAAAATACCGCTGTAAAGGAACCCTTCAATTCTTTTAGATGATCGTAACTTGTTCCTCCTGTTTCCCGATCTATTAATTTTAAGAGTAGCTTT
This sequence comes from Labilibaculum sp. DW002, assembly GCF_029029525.1. Lineage (NCBI taxonomy): Bacteria > Pseudomonadati > Bacteroidota > Bacteroidia > Marinilabiliales > Marinifilaceae > Paralabilibaculum > Paralabilibaculum antarcticum. The sequence goes on along the minus strand of NZ_JAKJSC010000012.1, from coordinate 10,070 downwards.
CCTTGCGAAATTTTTAGTTTCATTATAGGCTTTTTATACTCCTTCATTAAGCCTTTGTATTCTTTTCGAATCAATTTTCTTCGTTGCTTGTTGCTATCAATTGAATCTAACTCATTGGTTAATTTTACAATGGTTTCATTTGCTGCTTGTGCATATGGGTATACAATCCGGATATTTCGAACAGTACGCCAATATTTACGTGTACTTCGATAATGTCTTCGTTTCCTTTTTTTATATCTCTTAATTTTTACTTCATCAAGATTAACGTGCAAATTAGAATCTAAAAACACAATTGTATCCTGAAGCACATTCACACGACAAATTATGCTACTATTCGCAGTTTTTACATTAGCCAAAGCAAAAACAAACAATCCCAAAATCCATATTTTAATACTCTCCTTCATTCCTAATTCAAAGATAAACTTTCTTATCTTTAAGTGAATGAAACTTATGTATAAATTTAGTTGAGCTATGATCAATAAAAAGCACGTAGTACATATGCGTTAAGGATTGTAGCGGATACCCCACAGCGAAGAATGAGCGAGGAGTAATAGCGAAAAGCTTGACCAAAATATACTTTTGTGGTAAAAAAAGTAATAATTTGGTAACGCCCTATTAAAATAGCTTATGGAACAAATTGATATTCATTCCTTGAAAATGATTCTTATTTACATAATTACAAAAGTTAATCGTAAAGATTAAAAGGTTCTATTTATCATGATTTGAATCGTTTCAGCAGCATTTTAGCAAAAGTGAAATTTACTTAACGCAATCCTTTTCTATACACTAAATTTTTACTTCATTTGCAAATCGAAAAATCTTTTTTTTGATACAAACAACAAAGACTAACGACACTTTATTAGATCGGTATGACTAAGTACGTAGAATTAGATGTTCGCTCAGAAATTGGAGAACTGGAAGGTGTTATTCTTCATACTCCAGGATCGGAAGTTGAGAACATGACTCCTGAGAATGCTGAAAGAGCTCTTTATAGCGATATTCTAAACCTTGCAGTAGCGCAAAAAGAGTACAAGCAGCTAAGCGGATCTTTGGGAGAAATTACTCAAACTTATCAGGTAAAAGATTTGTTGGCCAATATCCTTAAGGATGATAAGGTTAAGGAAATCGTGATTGATAAGATTTGTAAGATTGAACCTGAACTTGCTGTTAAAGGAAATACGTATTGTATTAAGGATACTTTATTAGATCAAAATGCTGAAGATTTAGCTTCATTATTGATCGAAGGAGTAGCTTTAACACGCGACAACCTAACGAAATTTTTAAGTAAAGAGCGCTATGCTATGCGCCCGCTTCATAATTTCTTCTTTACGCGTGACGCATCTATGTCGCTGGGAGATGAGGTTTTGATTGGGAAAATGGCAAATGCTGTTCGTGATCGTGAGTCATTAATCATGCAGGCTATTTTCGATTATACACCAGGTTTCAAAGCAAAAACGGTGAACCCTATCGATAATCCAAACATGGACCCTAATTGTATGATTGAGGGTGGTGATGTTTTGGTTGCTCGTGAAGATATTCTGGTTATTGGTAACGGAACACGTACTACAACTCAGGGGATCGACTTTATTTTGGCTCAACTGCTTTCTCAAAAAGAAGAGAAGCCTCGTCATATCTTAGTTCAGGAATTACCATCACATCCGGAGTCATTTATTCACCTGGATATGGTGTTTACACTACTTGATAAGGACAAGTGTATGGTTTATGAACCATTAATTATTCGTCCTAACAAATACCAAACAGTTCATATCACAATTCAGGCAGGCAAGGTTGTTAATATCAAAAGAGAGAACAACTTATTACAAGCACTTAAGAAATTAGGTATGGAGCTTAAGCCAATTCACTGTGGTGACACCAAAGAGCCTTGGAATCAAGAAAGAGAGCAATGGCATGGTGCTAACTTCTTTGCTGTAGGGCCAGGTAAAGCTGTTGGATATGCTCGTAATATCTACACCATGGAAGAAATGAACAAGAATGGTTTCGAAATTATTCCAGCTGATGATGTGATTAGTCATAAAGTTAACTTGACTGATTACGAAAAGTATGTGATTACACTTGAAGGATCAGAACTACCTCGTGGTGGTGGTGGTGCGCGTTGTATGACTATGCCAATTCGTCGTAAATCGGTTAATTGGTAAGAATTAAAACAAAATATAGTAAAGGAACCTCAAAAGGGTTCCTTTTTTTATATTTTTGTAGGCGATAAAAATACAGACCAAATTCTATTTTGTTACGATGAGAAAATTAAAAAACAGCGAACTAAACCGTAAAAGCATCAACGAATTTAAAGAGTCGGATAAAACGCCTATTATTATTGTATTAGATAATGTTAGAAGTCTGAACAATATTGGATCGGTATTTCGTACATCGGATGCTCTTTTGATTGAAGCTGTTTATTTATGTGGCATTACCGCCACTCCACCTCACCGTGAATTGCACAAAACAGCTTTAGGAGCAGAAGACTCTGTTGCGTGGGAATATTTTGAAAAAACAGAAGATGCTATTGCGAAACTACAAAGTAATAACTTTGGTGTTTACGCTGTAGAACAAGCTGAAAACAGTACCTCTTTAGAGTCTTTTAATATGGATTCGGAAAAGAAATACGCTTTGGTTTTTGGGAATGAAGTAAAAGGTGTTCAACAAAAAATCGTTAGCCTTTCTGATGGGTGTATTGAAATCCCTCAGTTTGGAACAAAGCACTCCTTTAATATTTCAGTAAGTTGTGGAATTGTTCTTTGGGATCTATTCTCGAAATTAAATTACGCCAACAAATAAGATATTAGCTTATAAATTAAATTCTAAAGTGACAACAGAACCTGGAAATTCATTCTCATAAATTTTTGAGAATGTACGGTGCTTTACTTGTTTCCAAACACCATCACCCGACATTATCTGAATTCGACCTTCGTTTTGTTTAATAAACTGCCTAATGGTATAAAGACCAATTCCTTTTCGGGTATTTTTTTGAGTTGTGTGCCCTTGCTCCACTGCCCATTCAATACCTCCAACTCCATTCAAACTTTTTTTAGTTGCTTTATTCACTAACAAATTAAAAGGCCTTCCCAAATCAACGATGCTAACACAAAGTTTCTTGTTGTACACCGAATAATAATGAGCTATAAATACTTCTTTACAATTACTATGTGCAAAAGCATTTCGAAATATCTCTACAATGCACAATTGCACAGCCATCTTTAATTGCTGATTTAAGCTAATTTCAGGACGTTCAGGAAAGATTCTAGAGTCTAGGTAATCGGACAAGGCTTCTTCGTCTTCTGTGGCGAATTGTTGGCATTTTACAAAACTCTTCCACAAGTATTTGCGAGCAGAACCATTTACTAATTTTTTGGTATTAAATAAATTCTGAATAGGCGATTGAATATTCTGTAAACGAATTTTATTTTTTCTTCGCTCTAAACCTGCAATCAGACCAGCTAAAATGGCAAAAAGGTTCGATTCAATCACTTTAGTGTTCGAAAAATCGAAAACAATACGATCCTCGAAACAATTTTTTGTTTGCTCATGTATTTTCGAAAAGAATACATAGCCCTGAAAATTGTTCACTAATTTATATGGGATTTCAATTACCATTTTACAATCATTTTAATTCATCAGCCTTAATAAAAGGGAATTGGCTAAGATAAAAATTCTAATGAACATTTCACTTACTAGAATAAAAAAAGCGACCCAATAATGGGTCGCTTTTTAATATTTTAATGAATAACGAATTATTCAACGATAGCTTTGAATTTAGCATCTTCGAATACTTTAGCAAATTCCATATCAGATTTTGCAGTAGCTTTCAAAGAAGCATCCTTAGCAGTAGCTGATTTCAAGTTAGAGAAAATTAAGTTTTCGTTGTTAGTTCTTGCACCAACAATAGCTTTTAGGTAATCAACCATAGCGTTATCACTTGTGTTCTTGTTCAATTTCTCAAGAGCAACAGTGTATTTTCCAGCAAGGATGTTAGCTAAAGCAGAGTTTACACAATTGCACTCGCCAAACTGCTGAGCTGCTAAGTCGTACTGAGCTTTCTTAACAGCAACGATACCTAAGTTATAGTTTACCTCGCTACCAGCACCAGTTGCAGCTCCGAATAACACTTCAGCATCAGCCGTGTTACCTTTTACTAATTCAACAGCTCCTAAGTTATTTTTAACAACCGGATTGTTAGCTGAAAGCTGATCAGCTTTGTCGAAGTTAGCTTTAGCTTCGTCAACTTTACCCATTCCGAAAAGAACCATACCAGCATCGTTATGAGATCTCCAGTCTTTAGCAAATTGCTTCTTAGCCGTTTCATAAATTGCTAATTTCTCACTAGCTACTTTTGTAAGTGTTGCAGCATAAAGCAATTCTTCAACATTCAATTCAGCAGGATTGTTCTTAGCAAGATCTTTAATTTGATCGTCTGATTTACCAATGTTATCAACGTTAACCATGAACTTAGCTCTTCTCAACTTAGGAAGAATCTCTTTCTTAACTTCAGAGAAAGCAGCAGAGATGTTCTTGATTTCTTTCTCGCGTACTTCAGGATCTGTGTACATTGAAAGAACACGTAGAATTAATTCTTTGTCTCTAATGTTAGAAGCTTGCATCAATTTCTTGAAACCATCCCAGTCTTCAGGAGTAACCTTAGATTTGAAGAAGTCTTCGCTAGCGTAGTTAGAAAGCTTAGCTTTTTTCATTGATTTCTTTACATACTTAGAAGAAGAAACCTCACGCTTACCAGCTAATTTCTCATTGAAATCTTCAGCTCCATCAGGTGATGCATAAGCAGAAACTTCAATTCCTTTGTATTCTTTATTAGCGTCAGCTTCAACAGTTTTGAAGTACTCGCCTAAAGCTTTAATATCTTCGGTTTTCATTTCTGACCAACGAACCTGAGAGCTGTTGATTAGGTAATGAAGATCAGCTTCTTTCGTTTCAGCAATAATTCTTTGGAAAGCATCCTTACCAATAATGTTAGCAGGGTTATTCTGAACAAGAGTTGCAGTTGCTTTTACACCATCAGCAATTTTTACAGGATCAAAATTCAATGATTTTTCACCTTTTGAAGCAGTCATACGAACTTCAAGCTCAGAAATACGCATTGCTTTGTCGTAGTCAATACTTCCTTTATAGGTAATCGTTTTACCTGTTTCGTAAGGTACTACCATTGCATTTCCTTGTACTTTCTCACCTTGAAGTGTTTTAGGAGCAAAAGCTTTTTCGCCACCATCGTACTTCAATACAGGAGTTGCTACTAAAGTTACATTCTTGTTGAAATAGTTAGCAGGAATGTTAACTGTAATTTTCACATCAACCATATCAGCATGAGCTTCCAATACTTCTGGAGTTACTTGATACTTGATGTTACTTGCTTCTTTCTTCATTTTACTTAAACCTGCACAGCTTGATAAAACCACAACAGATAACAGTAAAGAAGCTAGGGAAATAACCTTTGATCTTTTCATAACAACTACTTAATTATTTTAACTTTTAAAATTATAATCTAGTTCAAAAACAAATTTAAGAAAATTTTATGCAAATTAAATCGATTCAACCATTTTATTTGGCTTTTCAAGGCTTTCAGAGAATGATTCTATTAACACCTTTTTTACAATCAGCATTAAAAATTGCTTTGGAGATTTTAAGATAATCTTCTGTGTTGTTAACAAAGTCAAGTTCATTGGTATCAATTATCAGAAAACTAAGCTCTTGCTGTTGCTTAAAAAACTCAAAATAACTATCCTGAATTTTTTGCAAATAATCTGCTGAAATATCTTGTTCATACTCTCTTCCTCTACTTTTTATGTTGTCTAACAATTTATCTACACTAGAATGTAAATAAACGTATAGGTCTGGTTTTGGTAAAGAATTATGGATAATATGGAAAAACTGACGATATAGGTTATATTCGTCATCTTGTAGGGTTTGCTTCGAAAAAATCAATGATTTCATGAAGTAATAATCTGCAATCGTAAAAGATTTAAACAAATCTCTCTCACTCAATTCATTCTTTAATTGATTGTATCGATCGGCTAGAAATGACATTTCTAAAGGAAAAGAATACTTCTCTTGATCTTCATAAAACTTCGGTAAAAAGGGATTATTTGCAAACTGTTCTAAAATCAGTTTAGCATTATATTCTTCTGCAATTTTATGAGAAAGTGAGGTTTTTCCTGCACCAATATTTCCTTCTATTACGATAAACTTATAATCCATTAATAACGACTTACAGATTTAGAGACATAAAAATAAATAATGAGGCGTAAATATCAGACTTTTTTTAAGAAAAGGATTAGTCAAAAGCCTTAATTTATTAACAATATTTTTTCTTGTGAAAAAAGTGTCCTTTCTCAAAAAAAATAATCACAATTCACTCATGATATTTTAAGAAGAAAATTAGATTTGCTTCCCATTTCGCAGGTAAAATTTATCCTTTCGACTTCCCAAAACATTACCAGCAAACATTCCTACTCCTGCAGCTAAGAAAAATGTGGTTGGATGAAATGAATAGAATATTCCAAAAGAAAGCAATAAACCAAAACAAGCTCCAACTAAAGTGAAAATTGCAGAATAGGTATAAGTAAAATGATGGGCTTGATAAACGTCATGTTGTACTTTAAGATGTTTAATCAATTTCTCTACTCTCTTTTCATACTCACTTCTATTTACCCCCGACTTATTAATCAATCGATCCAGATCATTTACAATTTCCTCTAATTCCTTCCGCGAATATTTACAGTCTAGGCAATTCTTTTGATTCTGAAGTAATTTTGCAATTCGTTTCAGCTTCTCGATCTGATAAAACCGATAATCCTTTATCGATATGTACAAATCAATTTGCTCATCTATATTTTTTGATATTTCTTCGATCCAGTTCTCTTCCATAAAAGCATTTCCTAAATAATTCTACAAAGTTAATCATTCAATAAACATCAAAAAAAAATCCCGGAATAAATCCGGGATTTCTAAATCGTATAATTGATTTATTATTTCTCGTTTTTCTCAGGCTTTGGTAATAAAACTTTTCTAGAAAGTTTCAATTTACCTGTTTTAGGATCGATACCGATAAGTTTCACTTCAACTTCCTGACCTTCTTTCAATACTTCATCAACAGTGTTTAGTCTGCGATGCTCAATTTCAGAAATGTGAAGTAAACCATCTTTACCAGGAAGAACTTCGACGAAAGCACCAAAGGCAACAATCGACTTAACTTTTCCTTTATAGATCGTTCCAACTTCAGGAACTGCAGTGATACCTTTGATACGACCTAATGCAATATCAATTGCTTCTTTGTTGTCAGCTGAGATATCAACATGACCTTTTCCGTCAACTTCTTCGATTACGATAACCGCACCTGAAGTTTCTTGAATCTCTTGAATAATCTTACCACCTGGTCCGATTACAGCACCAATCATATCCTTAGGAATAACAAGTGATACAATTCTTGGAGCGTGAGGCTTAAGATCTTCTCTTGGAGTTTCAATAGTCTCAGAAATCTTATCTAGAATATGAAGACGTCCATCACGTGCTTGCATTAGAGCTTGCTCCAATACTTCGTATGGAAGTCCGTCAACTTTAATATCCATTTGAGTAGCAGTAATACCATCTCTGGTACCTGTTACTTTAAAGTCCATATCTCCCAAGTGATCTTCATCACCTAAGATATCAGAAAGAACAGCATATTTTTTAGCACCTTCAGTTGAGATTAATCCCATTGCGATACCAGTTACCGGCTTTTTGATTTGGATACCTGCATCCATTAATGCTAATGTACCTGCACAAACTGTTGCCATTGAAGACGAACCATTTGATTCAAGGATATCAGAAACAACACGGATAGCATATGGAGAATCTGCTGGAATCATACCTTTAAGAGCACGGAAAGCCAGGTTACCATGTCCTACTTCTCTACGGCTAACACCACGATTTGGACGGGCGTCACCAGTTGAGAATGATGGGAAATTATAATGAAGAACAAACTTCTCTTTTCCTCTATAAAGTACATCGTCAACGATTTTCTCATCTAACTTTGTACCTAAAGTTACTGATGTTAACGATTGAGTCTCACCACGTGTAAATACAGCTGATCCGTGAGCACCTGGAAGGTAATCAATTTCAGACCAGATAGGACGGATTTGATCTGTATCACGACCATCAAGACGTTTACGATCTTCCAATACCATTTCACGAACAGCATCTTTTTCTACATCGTGGTAATAACGTCCAATTAAAGACATGTTGATATCTGAAGCTTCTTTTCCTTCTGAATATTCCTCAACAAATTCTTTTTTAATTGAAGCGAATGCTTCAGCACGCTGGTGCTTATTTGGATTCTGCAATCTTGCAGCTGCTAATACCTTAGCGTATGTTTTATCCACGATTAACTGACGAAGCTCTTCATCACTCTCCTCATGGCAATATTCTCTTTTTACAGTTTTACCTGTTAATTCAGCCAACTCAACTTGAGCTTGACATTGAACCTTAATAGCTTCATGGCCAACTTTGATAGCCTCTAACATTTCAGCCTCAGAAACTTCGTTCATTTCGCCTTCAACCATCATGATGTTATCCATGGTAGCTGCAATAATCATATCAAGATCAGCTGTAGCTAACTCTTCACGACCAGGATTGATCACCATTTTACCATCTATTCTGGCAACACGTACTTCAGAAATTGGTTCTGCAAATGGCACATCTGAAACTGCAATTGCAGCAGATGCAGCTAAACCGGCAATTGCATCAGGCATATCATTAGCATCAACCGAAATAAGGTTAATTGTAACAAAAGTTTCTGCATGATAATCTTCTGGGAATAGTGGACGTAGAGCACGATCCACAAGACGACAAACTAGAATCTCATGATCTGAAGGACGACCTTCACGTTTCATGAAACCACCTGGAAATCTTCCTAGAGCACTAAATTTTTCTTTGTATTCTACTGATAATGGCATGAAATCCACATCAGGTTTTGCATCCTTTGCGGATACAACTGTAGCCAACAGCATGGTCTTACCCATTTTTACTACTACAGATCCATCAGCTTGTTTAGCTAATTTCCCTGTTTCAATTGTGATGGACCTTCCATCACCTAATTCAATTTTTTTTTCGATTACATTCATCATTTGTAGTTTTATTCAAACTTATATTGGGATAAGGCTAGATGTTGCCGTACTTAAATAAAAAAAGCAATCCCGATTGCTCAAGATTGCTAATATTATAAGATATTACTTACGCATGTTTAATGCTTTAATAATAGCACGGTATCTTTCAATATCTTTTGCTTTTAAGTAATCTAATAGGCTTCTTCTTTTACCTACTAGCAATTGCAGCGCACGTTGGGTACTGTAATCTTTTCTATTTTTCTTAAGGTGCTCAGTTAAGTGAGCGATACGGTAGGAAAATAAAGCGATCTGAGATTCTGCAGCCCCAGTGTCTTTATTAGACTTTCCGTATTGTTCGAAAAGCTCTTGCTTTTTTTCTGCTGATAAATACATAATTCTTTTTTTGAATTTTAAAAAATATAATAATTGACTGCTCAACACAATCAGTTCGCAAAATTAAGCAATATTTTCTACAAAGCAAGATATCAACACAAAAACATCGTCTTAATCTATTGAATTATTGCTATTTATTCCAATAAAATTTTCGCTTTGCATAAAGATTAAAATCAACCAATAAATTTTTCCCTTTCAATGAAGTTAAACAAGCTTTCGTTAACAGAATTGAATACCTAAAAAAGAGCCTTACTACTTATGAAATATCCCAATAAATCGGGACTGTAAGAAGAGAAATTCAATGATTATATTCATATTGACTTTATCAAAAAAAAAAGGATAGAAACTCCGTAGAATTTCTATCCTTTTAAAAGTTGGCGTCGACCTACTCTCCCACATTTCTGCAGTACCATCGGCGCTAACGAGCTTAACTTCTCTGTTCGGAAAGGGAAGAGGTGGAACCTCGTTGCAATAAACACCTAAAATCGTTTCACAAAATCTTGCCTTTGCAAGTTGTGATTATATTATTTGAACCGTAAATAACTCTTTATTTACGCACATTTTCTATCA
>NZ_JAKJSC010000011.1 GCF_029029525.1 Labilibaculum sp. DW002 | reverse complement strand
TAATCCATGCAAACCCAACCGTTGATTTGGGAGCAGATCAAGAGACTTGTGCCGGTGGAACAATTACATTTGATGCAGGAAATATTGGTTCGACTTATTTATGGTCAACTGGCGAAACAACTCAAACTATTACAGTTTCTACAAGTGGAAATTATTCTGTAACAATAACAGATGCAAATGGTTGTTCAGCTTCAGATGATGTGAATGCAACAATACATGCAAACCCAACAGTAAATCTTGGTGCAGATCAGGAAACATGTTCAGGAAACAGCATCACTTTTGATGCAAGAAATATTGGTTCGACTTATTTATGGTCTACAGGCGAAACAACTCAAACTATTACTGTTTCTACAAGTGGAAATTATTCTGTAACAATAACAGATGCAAATGGTTGTTCAGCAACAGACAATGCTAACGCAACAATCCATGCAAACCCAACCGTTGATTTGGTAGCAGATCAGGAAACATGTGCTGGTGGAACAATTACATTTGACGCAGGAAATATTGGTTCGACTTATTTATGGTCTACAGGAGAAACAACGCAAACTATTAATGTTTCGACAAGTGGAAATTATTCTGTAACAATAACAGATGCAAATGGTTGTTCAGCAACAGACAATGCTAACGCAACAATCCATGCAAACCCAATCGTTGATTTGGGAGCAGATCAGATAATTTGTGAAGGTGAGAAATATATCTTGGATGCAGGAAATCAAATAGGAGAATATTTATGGAGTACTGGGGAAACAACGAATAGAATTAGTGTTGTAAATCCAGGAACATACTTTGTTCAGTTTACAGATTTAAATTCTTGTATTGCTGATGATACAATTAGAATAGAACAACATCCATCATTTGATTTTAATGTGGTGTACACAACGAATCTTGTGTGTGAAGGTGATTCAACTTATATAGAAGGACCAGATAATTCCACTTATTCTTACCAGTGGAGATTAGACGGGGCGATTCTTTCAGGAGAAACAAATTATTCACTCAATGCTGGTGAAACTGGCTGGTACTTTTTAGATATTATCAATGAAAATGGATGTTTAGCATCTGATAGTGTTTATGTTGAGGTAATTCATCTTCCAGTTAATCCGTTGCCAGATCAAATTGATATGTGTTTTGGAGAATCTGTTACTATAGATTTAGGAAATGGAGTTAGTTTCTTATGGAATGATGGAGTAACATCACAGTCGAGAATTTTGAATACTAGCGGTATTTATTCAGTTGAAATAACTGACATTAATGGTTGTGTTGGTCAAGATTCTGTTGATGTTATAGTGCGTGATTTACCTTTGGTTGACTTGGGGCCAGACCTATATATTTGTGAAGGAGAAGAATTAATTATCGAAGCTCCTACTGGATATCATACAGAGTGGATACCTGGTGGTCAAGTTCGAGAAATATATGTTTACGATGCGGGAGAATATATTCTTAGAGCAATGGATGAATTTGGTTGTATTGGTCAGGATGAAATTAGTATATTTATTCATGATAATCCTGAAGTTAGTTTAGGACAAGATACTGTCATTGCAGAAGGAACTACACTCTTATTGGATGCGGGTAGCGGATATGTACAATATGAATGGAGTAACCAGGAGAGTTCTCAATTTTTAAAAGTAGATAAAGATGGGGAATATGCTGTAGGCGTGATTGATGTAAATGGTTGTAGAGGAAATGGTAAAGTAAAAGTTGCAGTTAATCCAGTTCCAAGTATTGATTTAGGTGGTAGCGTAGGAATATGTGAAGGGAATGCTTTAATGCTTGATGCAGGACCTTGGGAAAGCTACGATTGGAATACAGGGGAAAAAACCAGGACGATTAATGTAAACGAAACAGGTGATTATATAGTAAGTGTTTGGGATATTTATGGCCTTATGGGAACTGATACAATTCATGTTGAAGTATATCCTAAGCCAGATGTTGAATTAAGTCCGAAAACATTTAGTTTTTATAAAGGTCAATCTGTAACGCTAGATGCTGGATCGGGTTATGCAGCCTATCGTTGGAGTACAGGATCTGATTGGAGAAGTATTGAAGTTGAAGAGGCAGGAGATTATTCTGTTGAGGTAACAAATAAATTTGGTTGTGTAGCGCAATCAGCGGCAGTTGCTAAACTACTTCAGCCAAAAATGGTGGTGCCAAATGTGTTTACTCCGAATGGAAAAGGGCCTAATGAAATTTTTTATCCTGTATTTAAAGGTTTTGTTTCCGATTTTGAAATGTATATATATTCTCGTTGGGGAGAACAAATGTTCATGGTGAAAAGAGATATTGTTGGTAATAATGAATTAAAATATGATGGTTGGAATGGAACCTACAAAGGAAAAGAATCAGAAATAGGTGTTTACGTTTGGATTATTTTCTACGGTGGAAAAGAGCAAGCGCACGGTACGGTAACTTTATTTAGATAATGAGAAAAGAACTGAAAATAATAGGCTTTTTTATACTGTTATTGAATTCTGTAAACCTGTATTCACAGGATGTAGAGTTCTCTCAGTTCTACGCGAATAAGATTTATTTAAATCCTGCATTTGCAGGCTCTGATTATGACGCGAGAGTAGGATTGGGATATCGTAACCAATGGCCTGAATTAAATTCAGCATATGTAAGTTATAGCGTAGCCTATGACCAGTATGTAGATGTTTTAGGTGGTGGTGTAGGCCTTCACCTGATGCAGGATGAACAAGGAGATGGAACCGTAAGTACGACAACAGCAAGTGCAATGTACGCCTATACCTTGCGAATTTCTAAAAAACTATCTATTAAGGCTGGTTTTCAGGCTTCCTTTATCGAACGTAAGTTAGATGAATCAAATTTTACCTATCCAGATCAGACGGATGAATTTTATATTAATGGATTAATAAATCCGTTTACAGGAGAAGGTGCAATTGATCATTTGAATCGAAATTATTTCGATTTTTCTTCAGGCCTAATAGCTTCGTATAAAAATTGGTTTATAGGTTTCGCTGCTCATCATTTAACCGAGCCTGATGAATCGTTTAAAGACGAAAGTGATTATTCTAAACTGCCTCGTAAATATACTTTACATTGTGGTGTTAATGTTCCCGTTTTTAGATATGGATTGCATAAAGCAGACTTTAGTCTGGCACCAAACTTTCTATATCGACAACAAGGAACGAATAAACAACTAAATTATGGGATGTATGTTTCCAAAGGATCAATCATTTATGGAATGTGGTATCGTGATAATTTAGAATTGGAATATGATGCTATTATTCTTCAATTAGGTATTATTAGAGATTGGTGGCAAGTTTCCTATAGTTACGATAAAACAGTTTCAAAATTAATTCATACCAATGCAGGCGCTCATGAAATAGCTTTTATGATGCGGATTAAAAATCCTCGAAATCGTAGATCTCGTTCTGGTTGTATGGAAGTCAGTGCAAGAAAAAGAAGACAGATTGGACGAATAAAATGCCCAAGATTTTAGTTTATAGTATTTTGTGAATGATGTCCATTAATTCTTTTTTGACAATTGGTTTTGAAATGTATCCATCAAATCCTGAACTTAATATTTGTTCCTTTTCATTTTCCAAAGCATAAGCTGTTTGGGCTACTATCTTAATTTCTGGTTTGTTCTTCTTAATTAGTTTTAAAGTATCAAACCCATTTATTTCAGGCATTTGAAGATCCAATAGCACCAAATCAAAATCGTTCTTAGAGCATTGGTTTATAGCATTATTCCCATTTTCAGATACCATGACTTCAACTCCTGAAGCTTGCAGCATTTGTTTTAATAAGGTGAGATTTACCTCGTAATCATCCACAACAAGAATTTTCTTACCACTTATTTTTTTTTTATCCGACAGATCATCATTTAATACCGTCGGGACATGATTTTCATCCAATTGATATGGTATACTGATAGAGAAATTACTTCCAATATCTACAGTTGATTCAAGCCACATTTTTCCATTAAGTAATTCAGATAATTTCTTAGAAATTGATAAGCCTAATCCTGTTCCTCCATATTTACGAGCATGAGAATCATCTGCTTGTCTAAAGCGACTGAATATAATATCCTGTTTATCTTGTGAAATACCAATGCCAGTATCTATTACAGAAAAAACAAGTTCGGTTTGATTTAAATGATACGATACTAGGATACTACCTTTTTCGGTGAACTTTATCGAGTTTTCAACAAGGTTTGTAATGATCTGTTTCAATCTAAAAGGATCAGTGTAAATTATGCAATTTTGGTCACTTAAACCTTTTGTAAATTTTAAATCAATATGGTCTTTTCCTTTTCCTGTTTTAATTTTAATAAAAGTCTGATGCAGCTCATCAAACATTTCATTAAGGTTAAAAACAGTTTTTGAAATTTTTAATTCACCTGACTCAATTTTCGAGAAATCGATAATGTCGTTAATCAAATTTAACAAGGAATTGCCACTATTTTTGATGTGGTTAAAAAATTGTTGTCTCGTTTCAAATGGCAAGTCTTCTTCTTGTAATAATTCTGAAAATCCAATTATAGCATTCATTGGAGTTCTAATTTCGTGCGACATATTAGCAAGAAAAGACGATTTTAAACGATCAGATTCTTCGGCGCGTTCTTTTGCATCCTTAAGTTCTTCTTCTTTTTGAGATCGAATGTCAATCATTCTATTAATGGTAATTGACATGTCTCGAAACTCGGGAAAGTATAATTCGTCTGTTTTAATTTTATGAGATTCAGTTGATGCTTTTCGGAAAAAATTGTTGAAAGAAACAAAGTTCCGATTCATCTTCTTTGAGATAAATTTCGAAGTGATGTAGAGTATAATAATTGCAAAAGCAACCAACAGAATAATCTGATAGATGTATTTATACACATTTTCTTTTAAATGATTACGTGCAATTTCAATTCCAGCATCTATTTCTTTAGTGAAAATTCCAGCGCCAATAACCCAATCCCATTCTTCAATCGTTTTTATATAGGATATTTTTAAACCTTCATTTTCAGATTGATTTTGATATTCAATGAAACCACCTTTTTGAGATACTGTAGAGGCTAATATTTTTTCCACATTAGCCTTACGGAATTTATCATTGTAATCTCTATAATTTACTCCAATACTTGTTGTGTCATAATGTAACAGACAAGTGCCATCTTTTTTATACACAAAAAAATGGTTGTTGTCATCAAAACTAATTTGGTCAATTCTAATTAAGGTCTCACGCTGGTTTTCTTCTTGTAAATCATCGAGAAAGGCAAAAGATCCTAAATACCAACCGTAAGGCTTGAATTTTTTAATGTAAGAAACTTTGGTGTAAGCATTAAACTGATTAACAACCTTATTAGGATTTACATATTTAGTATATGCATCATCCTGAAATTGCATCAGGTTAATTTCATTTTTTATAAGATAATTTTTATTTAAATCTTGAAGGTTTATTAGGTTTTGGCCTTCTTTCTTTTTGGAAAAAGGGTATAAAACACCAACCCCATCAAGGGTATTTATAAAAATGTATCCATGATCGTTTGAAAAGCGAAGAGGCGTTATGGCTTGTTTTATTCTCTTTTGAATTTCATGATCAGATAATTTACCTTTATTTTCATTGTAAATGTTTGAGGCAATGGCATGAGCCTGATTTACAAAATTCTTAAGTCTGTTTTTTATTCTAGATTCTGATTGTGTATTTTGATATTCAATAAAATCAAGACACTCCTTAGTCTTATTGGTTAATATTTTCTTTTGATCACTTAATAATTCTTTTCTTATTTTTTTCGATTCCTGATTAAAATCTGAAATTTCTTTATAAATCCAGATGCCACCGATCCCAAGAAGAAAGGTGACAGTAAGTACAAGAAATAGCAGGAAATATGCCTTGCTAATACTTAGTTTATTGTATTTGTTAGATTTTATAATAGGACTCATTTTTTAAAAATAGTTCAAATTTTGAATTGTTTTATGATTTCTTCAAAAATTAAATTGAATTGATCAAATCCATTTTCGATATCAGCTTTTACTTTTTTATCAATTATTTGATCATCGATTTCATCAGAAAGAGAATACTGATTAAGAATTGACATATCATATCTTTTTGTTTTAGTATTAAGAATGAAATGAGGTATCGTATGGTACTCTGCTTTTAGTGCGAACTGATCTTTCTTTATAATGTTTTTATCAATTAGAAAATTGTATAAATCAAGAAAATGTACGGTTGAATTTGAGAGGTATGCTCTTAATTCAAAATTCATGCTTAAAGGTATTTCGTAAAAGAAATTAAAATCATTGCTAATTTGATTTCTGAATTGAATTCTAACAGCATTTTGATTTACATTGGTGTGATTGTATTCAAACTCCCATTCTAAGTTTGAAATGCTTTTAAGCTCTTTTTTAATAGCCAAGAGAATATTTAATCTTGGCAAAGCAGTATGAATGAAATTTTGATTGGCTTGATACTCTTTAATCGCCTTATTTAAATTCACTTTATTAAAAGGATGCTTCATATATTGAATTTTATGCTATTCTTTATTCTTGTCGCAAAAGAAATAAAATAATAAGAACAAATCATACTTTTTTGTGAAAAGTAGTATCATAACGATGAAATTTACATTGAGAAAGCTTTTGTTATATACTTATTCATCGTATTATATAATGAGAGTCAGTGGTTTGCATTTTGTGAGTGTAAGTGTACCTTACAAGTAGTTTAACTTAAGCTTAATTTGCTTGATAGTTATTCTTCAAAGAACGATTTAAAGCTAAATAAAATAATATGGAATCTTCACACTTGTAAGAAAAAGAATGTGTCAAGTTGAAATTGGCACATTTGGCATCATTTTTATTAAATCATATTTATTATAATTGCATAATGAATATCAAACAAAAGATATTTGCTAACGTGTTGATAATGCTAATTGTATTATCTACGAAAGTATTGGCAAACATTCAAACAACGGAAAATTTTTCGATGGTGGATGGTTTGCCAAGTAATGTCGTGTTTGATATATTTGAAGATTCTAGAGGATTGGTGTGGCTTGCTACAGATGCTGGTTTGTATGAGTTCACAGGAGAAGATATCAAATTTAGAAAAGGCTTAACAAAACTGCAAGGAGAACGAATCAATTCGATTTGTGAAGATCCAGATGGAAATCTATGGTTTTCTAGTTTGGGACTTGGACTTTCTAAGTTCGATGGAGATCGTTTATCGATTATTCAATTTGATTCTTTAAAGAATGAGCGAGAAATTTATTATTTACAAACGATTGGATCTTCAAATAAATTGATGCTTGGTACTTCTGATGGTTTGTATGAATATAATATTGATGAATCATCGCTAACAGCAAAGAATACCACCTATCCTAAGGCGATATTTAAAATTCGTTCTGCTAATAATCAATTGATTACGAGTAGTGAGTGCCAAAAAGAAAATTTCATCTATCATATTAAATTTGGCGATTATCTGAAAAATGATAGCGAAGAAATTCCGATTGTAAGTTTAGGAATTCAAAACGATTTAGATAAACTTAAAAAAGTATTAGGAGGAGAAAAGACCTTTCGCTTGAATTTATCAAAAGAGAATTCAGTAATTGCTGATGTAATAGAACAGGAAGAGAATGCAATTCTTAGTTATTATTTATTGAGGTATTATGAGAATGGAGTAGAAAAACGCAAGGTATTAAAATTACAAGATAATTCATTTGTAGATTTCTCTGCTGTGAATAAATTAGACAATTACTTTATTAATACCATTTTTCTTAGAAAAGGACAGAATGATTTGTGGTTTGGAACCCAAAATTGTGGGTTGGTTAAGGTTGAAAATAGTTTTTTTAAATACATTCAAACAGGCTTTAACGGTTTTACAAATCCAGAAAGTCAAGATTTAGTTTCTGATTTTTATGGAAATATCCTTGTTTCCAATAAAAATGAATTAATCATTGTTAATGATTTGCAGATTAAAAAACGAATTGTAGCTAAAGATTTTTATGCTAAGTGCGCAGGTAAAGTCGAGAATCTAAAAGATTTTTCACTTTATAGACTTCAGATTGATAAGGAGGGGCTCGTATGGGTTTCAAGTAGTAAAGGTTTTTTTACTTTCAATACATCTAATTATCAACTGCAATTTGTTGGAATAACGCCTGCTAGCGAATTTATTTTCACACAAGACGGTGAAATTTTATCTTTTTGGGACAATACATTAAGTTTTAATAAGAAGGATGGTAAATGTGAAGAGAAACCTTCTTATTCATTCGAACAGTCTAGTACAATCGAAATTAGTAAAATGAGAAACCAGGGGGATATCATTTGGATTGCGACCAGACAAAAAGGAATCTTAAAGTTTCAAGAAAATCAGTTCACAATTTATAATCGAAATAATTCAGGGTTTCATAATGTAATAAATGATCTTCTTATAGTTGATAATTCAACCTTAATTGTAGCTGGAAACAATGGTTTAATTTACAAATTGAATATTACCGATACAGATTTAAAAGTTATCGATACAATAGGGAATGAAGATGGAGTAGTTGGTACTGCAATCCAAGGATTTCAGTTACTTGATGATAATTCATTGTGGTGTGGAACGAATACAGGAGTGCATCGGTTTGATTATAATTCTTGGGAACAAGATTCGATTCTGCAATTTCGATTTTGGAATTTGAATGATGGTTACTATGATCAGAATGGTGAAAGATCGATTGTTGATGCTGATCAAAATATTTGGGTGCAAACCAGAAGTAGACTATTAAAAATTGATACTAAACGTTTTTCAGATCAAGATCATTTAAAAACAAGGATAAGGTTAAGAACTATTCTCGTGCATAACGAGGAATGGATGCCTAAAAAAGAAGAGGTCGACCAATGGACGAATACTCCAATTGAGCCTGTTGCTTTTAAGTATTTTGAAAACGATCTCACCTTTAATTTTGGAATGGATTTTTGCCAGAATATTTCGAATGTTCGATATAGATATTTGTTAGAAGGATACGATAAAACTTGGTCGGATTGGACCACTGATACAAAAGCAATGTATTCTCATTTGCCGGGTGGTGACTATGTTTTAAGAATTGAGGGTAGACAGTTAAGTGATCTTGAAATAATACCATTTTCTTTTACGATTCAAATGAAAATTCGATGGTGGAAAACCTGGTGGTTTATTATTTTAGCAAGCCTACTGCTAATTTTGTTAATTTTACTGACTGGCAATACATATGTTAGAATTGTACGAAGAAAAGAAAAAGAGAGGACAAAGCAATTTAATCGGGTAATTGCCTTGAAAATGAAATCACTTCAGAATCAATTGGATCCTCATTTCATTTTTAATGCATTGAATTCAATTCAGAGTCATATTTTAGATGAAAATACGGAAAATGCATTAGATTATTTATCCGATTTTTCAATGGTTTTGCGTAAAAATATCAATAATGCGAATAAAGATTTTATCTCTTTAGCAGATGAGATTAACTATCTGCAGCACTATCTGAAATTAGAACAAATGCGATTTTTCGATAAGTTTGCGTACAAAATAAATGTTGATAACTCGATTAAGCCCCACAAATACTTGTTACCTCCAATGTTGATACAACCCTTTATCGAGAACGCAATTAAATATGGGTTATCAGGAAGTAAAGAAAAGGGGCAGTTGACCTTAAGTTTTGAAGCCGAGAGTGATGGCTATTTGAAATGTACTATTAAAGACAATGGTATTGGTCGTCAAAAATCTAAAGGATTTCATCAGGATAGTAACATTAGTAATCATCATAAAACACTTCAGATTACAAGAGATCGTATAAAGCTATTAAATAAAGTATTGGATAATGGCCGAGTTTATTCCTATTCGATAGAAGATCTTTTTGATGATAGTGAATTTCCTTGTGGAACAAAAGTTGAAATAGGTTTTCCGAAAGCTTCAAGAGTTATTGTAAATAATCACTAATTAATTTATTAAAACCTTCGGATAAGGAATTAATTATTTCATGAGAAGGAGAGAAGCTAATCGAATTAATCTTTTTAATTGGTAGAATCATTAAAGATGTTCCTGTTAAAAAGGCTGCATCATATTTCGCTAAATCATCATATTTTAGATGTGATTTACGAATGGGAATGTTCAATCTTTCCGCAATTTCTAAAACTTTACTGCGCACAATTCCATTTAATACTTCACTGTCATAGGCAGTATGTAATTCATTGTTTTTAATGAAAAATAGATTCGACCGACTTCCTTCTGTCAAGTTACCCACCGAATTTAAGAGTAATACTTCAAATATTTCAGCATCTCTAATAATATCGTTCGTTTTTGATCGTAAGCTGTGATTGTAAACTTTAGCATTAGGTAGTGGTCTTTCTGCATGGTGAACAATTGTCCTTACCCCATTTAGATATTGTTCTGGTTTTGGGTAATAATGTTTAATGAAGTAGACAAAAAAGTTTTTGTCCAATCCATCAATATGAAAAACAAGTTTGATGTTGCCATTTTGCACATCATTTATTTGGATTAACTTTTCAATTTGATCCTCGATTTGATTAAAAGTATACCAAATTTGTTCTTTTATTTGAATTGCAGAATTGCTTAATCGTTGGAAATGATCTTTTAAGAAAACGGGTTTTCCAGATACAACGCGAATTACTTCATAAAGGGCAGAACCTCTAAGTAAGAATTCATCTTTAAATTCTTTTGAAGGTTTTAGTTTTTCATTTTTAAGAAAAATATATCGGTAACATTCGCTCATATCCAACCACCTCTATTTGTTATGCAGATTTACTTACAAATAAACTGGTTTTACGAGCAATATCCAATATGAACAAGAATAATCTTTTAAGTAATAAGTCAATTAAAGTAAGCTTTTGAATTGCCACCTTAAAATTGAAATTATTGTTAATGAGAATTAGCCTCTTGCTATTATTTTAGTATTTTAGCAATAATCAAATACTAAAAATTGAACTATGGCAAGCAGAAGGGATTTTAAGAAAGACATTAATTTTCTGACAAATGAAATTTTAATGAGAGGTATTATTCATATAGAATTCTTCGGTAATAAAAATTCAGAAGATGTTTATGCAATTATGAATGAGGCAGCAAGTTTAAGAAATAATTATATCGCTAGAGTTAATGAAAAAACAAGTGCAAAAACTTCTTTAGAAGTTAAGGCTCATTTCAAAGTAGTATACGATGAACTGTTGAAATCAACACATGACTTATTGGATCGCATTGATAATTTAGATGTTGGTAAATAATTGAATAATCTTGTAAAATCGATAAAAAAAAGAGGAGCTAATCTAGAATTTAGCTCCTCTTTTTTTTATGGTTTACGAAAGGTTCCAACACCTGTTAATATTGCTTTGGCAAGCTGTTCTTCTTCGCTGCCCTCGCTTTGAGATAAATGCCACATGGTGTGGATTACTGGTCCTTGATCATCCAATTCAAATCTGCCAGTCCAACACGCGAGAGATCCATATTTTCCAAAATCGACCATAAATGCGATTACATTGGAATTTATTTTTCCTGATATTTCAAATTTCTCCTCGAATCTGGGTTGGCCAATTGCTGTTTGAAATGTACCACTTACTCTGTTTTCAATAATGGCTAAGTCCATTACAGAGTTGTATTGGTTTTTCCATTTTCCGTTAAGATTGATCTTCATTACTAATCGTTTTTTAGTGAATCTTGTTCAGTAACTTTAAATTAGTCTGAAATTCTTAATTCAACAAATAAATTGTCTATTTAAAGACAAAGACCTCTTTATTTTTCTTAGTTTCGATACGTTCCAGCTGCCTTCATTTGAATGGGGTTATTCTCAGGCAAAGGAATAATGCATACTAATTTCCTTCGTGTATCAAGGACTTATCCGCTGTCTAGGATAAATTTTGCAAAATAATTTCCAAAAGTTGTTCTTGTGTGTAAGGTTTGCTTATAAATGCATCAAAACCTGATTCTTTTTTATTTTTTAGTTCATCTTGGAATCCATAGGCCGTTTGAACAATAACTGGGACATCTGGTTTTTTTCTCTTTAATACTTTTGTTACTTCATAACCATTAATGTTCGGAAGATGGACATCCATTAAAACAAGATCGAAATTCGTTGTTTTAAATTTCTCTACCGTTTCAATACCATCCTGCGACCAAGTTACATTGGCATTTGTTTTTCGTAACACTTCTTTAATGTATAGGAAATTTGATTTGGTGTCTTCCGCTACAAGTATGTTTTTCCCAGATAGGTCAACTTGCTTGTTTAGAATTGCCTTATTTGTTTGGTTCTGGGTTGGATTATTTTGGAAAGGAAGTTCAATATTGAATTGGCTGCCTTGTTCCGGATGAGAGGTAAACCAAATATTACCTCCGAGCATTTCAGTTAAACTTTTCGAAATGGTAAGACCTAATCCAGTTCCTCCGTGTTCAACGGTATTATTACTTGCCTGTCTAAAACGGTCATAAATTAGATCTTGCTCTTCTGGGGGAATTCCAATTCCTGTATCTTTTACAAAGAAACGGCAATTTTCATTATTCAATTCTACTCCGAAATCAATTGTACCTGAATTTGTAAACTTTAATGCATTTCTTAAAAGGTTGATTAGAATTTGTTTAATTCTTACTGGATCTGAGTAGATACTTATTTCCTTAATTTCTTCTGCAATACCAATTCGGAATTCTATATGATCTTTTTTGTCCAGCTTTTTTTGTTCATCAAACATACTCTTTAACTCAAGAAGCATAGGGTGCAATTTGAAGACGAGCTTTTTAATTTTCAACTGCTTCGACTCAATCATTGATATATCAATAATATCATTCACAAGCGTTAGTAAGATGTAGCCATTATCATTAATTATACTTGTGTAATTACGCTGCTTTTCTGCTGAAGTAGTCATTGTGAGAAGTTTTGAGAATCCAATTATTGCATTCATTGGAGTTCTTACTTCGTGCGACATATTTGCAAGAAATGAAGATTTTAAGCGGTCCGATTCTTCCGCTTTATTTTTTGCTTTTTCAAGTTCAAGAGTTCTAACTTTAACGAGTCCTTCTAGGTTTTTTTGGTGATCAGCAAGAAGAAATTCTGCTTTTTTCCTCACTTCAACCTCATTTATAAGCTTTTTATTCGACTTTTTAACTGCTACGTAAAGACCATAAATAAGAGCTGTGGACAGTAAAATAAGGATAACGATTACGATTAAAAAGGAGTTGATCAGAGATTGTGTGTTTAACTTTTCTTTTTCAATAGCCTTTTCATTTTGAAATATCTTCTCTAGATTTATTCGTTTGTCTCTTTCATTTTGCATTTGAATCCACCCAACACGATTCTCTAATTGAGCATTAAACATCTGATTGTATAAATCGAAATAAACTTTATGATAGGACAGTGATTTTTCAAACTTATTTTCATCCGAATAAATTTTAGACAGGTTTTTAGCACTTTCG
The DNA here is from genome assembly GCF_029029525.1 of Labilibaculum sp. DW002. Taxonomy (NCBI): domain Bacteria; kingdom Pseudomonadati; phylum Bacteroidota; class Bacteroidia; order Marinilabiliales; family Marinifilaceae; genus Paralabilibaculum; species Paralabilibaculum antarcticum. The sequence continues at coordinate 102,944 of NZ_JAKJSC010000011.1, read as the reverse complement.
GCTTTCAGTACAATAGCACCTATATCAGATGTGATTTGATAGCTTTTAAGCAAGTGTTGAATTGCCTTTTGAGGGCGCTTACGTACTCGATACAATTCTCCAAGATTATTGTATGCCGAGGCTACACCCAGATGATTTTCTAGGCTTTTATTAATCTCAATAGATTTATTAAGATATCGTTCTGCATCGGTTAACTTGTTTTGCTTTATAAATACTAATCCAATATTCGTGTAGCAATAAGCGATTCCTTTTTGGTTTCCTATAGATTCTTGAATATTAAGAGACTTGCGGTACTCAAAAAGACTTTCATCAAACTTTTCTTCTTGATAAAGAGTGTTTCCTAATTTTCGGTGTCCATCTGCGGCGCCTTTTAAGTATCCAATTAGCTCGTTAATTTCAATAGATTTACGAAAGTTTTCTTTTGCCAATTCATGATCTTTTAACTCATATAGTACCATTCCTATGTTGAGGTAACAACTAGCAATGTTTTTTTTCGAATCAATTTCTTCAAATATTTTTAAAGCTTTGTGATGAAATTCTAAAGCTTTATCATTTTGCATGATGCTCTGGTAGATTTCTCCAATGCCCATGAAGGATAGGGCGATGCCATTTCTAGATTGTAATTTTTTGCTTATTTCCAACGACTCATTATACAAATCAATAGCAGTATTTCTATTGTTCAAAGTGTTTTGCAGTTTGGCTAATTGATTTAAAGAATAAGCAATGTTTTTGTATAATTGATGCTTCTTGCCTGTAGCTAATGATTCTTCGAAATATTTCTTTGCAGAAACCAAATCATTCATTTCAAAGTAAGTGTTTCCCAATCCATTTTGAGAATAACAGACACCTGAAACACTTTTATTTTTAATGTTGAGATTTAATGCCTCAAAATAATAGTTTAATGCCTCTTTATAGCGACAAGTTTCAAGGCGAATATTTCCAAGAGCATTAAGATTGTAGCTATAGTTAATGCTATCTTTTATATGTTTTTTAAGCTCGAACCCTTTCTGATAATATTCGTCAGCCTTTATGTAGTCACATTTTGCGTAATGGAGTTCTCCTAAATATCCGTAACAATATCCTATTTTGGCAGTATCTTGCATACTCTCCCAAAAATTGAATAAAATTTCGAAGGATTTTTGTGCTTTATCTAAATTCCCTCTGTAAATATAAATTTTGCCTAAAAGTTCGTTCGCATTAGCAAACTGCTCCATGTTTTCATCTTTAAGGGCTTTTTCGGCAGCTAATAGAGTTAGTTTTAATGCCTCCTTATTATCAGCGTTAAAATCTTTTTCTGCTCGAGAAAGTAAACGGCTAATTTTTGAGCTGTTTGATTTAGATGTGGCTGCATCAGGGTGGCTTTGGGCGGATAATTGTATACTTACGAATAATGAAAATAAGATAAAAAGTATATTTTTCATTCTTTTAGGGCTTGGGCGTTTCAGTATTAACTTAAAAAAAGTGCTTTTGTTGTTACGGATAAAATATTCAATACTTAAATAAAGCAGTTTGACAAAAGTATAAATCCTTGCAATAGTTCCAAAGATAAGGAATGTACCTTAATCGGATGTTAAATATAGTTGGTAATTTGAGGGATTCCGCTTGTATGGTTACGAATGACTTTTTTCTAAATGTAGGCAGCTATTTATTTTATTCGTATTATCTTTGCGCATTCCGATTGTAATAGGGCTTTTTGCTTAAAATGAGTTAGAATACGTCAAGTTTAAATGAACTGTACGGATGACTTATTACAATTTAACTGGTAAATAATTGAATTCGAAATAAAGAATTTCCAAATGAGTATTGAAAGTATTATTAAAGGTAAAGTAGTAGAGGCCATAAGTGCGTGCTATGGTCAGAAGGTTGAAGAAGAAAGTGTTCAGATTCAAAAGACCCGACGCGAGTTTGAGGGAGATTTAACTGTTGTTGTATTTCCATTTTTACGCTTCTCTAAAAAATCACCTGAAGAAACTGCTAACGATCTTGGAAATTATCTACAAGAAAATATTGAAGCTATTCCTTCTTTTAATATCGTAAAAGGGTTTTTAAATTTGGTTATTGATAATACTTATTGGCTTTCAATTTTGAATGAGGCAGTAAAAACTGATAATTATGGTTTTATTCCTTTAGTTGAAGGTGCCAAAAAAGTAATGATTGAGTATTCTTCTCCAAATACCAATAAGCCTCTTCATTTGGGACATATCAGGAATAATTTATTAGGTTATTCTGTTGCTCAGATTTTAAAAGCTAATGGTTATGAAGTAATCAAAGTGAATTTGGTTAACGATAGAGGAATTCATATCTGCAAATCGATGTTAGCTTGGTTGCGTTTTGGTGAGGGAGAGACGCCTGAATCAACAGGAATTAAAGGTGACCACCTGGTAGGTAAGTACTATGTGAAGTTCGATCAGGAATATAAAAAAGAGATTGAAACTCTTGTTACTAGTGGAATGGATACTGATGAGGCTAAAAAGAAAGCTCCATTATTGCTTGAAGCTCAAGAAATGCTTGTTAAGTGGGAAGCAGGAGATGAAGAAACAGTTGCTCTTTGGCGTAAAATGAACGATTGGGTATTAGCTGGTTTTGAAATCACGTACAAAACAATGGGTGTTGATTTTGATAAGGTTTATTTCGAATCGGATACATATAAACAAGGTAAGGCTATCGTTATGCGTGGTCTTGAAGAAGGTGTTCTTTACCAGAAAGAGACTGGATCGGTATGGGCTAATCTTGAATCAGATGGTTTAGATCACAAATTATTATTACGTGATGATGGAACGTCGGTTTATATGACTCAGGATATTGGAACAGCTTACGAGCGTTTTGATGAGTTTAAAATTGATGAGCATATTTATGTAGTAGGTAATGAGCAAAATTATCACTTTCAGGTTCTTTCTCTGGTTATGGGGAAATTAGGATATGAGTGGCACGATAAAATTCAGCATCTTTCTTACGGTATGGTAGAATTACCAGAAGGAAAAATGAAATCTCGTGAAGGTACAGTTGTTGATGCTGATGATTTGATGAAGGAGATGGTTAATACTGCTCGTGAAACTTCAGAAGAGTTAGGTAAACTTTCAGGTTATTCTAAAGAAGAAGCTGAGGATGTCTATTATAAGGTAGCAATGGGAGCATTGAAATATTTTATTCTGAAGGTTGATCCTAAAAAGAATATGATGTTTAATCCTAAGGATTCTATTGATTTCAATGGTAACACTGGTCCATTTATTCAGTATACATATACACGTATTCAATCCGTATTGAAAAAAGCAATTGATGCAGGAATTGAAGTGCCAGAATTAGCGGTTACAGACCTTTCTATTTCGGAAAAAGAATCTAACCTTATTCAGGTAATTGCTAATTATCCTGTAGTGATTAAAGAAGCTGGTGACGCAACAAGTCCAGCTTTGATTTCAAATTACGTTTACGATTTATCTAAGGAATACAATCAGTTCTATCACGATTTCCCTATGAATAAAGAGGAAAATGAAGATTTAAGAAATTTCCGTTTTGTTTTATCTAAACAAGTTGCAGGAATTATTAAAAGTGGTATGGATCTTTTAGGAATTGGCGTTCCTGAAAGAATGTAAGATATATTTATTAATAATTTGAAGAGCGGGTTTTAAATTGAAATCCGCTCTTTTTATAGACTGAAAATGTTTGATTTATCAGAATTATAGGATTTTTGATAAAATAATTGACATTTCTGTTATATACCCTTTATCACTAAGCAGAATTTTTTATTTTTGCAGGGAACTAAAAAAAATCCGGAAAAGAATGTTTGAAAATCTTAATGAAAGACTTGAGCGGTCCTTTCAGATATTGAAAGGTCATGGAAAGATCACCGAAATAAATATAGCTGAAACTTTAAAGGATGTTCGTCGTGCTTTATTAGATGCCGATGTCAATTTTAAAATCGCTAAGTCGTTTACTGCTACAGTAAAAGAAAAAGCATTAGGACAAAATGTACTAACTTCATTGAAGCCAAATCAATTGATGGTGAAAATTGTTCATGATGAATTGGCTGAATTGATGGGAGGAGAACATGTAGATATTGAAACAAAAGGTAATCCTGCTGTTATTCTTATTGCCGGTCTTCAAGGTTCGGGTAAAACAACTTTTTCAGGAAAGTTAGCAAACCTGCTTAAGACAAAACGTTCAATGAACCCTCTGTTGGTTGCTGGTGACGTTTATCGTCCAGCTGCGATTGATCAGTTACATGTTTTAGGTGAGCAAATTGGTGTTCCTGTTTATTCTGATAAGGATAATAAGAATCCAGTAAAAATTGCTGAAGTGGCTATCAAAGAGGCAAAAGCAAAAGGTCACGATTTAGTGATTGTCGATACGGCGGGTCGTTTAGCTGTTGATGAAACAATGATGAAGGAAATTGAGGCTGTTAAAAAGGCAATCAAACCTTCTGAGATTTTATTCGTTGTCGATTCAATGACTGGTCAGGATGCTGTTAATACAGCCAAAGAGTTTAATGATAGATTAGACTTTGATGGTGTTGTATTAACTAAACTTGATGGTGATACTCGTGGTGGTGCTGCCTTATCAATTCGTTCTGTTGTAAACAAGCCTATCAAATTTGTTGGTACAGGTGAGAAAATGGAAGCTCTTGATGTATTCCATCCATCTCGTATGGCTGACCGTATTTTGGGTATGGGTGATATTGTGTCGCTTGTTGAGCGTGCACAGGAGCAGTTTGATGCTGATGAAGCTCGAAGTCTACAAAAGAAGATTGCTAAGAATCAATTCAACTTTAATGATTTCCTTTCTCAAATCTCTCAGATTAAGAAAATGGGTAATCTTAAAGATTTGGCATCAATGATTCCTGGTGTAGGAAAAGCACTCAAGAATATTGATATTGATGATGATGCTTTTAAAGGTATTGAGGCGATTATATATTCGATGACACCACTGGAGCGTGAGAATCCAACTTTACTGAATGGATCGCGACGTAAGCGTATTGCTGCAGGTAGTGGTTCAAATATTCAGGATGTGAATCGTTTGATTAAGCAATTCGATGAAACTCGAAAATTAATGAAAATGATGTCCAAAGGCGGAAAGATGTCCCGAATGATGGGAAATCTGGGCGGCCGAAAATAATAACTAATAAATAGAAATGCTTGTTCTTGTGGACAGGCATTTTTTTATAATAGCAAACGATACGACCATGGAATTAATCGATGGAAAAAAGATTTCGGCTGAAGTAAAGCAAGAAATTGCTGCGGAAGTTGAAGGGATTATTAAAAATGGTGGTAAAAAGCCTCACCTGGCGGCTATTATTGTTGGACATGACGGTGCCAGCGAAACTTATGTGGCTGCTAAAGTTAAAGCGTGTCATCAAGTTGGATTTGATTCTTCAGAGTTTAAGTTTGAAGATGCAATCACTGAAGATGAGTTATTAGCTGAGATTGAAAAAGTGAACCAGAACGATTCTATCGATGGTTTAATTGTTCAATTACCATTACCAAAGCATATTTCAGAATCTAAAGTGATTGAAACAATCCGTCCTGAAAAAGATGTTGATGGCTTCCACCCTATGAATGTAGGTAAGATGGTTGCGACCCTTCCGACATACTTACCAGCTACTCCAGCGGGTATTGTAGAGTTGTTGAAAAGATATAAGATCGAGACTTCAGGTAAAAATTGTGTTGTTATTGGTCGTAGTAATATTGTAGGTACGCCAATGAGTGTTCTAATGTCTCGTAAAGCATCTCATGGTGATTGTACAGTTACACTTTGCCATAGTCGTACTAAGAATATTCCTGAAATTACTCGTGAGGCTGACATTATAATTGTTGCCTTGGGTATGCCTGAGTTCTTAACTGGCGATATGGTTAAGGATGGTGCAACTGTAATTGATGTTGGAATTCACAGAATTAAGTCTGATAAGACAAAATCTGGCTGGAAACTTATTGGTGATGTTAATTTTGATGAGGTGGCTCCTAAGTGTTCATTCATTACACCAGTTCCTGGTGGAGTAGGACCGATGACAATTGTCTCATTACTTCAAAATACATTAATCGCATCTAAAAAAGAAATTTATTCTTAGATTTTATTTTTAATAAGATAATTAAACAGGCTTCTTTTTAAGGAGCCTGTTTTTGTATACAAGATTTTGTAAGTAAATTTGTTTTTATAATTGGACTTTAAGAATTATGGAAAAAGATTTTAAAAGCTTGGTTGATTCCTATCACCAGAAAAAAATAGAAGGCATGGATTTTTCACAAATTAGAAAAGAACTAGCCGATAAGAATGTTGAAGAGGAAATGATCAAAAATGTTGTTCGTGAAATTGACAATCGAATATTGAACGGAGATATTAAAAAGCCTGGTAAATTAAAAGCACGAGAGATGCGTTTAATTGGATGGACTTTAATGATTATTGGTGGTGTAATTACACTGGGAACTTATTTTCAATGGATTGATGTAAAAGGATATTACATTGTTTCTTACGGTCCAGTAATTGCTGGTTATTTGTTGATTATTGCAGCGAGAAAAGCACAACGTAAAGCTTCTTAATTATTTGGAATGAAGGGACTTCTTGTTTATCAGTCGAAACATGGTACCACAGAAAAAGTGGCTCAGCGAATGCAAAATTTGTTGGGAGAAGAATATCTATTAATTAATATCAATACAACATCTCTTCCTAATTTGGAGGAATTTGATAGAATTGTTATTGGAGGATCTATACATGCAGGAGCTATTCAAAAAAAAATTCAAGCTTTTTGTAAGCTCAATTTAGATCTATTACTTCAAAAAGAAATTGGTTTGTTCCTCTCGTGCATGTATAAAGGAGATCCTGCCTTAAAACAATTCGAAACAGCTTATCCAGAGAGCTTGATAAAACATGCAAAGGCAACGGCTATTACAGGTGGAGAATTTCTTTTTTCGGAGATGAATTGGATCGAAAAAATAATTGTTCGCAAAATTGTTGGTGTAAAAGAAAGTCAATCGGAAATTAATTTTAATGCAATTGATGATTTTATTGCTCATATGACAACTTAAATCATGTCGTTTACCCTGTTTTTAGGGCCATTATTAAAAGAGTTTATTCGTTTATCATCAAAAAACCTTCATTCCTAAATAATACCTGTTTTTTTGAAACAAAATTCATTAAAAAACTGTAAATTAAATAGAACGAGTCTTAATAAGGATTTCCTTCCTTATTATCGAATTCTATAATGATTTCTCTTTTTTATTGGATTTTAAGATGAAGAAACTGTACCTGTGGATAGAAATGATTTTCATGTTTCTGGTAATTCCAGTCTTGTATTTTTACGAGCTGATACCAGTACATAAAGCTATTCCACTGGTTCTGGTATTTATCTATTGTCTGTTTATTATCTATAAAGACAAAAATTTCGATCGTAATATTCTCAAGATTAAGCGTGATTATCCTTGGCAAGAGTTTTTATTTAAAGGCTTTGCACTTCTAATCGTAAGTTCACTTTGGGTTTATGTTTTCAGAGCAGATGTATTTTTCCATTTACCAAGGAATAATTTTTGGATTTGGCTAACAGTAATTCTTTCTTATCCAATTTGGTCAGCCTACACACAAGAGTTTATATTTCGAGCATTCTTTTTTCATCGCTATAAAAGCTTGTTTTCTAATCCTTTGGTAATGTTATTGATCAATGCGATTTGTTTTGCTCTGGCACACATTATTTTTAGAAATTGGCTGGCCTTAATATTTACCTTTATTGGCAGTCTAATTTTTTCTTACACCTATCTTCGCAATAAATCTTTAAATGCAGTGTTTTTGGAGCATTCTCTGTATGGGAATATCATATTCACAAATGGCTTGGGTATCTATTTTTACTTGCCAATGTAAGGGGTTATTTCAAAGATATCCACTTTATTTCAAGCTTAAAACTTTCTGTTTTTTTGTTGCCTATCAATATGGCAACTTCCTCTAATAGCTGACCTGGGTAATTTGGAATGCTTAGTTTTCGCCCTCTAAAAGTAGGATATAGATCCGATAAAGAAATCTCAATTATTTGCCATTCTCCTGAAGTCAAAAAATGTGAGACGTAAGAATGAGATTCGTTTGTATTCGATTTTACTCTAAATTGATATCGCTTACCATCTCCCTTAATTTTAAGAAGTATTTTTGAGAATTCATTTACCTCGATAGTAGGAAAGATATTTTTCACCATTGAAAATCCACCATTGTTTTCGAGCGAAACATAGCCTTTGAAAACAGCGTTTCCTTCTTCATTTAGGTAAAAACCAGATTCTGATCTTCCTCCCATAACCACATCGTTTACAATCTGCCAATTAGAAAGTTTGCTATTCGAATTGAATTCAGCGATGCTCAATGTGTTTGTATTCATCAGTAGGTGGACAAGTAAAATATGTGTTATCATATTAGTAAAACAAATGAGAAGCAAAAAAGTTTATTTATAGTCATTTTACCTTTTGCTTCGGGTGAATTTTAATGGTGGTGAATTGCCTATACTAACTGATGATTCTTTCCTTTAGTTCAGCTATTGATTCAATTCGTATTTTAACTCTACAACACCTGAAGAGTGAGACTTGGTCGCTTTAAGATTGATTGCTTTATCGGTAAGAAAAGTGTCGAAAAGAGCGATGCCATTTGGCAAGATAATTGGCATTACAAAAATAATTATTTCATCAATTAGGTTCTCTTCAATAAGCAAACTATTTATTTTTCCTCCGCCAATTAGCCAAATATCTTTACCTTCCTGATTCTTAAGAGTCTTAATTGTTTCGACTTGATTTTCCGTCAAAAACCTTACATGTTCCGTGTTCTTTTCATCTGTCTGGCTGGTAAAAACAAAATTCTTTTTTCCTGCATATGGAAAATCAATTCCCCAACTCATGATCTGATCATAGGTTTTTTTGCCCATGATTGTAGTATCAATAGAATTGTAAAATGCTTCGTATCCATAATCTGTTTGTGCAGGATTTGGAATTGCTTCAAGCCAATCTACCTCTCCACCTTTTCTAGCTATTTTGCCATTCAAGCTCATGGCGATATATAGTTTTACCTTTCTCATTATAACTGATCTTTAATATTTTTGGTAATTGAAGATTCAACATCTCCAGTATGAGCCGTAGTCTTGTTTTCGATAAGCATTATTTTGCATTCTTCCTTTGAGGATACTCTGTGTTGTGTTCCTTTTTTAACAATGTATAGGTCTCCAGTTGCCATCTCGAAAGGCTCTAAACCTTCAACTTCCATTAATAAATTCCCTTCAATTATAAAGAACAACTCATCTTCATTTTTATGATCGTGCCATGGCAATTCATCGCCTTTTATTTTGGCAATTTTAACGTAGGCATCATTCACTTCACCAATTACCTTTGGCGAAAAATAGTCTTTGATCTTGGAGAAGTTTTCTAGTAGGTTTGTTTTCATTTTAAGCTGTTTTGCGTAAAGTAAAAACTATTTAGTAAGTAAACAAAGAAGGTTGGCGGTAAGTTTATTTTTGTTCGAGAAGTGACTTTAATGCGAGTAACTCGTCTTCATTACCATACTTTTCTATCATGCCATTAACCATTCTGTCTGCTGATTTACACCCAACACCATTTTCAACACAATCTAAAACGTAAACATTCGCATTTGCATAATTGATATGATAATCTCCAGGATTTATTTGATAAGCTTTATACAGTAATTTTTTTGCGTTGAGGTAATTACCATTCTTCAGCCAATAGTTGCTGTCTTTTAATAAACGATCTGTTTTGTCATCAACAACAGAAGATTCGTATGATCTGCGGTCTTCCACTTTATTAGTATACTGACTTATTTTATATCGAACAGTAAAGAATATACCAACGAGGATGGGGATGATGATAATACCGGCTATAATTCGTCGCTTTTTGTTTTCCTTTTGGGCTTTTTCTCTAATGTTTTTTTTAATGATCTCTAATTCATCAGCAGGTACAGTTTTGAATTGTAAAGAATTCTTATGAATGTGAGCAGTTTCGTTTTCATTTTTACCTTTTTTAAAAACATTTGTCCTATTTCTCGCATTGTTTTTAATCGAAACAATCATTGCTTGTACTGAACCACCAAAACTCATAATCCTAAATTTCTAGTTTTTTAATATCTCTAAAATCTCTTCTTTTTAAATTTATCAATAATATTTGATTTGAAAAGTAATGATTAGATTTTATTTGGGGTGGTGGTATCAACTTTCTTTAATAGTGGGGTGACTAGCTTATAGTCTCATTTTAATAGTCTACCTTGTTGTTCAGCGAATTTGTTTCGCATACATATTAATTCATTCAATTGAATACAACTTTCGAGGATTTGGTCAGCACATATTTAGACAATAATGTTGGCTTAACAGATAATTTCTTGAGCGAGGCTCTGGCTTCTAAGCTCAAAGGAAATTTATTAAATCTGTTGTCGCATAATCAAATGCAGACAGCGGGAATCGGAAACAAAACCGATTTGATCCACAACAAGTCAATCCGTAGCGATAAAATCTATTGGCTCGATCCTAAACATCAAGACGAACATGAAGACAGCTTTTTTGAATTGATGGATCGTTTTATTGACTACCTAAATAGAACTTGTTATACAGGAATAACAGGATATGAATTTCATTATGCTCTTTATGAAAAGGGGACTTTGTACAAGAAACATCTCGATCAGTTCGTGAATAACAAGGGGAGAGCCTTCACAATGATCATGTACTTAAATGTGGATTGGAAACTGGGCGATGGTGGAGAATTGTGTATTCATCATTCGAATCACCAACAAAAGATTACGCCACTTAATGGGAAATGTGTCTTTTTTAAGAGTAGTGAACTTCTGCATGAAGTTTTACTGAGCCATCAGCCAAGGTTAAGCATTACTGGATGGTTAAAAACAGACTAAACTTGTATTCGGGAGAGATTGATCTAATGCAATTCATGATCTTATAAGAATTTAAGATCATGAACCGCATTGAGTATAGTTTAGGCTGCTACTGCATCCTTTTTCGATTTACGATACGTGTAAGTATTGAAAATGCTTCTTTTAGCAAAACGATATTGCTTATCTGAATTGATAAATTTGTTGAATACATTTTTTGGTACACCAAAGTATTCGTAGGTAGTACCATCTAAAAATGAAATTTCTAGCAATAAACCTTTGTGCTTGTAATCAGCAATACCCGATTCTGTGGTTGTTGCAGTATATTCTTCTAGGTTTGCTTCAATAGTTTCTGGAGCAATGCTAACTAAAAAGTGGTAAGCATCGATAATCTCGCGACTTTTCACTTCTGCCTCAGCAAACTTTTCATCATCAGATTGAAATTTATCAGGATGCCATTCTTTCACTAAACTTCTATATTTTGACTTTAATTTCTTAAGATCAGTATCTTGATCTACATCAAATAATTTCTTGTATGCATTGATACGCTTCATAGGTATTCTTTCTAAATTTTCTAATGGGATAAACACTTAACTTTCTGCAGAAAGTACAAGTACTCTCCATGTTTTTTAAGCAGCGACAAAGCTATACATTTTTAAGGTCTGATTAAGATGTATTTATGATTTTCTTATTTTTAAACGGATCTGTTTGATTATTGGCTTATTAAAGGTGCGTGTATGATGTAAAATTGATGTTTAAACAAAAAAAAAAGGTTGCTAAGAGTAGAATTTGAAACCTTGAGAACATTTCAAACTTTATCTCAACAACCCGAGGATTGGTTCTTTAATTTTTTCTATTTAATGCGATCCGTTCGCTAATTCTCCGATATAGCTTCCGTAAGTCATGATTACAAACGATATGACTAAAACAATAAGGGCAATAATTAGAACGATATATGTTTTTCGGTTAACATCTTTCCATTCTTTCATTAATACGCCAATGATATAGCTGAAAAATATCAACATTGACATGTGCAGAACCCAGCTTGAAAATTGAAAGGAGCCCATGCGTACATGACCTAATCCGTAAAAGAAGAATTGCATGTACCATAATGATCCTGCTAAGGCGGAAAGTGAAAAATTGCTCAGGTATCTTTTCGTTCCAGTTTCCTTAATCGAAAATAATGTTTTAATTGAGCCATCTTTGAAGGTTACAATTCCAAACCAAATAAGATTCGTAAGTAAACATCCGAGAGAGGATACGATTAATTTAGCATTTCCTTCAAAATGACCAGCACCATGCTCTGCAGCGATATCTGAAATTGGTTGTCCTACCTCTAAAGATACGCCCCAAATTGCCGATAAGGATCCAGCTACTAAGGTCAATGCTAGACCTTTTTTCATATTGAACGTACTCCCTTTTCCCTTTGTTTTTGAAGATATAAACTTCTCTTTTAAGAAGCCTGCTCTACCGCAAAGGGCAACACCTAAAATAGATGCAATCATACCCAAAAGTACAATGTCGCCACCAACTTTGGTAAATTGTTCGATTAATTGACCATTTAGAATCAGAGGAATTACCGTGCCTAAAACAGCCGAAATTCCAATTGATATTGTATAGGTTAATGAATAGCCAATGTTCCGAATGGCATAGCCAAACGACAAGCCACCAAAGCCATAAACTGACCCTAGCAATAAGGCTGGCCAAAATACTGAGGCGGGCGCTTTAGACAATACGGTAAATAAATCAGGAATGGTAAAATAGCCAATCACTAAAGGCATAAGAAGCCATGCAAAAAGAGCTTGCACGATCCAAAATACGCCCCAAGACCAGTTTTTTACTTTTTCGAATGGCATGTAACAACTTGCAGCAGAAATACCACCTATCGCATGTAGGCCAGTTCCAAATATCGGGTTTGGTGTAATCATTATTTGTTATTTAAGTATTAGGTGTAAGGGTTAGGAATCCAAAGTAAGGATATCGTTCTTAATTTAGACGCCTTGTCAAGGGTAATTATTCTTTCACTGCTTTAAAAAGTGCTTCGATATTTTCTGGTGCAATATCTGGTAAAATTGCTTCATGACTTGGTGAAATTATCAAGCCTGTTGGGAAAACGTTCTTCAATTCATGCACACGTTTAGTGATTTGTTCAGGTGTTCCATGAACCAATAATTCTTGAGCATCAACTGCACCACAAAATGCTTTAGATGTAAATTCTCCACTTAAATGTTCTGCACTCATATCGCTTGCTAGGGCTTGAATTGGGTGAACAATGTCTACGCCCATTTCATATAAATCATCAATAATAGGGAATATTGATCCACAAGAGTGATGCAATACAGTTAAACCGTAGCTTTTTGCCTGATCAACTAACTTTTTTGTTCCTGGAAATACGTACTCACGCAACATAAATGGATCAACCATTAAGGCAGTTTGACTACCAAAATCATTTCCAATTAACACACCGTCTAATTTTCCTTTGGTTGCTTCATAAAATCGGCCGTTAAGGTCAAGGTAAAAGTCTGTAATTTTATCGATTACTGCTTGAAACATTTCAGGATACATCATCATGGTGGTAAGAGCATCTTCCATTCCAAAAGCCGAACAGGTATCTTGAAAATGAGCCGACCACATAATTCCCATTTTAAAATAATCATCGGGAGCTTGTTCAACTAATTTTGCAGCTTTTTCTACATCTAGAAAATCGGCAGGATTTGGCCATGGAAATGTATCAACCATTTTTGGATCTGTCATCCCTTCAAAAAAGCCTGGAGCAGTTAATGTTCGCTCATCTTGCGATCCATTTTCAATTTCTTCTTTCGCAAAAGTAAGGGCGCAGCCAACATCGTAATGAGGTGCATTATTATAGGGTACAAGTATTGGCCAAACATCATCATCAATGCATTTTTTTAATTCGTCGGTATTCGACACTTTAAAATGTTCAAATAATGCTGGTAAGGCTGGTGGTACCGGAAGACCTAACCAACTTGCAGGATAATCAACTTTCTCTCTTCGTATTGTTGCAAAAACTCGTTCTTTTGAATTCATTGTCTACTTTGTTATAATATGGAATAAAACCTAACAAGGGCTTGTTATGCCTGATGATTAGATGATTCAAAATTAGATATCAATTTTTGCTTATTCAATAAATAATCGGTAGTCATTTGTACATTTCCGATCTCTTTTGTTATTTTTGATTTGTAAAACCATAAAAAATGATATCACCAGGGCTAATTGATAAAGTTAACATACAGGTTTACAACACCGCAAAATGTGCTGTAGGTCAGGAATGGAATTATTCTAATATAATAAGTCCGTTTTCAAGAATTTATTTAATAACCGAAGGAGAAGGCTATATTTTACCAGATAATAACATGATAAAATTGAAACCTGGGTATTTGTATTTAGTGCCCAGCTATACGCTCTGCGGTTACCATTGCGTTGAGAAGCTTAGCCAGTATTATCTTCATTTTTCTCATTCTCTTCCCGATGGATTAAAAATTTTTGATCAACTAGCGATCACACAAGAAGTGAAAGCAATGCCAATTGATTTGCATTTATTCGAACGACTTTTGGAAATTAATCCGACTTTATGTTTGAAACATTCCGACCCGAATGTTTATAAGAAAAGTAGTTGGAAGAAGAATCAAATGGAGCACCGTCCGAATAATGTTCAATTGGAAACAGAGGGAATTATCAAGCAATTGTTTTCTCGTTTTATTAATAGTGACAACGCGGAAGTATTGCAGTTACAGAAGCAATCGTTTATTAAAAAATCTTTCGAATACATCTCAAACCATTTGTATGAAGAAATTAGAATAGATGCATTGGCCAACTTGGCTTGTTGTTCCACCGATCATTACACAAGACAATTCAAAAAGATTACTGGCATGCGACCAATGGAATTCATTAATCGCAAAAGAATTGAAAAAGCACAGGAGCTTTTAATTACCACTACAATGTCTCAAAAGAAAATTAGTGAAGAGACAGGCTTTAACAGCCAGCAATATTACACTCGTATCTTTAAAAAGATAAGTGATTGTTCACCAGAACAGTATCGAAAAATGGGTGGACTTATATAATTTTTGTATTTGGCTATTGAACAAACGGATAAGAGATGGAAAGTCTTTTAATCAGAAGTGTGATGATATGTGATTAAGTGTGATGGTGTGTGCTGGTAGGCACAAAAATAACATGTAGTTTTAAACCATATAAATTTGAAGTTTGAATCTGAGAGGACACATACCGATTTATAAAAAGCTCATTGAGTTTTATAGAAACAGGATTATTTCGCAGGAATATTTACCTGGGGCAAAAATTGATTCTATTAATAAAATAATGAGTCGCCATCAGGTTTCGAGAGAGACAGCCAAGAGGGTGTTACAAGCTCTGATTGCGGAAAATTTAGTTATTTCTCAACCTGGAAGAGGAACTTTTATAAACGGAGTTACTTCAATGGTGAAAAAGTGGGGAATGGTTATTCCTTTTTATTCAACAAATATTGAGCAGTTGATTTCTGAAATAAGTAAACAAGCTCAATTTTCGGGTAGGAAGCTGGAGTATTTTCTGCACTATAATAATCCTGATGAGGAAATGAGATCTATTGGTCAGCTCATTCAGAAAGGGTACGAAGCAATTATTATTGTTCCTAATTATGACGAGTCAATTACAGGAGAGTTTTACAGAAGGTTGAATCCGGGTAAAACGAAAATTGTTTTGGCGGATAATACAATGGCAGGTTCTTATTTTAATTATGCGATTCAAAGTTATGATCTGGGTGTGACCAGAGCGGTTGATTATTTAGCTGAATGGGAAGAAAAAGGAAATTATTTGCTTTTAAGCAGTGAGAGATGGCAAGGGAGAAACCTTGTATTTGATCATATGAAACAAACATTCGAGATGATTTTAGAAATGAAATATCCAGATCGAAAACTGTTTCATTCAGCTGATATAAATGATTTGTCTGTTGACTTTTTTAGGGGAAATAACATTAGGGGAGTACTTGCAATACAAGATTCTCTTACCGTAAGGTTAATCGGTAAATTAAAAAAATGGGGTTTTTCCATACCAGAAGAAATTAGACTTGTTTCGTATGGTAATACCGAATTGAGTGAGCTTTTTACACCAGCAATAACGGTTGTTGATTGTCAATATGAAGAAATGGCAAATAAGATTGGACAGCTCATTAATGAAACTTCAAATTTAATTGGCAAGCAGATTATTATACAGCCAAAATTAATTGTTAGAGAAACCTAGTGGTAATTATAGTTGATAAAGTAATTAGTTATGAATGAATTGTTAGAGAAATTAGCGGAATGTGTTGAATTTGGAAAGATTAATAATGCTTCTCCTTATCCACCAACAATGAAAGGTCAAGATGGTGCTGATGAATATGCAAAACAAGCGATTGACGAAGGCATAGAACCTGGTGAAATATTAAAGCATGGCTTAATGGTTGGAATGGAAAAAGTGGGTATTAAGTTCCGCGAGAACAAAGTATTCGTTCCACAAGTTTTAATGAGCGCAAAAGCGATGAGTGCTGCAATGGATCATTTAAAACCATACTTTTCTTCTGGAGCCGCTGAACGAAAAGGTGTATTTGTAGTTGGAACTGTAGAAGGAGATCTTCACGATATCGGTAAAAACTTGGTTGCCATGATGGTTGAAGGTAACGGATATGAGGTAATCGACTTAGGTACAGACGTGAAAGCTGAGCAATTTATTGAAACTGCAGAGAAACATCCTGGTAGTGTAATTGGCCTTTCTTCATTGCTTACAACAACAATGGCTAACATGCAAAAAATTGTTGAAATCGTTAAAAAACACAACCCTGATCGTCAAATTTGCATTGGTGGAGCTCCTATTACTCAGGACTTCTCGGAAAAAATTGGTGCGGATAGTTACAAGCCAGATCCACAAGGAGTGGTTGAGTTTTTGAATTCGTTGGCATCATAAATAATTAATAAACTATAGCTAAGTTGATTAATCGACTTACAAAAGACAAAATATACCCCATGCAAGGATTAGAATTAATAAAAAAGGCAATGCGCCTTGAAGAGGTGGAGAGAATACCTTGGGTTCCTTTTGTTGGAGCACATGCTGGCCAACTAATTGGACTTACGGCAACAGAATTTCTTCAATCAAGTGATAAAATTGTAGAAGGAGTAAACAAATCTATTGAATTGTATAATCCTGATGGAATTCCTGTTGCTTTTGATTTGCAAATTGAAGCAGAAGCATTAGGTTGTAAATTGGCTTGGGCCGATGACAACCCTCCTGCAGTTATTTCTCATCCTTTAATGGAAGGAAAGACTCTTGATGATTTAAAAGTACCATGTGCCTGCGAAGGAAGAATTTCCTTGGTAATGGAGACAACTCGAAAGTTGAGAGAAGAGCATCCAGATTTAGCATTGTATGGCCTGATTACTGGTCCTTTTACACTGGCTTTGCACCTATTGGGTACCGACATTTTCATGCAAATGATGATGGAGCCAGAGAAGACGCACAAATTAATGCGTTTTGCTACTGATGTGGCAAAAATGATGGCTACGAATTACATTGAGTCAGGTGCTGATATTATTGCAATTGTTGATCCGATGACAAGTCAGATCGATCCAATGAGTTTCGAAACATTTGTTAGTCCTTACGTAAAGGAAATTAACGATTCGATTCGTGAAGCAGATGCTTTAAGTTCATTCTTTGTGTGTGGTAATGCGCAGCAAAATATTGAAGTAATGTGTCAAACAAAGCCAGACAATATCTCTATTGATGAGAATATTCCTTTGGATTTTGTTCGTGATATGTCATTGAAACACAATGTGAGTTTTGGTGGTAACATTAAGCTAACAGTTGCCTTGTTAATGGGTGACGAAGATGCTTCTCGCAGAGATGCTCTTGATTGCATGGATATTGGTGGTAAAAAAGGATTTATTCTTGCTCCTGGTTGCGATTTAGCAATGGAGACACCAAAAGAGAATCTAATTGCTGTTGCAGAATTAGTACACGATGAAATTCTTCAAGGAGAGTTGAGAGCTTCAGAGGCAGTTGCTTCAAATATAGAATTACTTGATTTGTCTAATCATTGGGATAAGGAAAAGGTGATCATTGATATCATTACTTTGGATTCATCTTCTTGTGCACCATGTCAATACATGGTGGATGCTGTTGCACGTGCTACAGAATCTTACGGTGATAAAGTGGTTTACAAAGAGCATCGTATTAAAGAGATGGAAGGCGTTCAAATGATGGCTAGTTTAGGTGTGAAAAACCTACCAACTATTGTAATGGATGGAAATATTGATTTTATTTCTCAAATTCCTCCTATTGCTGATATTCAGGCAAAAATTGAAGGCTATTTAGCAAGTAAAAATTAGAATGATATAATTTTTAGCATATGAACCCGATTCAGATAATGAATCGGGTTTTATACCATTTTTAAGGAATTGAGAACTGTATGGTTTATTTTAATCTAATCACAGGTTTTTTAGGGAGTGGGAAGACAACATTGCTTAGTAATTTATTAAGTGAGTTATCCTCTGGTAAACGAATTGCTGTTATTCAAAACGAGTTTGCTCCTTCGGGTGTCGATGGAAAAGAATTGCAGCAATCGAATGAGGATTTTAAGCTTGTTGAAATAAACAATGGTTCGGTGTTTTGTGTTTGTCAATTGGGTAACTTTGAGAGAAACATGCAAAAAGTGATTGCAGAATATCAACCTGAAATTATTTTTTTGGAAGCATCCGGATTGGCAGATCCAATTAGTGTTATTGAGTTATTGCAATCGCCAGGCTTAAAAGACAAAATTGTTTTGGATAAGATTATTAGCCTTGTTGATGCGTCAAATTTCTTTAAAGGACTAAACATGTTGGTTCGCTTTAGGCATCAAATAATGGTGGCTGATAAGCTTATCATTAATAAAATAGATTTGCTTGATGAGGATTTAAGTGAGATTAATAAAGCTCTAAAACAGCTAAATCCATATGCGGAGATTCTACCAACAAGTTTTGCGAAAGTAGATTGGAAAGCTTTGGCAGTTAATGAAATTGACAAAGGAAATGCAGCCAAAAGATACTTAGGCCAAGAGTCAGAAGGGCGACCAGATATCAATGCTTGTGTTTTACGTACACATGATAAGATCTCGGAAGTTGGTTTAACTGAATTTCTGAAAGAATTAACGAAGACTTGTCCTCGAATAAAAGGATATTTGAATTTGAGTGATGGAAGCGTTGTTTCTATTCATTGTGTCTATGAAAATATTGAAATTAAGAACTTGGAGAAATATGTTGGGCCATCAGAATTGATTGCCTTTGGGCATGGTTTAACGGTAAGTGAGCTTCGAAAAATCTTTAAAAAGCATTTAATTAATTAGTATAATTGATTCGTTAGAAAATAGCAATTGGTGGAAAAGGAAACGACAAATAATCAGCAAATAAGAGAATATCACTTTAGTGCATTGGAATTAAACATTCGCATTGAAGATGTAGAATTTATTGCCCACGTTGGCGAGGATATGCCTTCTTATTCAGAATTTTTACAAGCAGAAATTACCGATTTAGATACCAAAGCAAATGTTAGAGGAGCTTATGTGGTGGCACCTTCTTCTTGTGTAGAGAATCCAATTGTGAAAATTGGCGGAGAAGTATTTTCAGTAGGCGAGCAAGTGGCTGGCTATTATCAAAATATGGAGAAAGCTGCTTTTTTTGTCTGTTCGGCGGGTTCGGAAGTTAGTTTGCGTTCAAAAGAATTATTCGATAAAGGGGATTTAGTGGAAGGATATCTTGTTGATGTTTTGGGGACTGTGATGGTTGAAAAAGCAATGGATAAGGTACAAGAGTTACTGAAGCTTGAGTGTGAAGAAAAGGGATGGAAAATTACCAATAGATACAGCCCTGGTTATTGCGATTGGAATGTGGCTGAGCAGAAAAAATTGTTTTCATTTTTTCCAGATAACATTTGTGGTATCCAATTGAGTGATTCTTGCTTAATGCATCCTGTGAAATCGGTTAGCGGTATCATTGGGATAGGTGAAAACGTAGATTTCCACAAGCACGAATGCCATAAATGTGGCAGTGTGAATTGTTTGTACCGAAATGTAAAAAAAGAACGATAATGCCAATTATATATTTACATCGAAGCAAAAAAATTGAAACCATATCCTATGAGGTTGGCGATAGTTTGATGCAGATACTTCAGGGACAAAATATTTCTATTTCTGCACCTTGCGGAGGAAATGGTACATGTGGAAAATGTCGCGTGAAGATTAAAAATATTGGCTTCGTAAACTCATGTTTGTATTATCCCGATACGGATATTGAGCTAAGTTTACCAAATGAGATTGAAGAGAAGGTTTTAACCAATCAGAATCAATATACTGTCCGCATTCCTGTAAAACCAAATGCTCTCGCAATGGAGCAAGCATATCCAATTTCCTTAGCTATGGATATTGGAACAACTAGCATCGTGTTTTATTGGATCAGCTTAATTACCGGCGGTATTTTGAGAACCAGAGGAATTAGCAATCCACAAGCAAAATTTGGAGCAGATGTGATCAGTCGCATTCAGTTTTGTTCTTCGCAAGCTGGACTTGATCAAATGCAAAAGGAATTGGTAGATGCGATCAATAAAGAAATAGAAATTTTTACGACTACTGAAGGAGTCGCTATTGAGAATATCGTGAAACTATCCGTTTCGGCGAATACAACCATGTTGCATTTGCTTGCAGGAATCGATCCAACTCCAATCGCTTTGGCTCCTTTTGTGCCTAATTTTACAGCGGAAAAGTGTATTCCAGCTTCAGAACTTAATATTCAGGCTAATTCTAATGCGATCGTTCACTTAATGCCATCAATTTCGGCTTATGTAGGAGCAGATATTGTTTCAGGACTTGCCTCGCTAAATCCTCCCAAAGAAGTTAAAACTTACCTGTTTATTGATATTGGAACAAATGGGGAGATGGCAATCGTTACACCAGAAAAAATATATGCTTGCACTACCGCTGCAGGACCAGCCTTCGAAGGAGCAAATATCTCTTGTGGTATGGGTGCTTTTGATGGAGCTATTTCTGTATTTACAGGTGACGACTATCAAACCATTGCCGATGAGAAACCAATAGGCGTTTGTGGTTCTGGTTTGCTCGATATTGTTGCCTATTTATTGAATACGAATGTCATCTTAACAGACGGAGAACTAAAAGAAGACTTTGTTCTGGCTGCTGAAAATGAATCTGGAACTGGAGAGAAGGTGGTAATTACACCGCAAGATATTAGAGAAATTCAATTGGCAAAAAGTGCGATTATTACAGGTGTGAAAATCATTTTACAGACCGCTAATGTTAGTGTTGAGGATCTCGATGCAGTTTACATTGCAGGAGGTTTGGGAAATTATATGAATCCTGAAAGTGCCGTAACAGTTGGTCTATTGCCAGAAGCGGTGCTTGGCAAAATAGTGATGCTCGGGAATACCTCTGGAACCGGAGCTGTTTTACATGCTTTAAGTGATGATTTTACAAACTACACCAATTCTATTTTAGAGAAGGCAGAGCATATTGAACTGGCTCATCATCCTGAATTCGAAATGGAATTTGCAATGAATATGTTCTTCTGAAATGCTAAGTATATCCTCAAATTAGAGCTTTGTTAAATGTAGAAACTTCTCTAAAATTGGATTGGTATTTACACTATTCCACACCAATTTTAAAGTCGTGCGTTGTGGTATTTCTGTTAATTCAATAAATTTCACATCCATATCATAACCCAATTGCAAAGAGGTTGGGACAATGGATATCCCAAAATTATTTTCCACAAGTCTGAAAATAGAACTCGCATTAACTGTATTGTGCGAAACGAGAGGAGAGAAGCCACTCTCATCGAATATTTGCATCACCTTTTCGTGATACGATTCACTATACGAAGAGTCAAATAGAATAAAAGATTCATCTTTAACTTGTGATAGATCGTTAAAATTCGATTCTGTTAATGGGTGATCTTTAGGTAAAACCAATGAAAAAGTGTCTTCAAAAACGGGTTGGATTTCAATACCTCTTGGCACTCGCTCCATTCTTACAAAGCCAACATCAATTTCCTGATTGAGCAAGGCATGAATTTGTTTATCATTATCCATTTCATTCAAATTGAAAAGGACATTGGGATGTTTATTTTTATATTTCAAAAGAAGTTCGGGAATAACCAATTGCATAGCCGATCCAACATAGCCTAGTTTTAGGTTACCATCCATACCATCGTTTAGTAATTTAGCATGATCTATAATATCATCTAATCGTTTAAAAGTGTTGGTTAATTCGTTTTGTAAATACAAGCCAGCTTTGGTTAATTCCACTTTTCTATTGTGTCTTTCAAAAAGGTTGATGCCTAAATCTTCCTCCATTTGTTTAATCTGTCGGCTTAGACCAGGCTGGGATATATAAAGTCGCTCAGCAGCTTTTCTAAAGTGTAAATCTTTGGCTAAAGCGAGAAAGTATTTATAATGACGAAGTTCTATTTGATTACTCATAGTTATTAAATCTTGACAAAACTAGTATTGTTAGGTATCAAAATTACGAATAACTTTGTTAAAAAATAAATCTACTAGAACTATGTTTAAATACGGAATAGATCAACTAACTGTTGACAAGACAATTCAGATAGCTCGAGGGGAGCTAAAAGCTGGTTTAACTGCTGAAGCAATTAGCAAAGTTAACGAGTGCAGAGCTAAAGTTGAAAAAATGGCTGCATCTGAAAAAGCTGTTTACGGAATCAATACTGGATTTGGACCTTTATGCGATACTCAAATTTCGCCTGAAGAAACAAGTAAACTGCAAGAGAACTTATTGATTACTCATGCTGTTGGTGTTGGTAACCCAATTGGTAAAGAGTTATCGAAAATCATGATGATTTGCAAAGTACAAGCTTTGTCTCAAGGTTTCTCGGGTGTTCGTATCGAAGTAATTGAACGTATTCTATTCTTTATTGAAAATGATTTATTACCAGTTGTTCCTGAGCAAGGTTCTGTAGGTGCATCTGGAGATTTAGCACCATTGTCTCATCTGTTTTTACCTCTTTTAGGAGAAGGTGAATTTTGGATGGGTAAAGATATCGTTCCAGCGAAAGAAGTATTGGCAAATCATGGTTTAGAGGCTATTCGTTTAGAAGCTAAAGAAGGTTTGGGATTGATTAACGGAACGCAGTTTATTTTGGCTCACACCATTCGTGGATTGCACAAAATGGAGTACCTTCTTGACCTAGCAGATGTTGCTGGAGCAATGAGCTTGGAAGGTTTCCAAGGAAGTGCAGCGCCATACAAACCAGAATTGCATTCAATTCGTCCTTTCAAAGGAAATATTAAGGTAGCAGAACGCATGCGTATGCTATTGAAGAATTCGGAGAATTTAGCAGGCCACATCGATTGTGAGCGTGTTCAGGATCCTTATTCATTCCGTTGTATGCCACAGGTTCATGGTGCATCAAAAGATGCAATTAACTATGTAGCTGGTGTTGTTGAGACTGAAATTAATTCAGTAACTGATAACCCAATTGTATTAAGCGATACAGAAGCAATTTCAGGTGGTAACTTCCACGGACAACCGTTGGCTATGGCTCTTGATTACGGTTCTATTGCAGCTTCAGAGCTGGGTAATATTGCTGATAGAAGATGTTATTTACTGTTAGAAGGAAAATTTGGTTTGCCTCGTTTGTTAACTGCAAGTGGTGGGTTAAATTCAGGTTTCATGATTCCTCAATACACAACAGCAGCTTTGGTTACAGAAAACAAATCACTTTGTTTCCCTCCATCAGCCGATAGTGTTCCAACTTCATTAGGACAGGAAGATCACGTTTCTATGGGATCTATTTCTGGTCGTAAATTCAATCAGATTTTGGGTAATATCGAAAAAATCTTTGCAATTGAGTTGATGTATGCGGCTCAAGCTTTAGAGTTTAGAAGCCCAAATCATTTTTCAGATATCATGACCGAGAATTTCAAAATCATTAGAAGTAAGGTTGCGAAATTGGAAGATGATCGTGTGTTGAAAGATGATATCAATGCAATGATAGAATTTGTAAAGAACAGAGCTTTTGTTGTGAAATAATAAGACTTAGAAGATGACATTTCAAGAACAGATTTTGCAAGGAATTCCATCTGAATTACCAGCAAAGAAGGCTTATCCAAAGGATGCTAATAGAGCACCAAAGAGAAAGGATATTTTATCAGTAGAGGAAAAGCAATTGGCTATTCGTAATGCTTTGCGTTATTTTCCAAAGCCTTGGCATAAAGAACTTGCCGCTGAATTTGCACAGGAGTTATTAGACTTTGGTCGTATATATATGTACCGATTCAAGCCTGAATATAAAATTTACGCTCGTCCAATTCAAGATTATCCTGCTAAATCTCAACAAGCTGCAGGTATCATGATGATGATGCAAAATAACTTGGATCCTGCTGTAGCTCAGCATCCAGAGGAGTTGATTACTTATGGAGGTAACGGTGCTGTGTTCCAAAACTGGGCGCAATACCTACTTACTATGGAATATTTGGCGACGATGACTGATGAGCAAACATTGCATATGTACTCAGGTCATCCTATGGGGCTTTTTCCATCATCTAAAGGTGCGCCTAGAGTAATTGTTACAAATGGTTTGGTTATACCTAACTATTCGAAGCCTGATCATTGGGAGAAATTCAATGCTTTAGGTGTTTCACAATACGGGCAAATGACTGCAGGTTCTTTCATGTACATTGGTCCACAAGGTATTGTTCATGGAACAACAATTACGGTGATGAATGCTTTCCGTAAAATCTTGAAAAAAGGAGAGACTCCTGGTGGAAAGATTTTCTTAACTGCCGGTTTAGGTGGTATGAGTGGTGCTCAACCTAAAGCGGGTAATATTGCCGGATGTATCACAATTGGTGCAGAGGTGAACCCTAAGGCAGCTACTAAGCGTCATGAGCAAGGTTGGGTTGATGTATTGATTGACAATATGGACGATCTAATTAAGCGTGTAAAACAAGCTCAGGAAACTAAAGAAGTTGTATCTATTGCCTTTATTGGTAATGTGGTTGATGTGTGGGAACGTTTCGATAAAGAGAATATCTTTATTCACGTTGGTTCTGACCAAACTTCGCTACATATTCCATGGACTGGTGGTTACTATCCAGTTGATGTTGAATTTGATGAGGCCAACCGTTTGATTCGTGAAGAGCCGGAAGTATTCAAAGAAAAAGTACAGGCTTCACTTCGTCGTCAGGCTGCATCTATAAACAATCATACAGCTAAAGGAACTTATTTCTTCGATTACGGAAATGCTTTCTTATTGGAAGCTTCTCGTGCTGGTGCTGATATTATGGCTGATAATGGTATCGATTTCAGATACAAATCATACGTTCAGGATATTTTAGGACCTATGTGTTTCGACTATGGTTTCGGACCATTCCGTTGGGTTTGTGCATCGGGTAGAGCAGAAGATTTGGATATGACTGATGAGATTGCGATGCAAGTTCTACAGGAGATCAAGGAGAATTCTCCAGAAGAGATTCAATTGCAGATGCAAGATAACATCACTTGGATTAAAGAGGCAAAGCAAAATAAAATGGTTGTTGGTTCTCAGGCACGTATTTTATATGCTGATGCTGAAGGACGCTCTAAGATTGCTGAAGCTTTCAATAACGCCATTGCTGCTGGTAAAATTGGACCAGTTGTTTTAGGTCGTGATCATCATGATGTGAGTGGTACTGACTCGCCATACAGAGAAACATCAAATATTTACGACGGATCTAAGTTTACGGCTGATATGTCTATTCACAATGTGATTGGAGATAGCTTTAGAGGTGCGACTTGGGTATCAATCCACAATGGTGGTGGTGTAGGTTGGGGTGAAGTATCTAATGGAGGTTTCGGAATGTTACTTGATGGAACTCCAGAAGCTGATGCTCGCCTGAAAAGCATGTTATTTTACGATGTAAATAATGGTATTGCACGTCGTTCATGGGCTCGTAACGATGAAGCTATGTTCGCTATTAAGCGCGAGATGGAACGTACACCTAGTTTGAAAGTTACCATTCCAAACCTAGTTGAAGACAACTTACTGAACGACCTTTTTTAAGGAATAGATTCGATAAATGAAAATAGAATTGGTTCAGGAATTTCCTGAACCAATTTCATATATACCCAATTGGTTTAGATGTATTTGTAAAGCGATCTTATTGCTTTTTTAGTAAGAAATTTCATGCGGGATTTGTCAATCGGACGCGAGTCGTGGTATTTTGTTGATTTGGAATGGTGAACAGTATCCGATTGACTTGATTCTTTTGTTTACTTTTCTCATCTAAGGAGAAAAGTAAAAGCCCGTTCGGTTTTAGAACAAGGAGAAATATCGTAAAGCTGAATATTCAGTATTCTACGACATCCCAATGGCTTTCGGGATTAGGATAACAATAAAATTTTCGACAGGCTCATTTCATAATAAACAGTTAGAATTTGTGGATAAAATGGATATTAATGCTGAATATCGTCCAGCAGAAAAAGGATATTGGGAAGGTAGAAAATCAAATCCAGACATGGGAAACCAATACTGGCATCAGCAAATTGAATTTGTAAACTGGGATGATTTAAAAAACCAGCCAGAAAATGCAGAGAAGATTGATATAGCACTTTTGGGTTATGTTTGTGATGAGGGAGTTCGAAGAAATCGAGGTCGAATTGGTGCTCATGAAGGCCCAAAAGCAGTTCGCGATCGCTTGGCTAAGCTACCCATCCATTTTGAAGCCAAACGAGTAATTGATGCAGGAAATATTATCTGTAATGATGATGATATGGAAGCAAGTCAGGAGTTATTTGCCAATGCCATCTCTGATCTCGTAAAAGAGAATATATTCCCTATTGGAATTGGTGGAGGGCACGACATGTCCTATGCACATTACATGGGAATTCGTGATGCGATTAAGGATTCTAAAAAGCAGAGGGTAGGCATCATTAATTTCGATGCGCACTTCGACCTTCGTCCAGTTGAGGGGAAGAGTAATTCGGGAACACCTTTCAATCAGATCATTTCAGAATATCATGAAAAAGGCGAGAATGTAGATTATTATGCGATCGGTATTCAACAACAATCCAACACAAAAGAACTGTTTGATATCGCGGAAAGGGAGCACATCAATTATTCGATTAATTACGATTGTGAATCATCGGCAATAGAAATGGAGAGCCTAAAAAAGAAGTTGGCCCCAATCATTGCGAACAATAATTACCTTTACATTACAATAGATATGGATGGCTTTTCGTCGGCTTATGCACCAGGTGTAAGTGCGCCATCTCCACTGGGTTTTACGCCTTATTTTGTGTTTAAGTTGCTGAGTTTTTTGTTCGCAACGAAAAAGGTAATTGCTTTCGATATTGCAGAATTAAATCCATCCCTCGATAGAGATATGACCACAGCTAGCTTGGCTGCTAAAATACTCGATTTTGTGGTTTTGAATTATGAGTCGCCTTTGTAATTAAGGAAATTGCATATTATTTTAATACAGTTTAGATTTTAGGAGGAGGAGGTATATGAGGAACAACTTCCCAAAATGAAATATTCAAGTTTAGATTTGTATTTAATTCATCAAACTCATTAGTTAGTTCGTTTAAGAATTTTTCAATTCCATTAACATTTCCATTTCGTTTTGATTCTATAATTACCAAATAGCTATTAGGTTCTTCTGATTTATTAGATGTTCTAAAGTAGGAGAAGTCGTTGATTAATATGCTTTTTAATGAATCTAAACTGATTTCCTTTGAGCATTTATTGTGATAGGCTTTTCCTTGAACGAAAGTAATATAGTGTTTGCCTCTAGGATCAAATTTTATAGGTTCGCAATTTTCTGAAAGGTGTATGTTTCGTACGAGATTATTATTTTTAATAACAATTGTAGGAATGCTATCGTTACAAGTTATTTGGCGAATGCGATCAACTAAATTACCATAGTTATTAAAGTCTTTTATCTGGAGTGAAACTTGCAAACTGTCTTTTCCCTTTTCAACATAGCCGTATTCTTTTTCTTGGTTTGCACATGCTGAAATCAGTAATGTAAAAATCAAATATTGAAAAATGTTTAATTTCATTTCTGATTATCTTTAATAGGATTACTATGATGATGCTAAATTGTTTTGTGTAGTTATAATTCTAGTTTTACTTCAAACATTTTTTTCATAAGGCTTAAAGAGTCAGAACTTAAAGGACCATGAACAATGTCACCCTTCTTTTCAATAATGTAATAATATGTCTTATCTGTTTCGCTCTTGGGTCTCTGCTTTACAATGATGAAATCATTGTCAGAATTTACTTTAAGCACATCACCTGATATAATAATGTTTTTGAAATAATATTTTTCAGATGATTTGTAGATAATTGCACCACCAGGATAGCCAACATCAATAGCTTCGTCTTTGTCTAAATAAAAATAATTTTTGCCTAATTCTGCATTAGACCATTTGCAACTTGAAGTGATGCAAATAATAATTCCTATTAAGAAGTATCTCATTGTTAATGTCTTTTTAATTGCGCATAACTGAAAATAAGAGTAATAAATATTCTTGTTTTCTACTTGCATCAGTAAATGCTTTGTGTTTTTTTATCTATTGCAGTTTGGCTTTAGCCAACTGAATTTAAAATATTCCTAGTTTTGCTTTAGCATCATTCTATTCCTTAAATCCCCTGCTAGCGGGTGTATTATTCCTTATCCTGATCTTCTTTTTTGAACCAGTTTTTAGGGTTGAAGTAAGATTTGTATTTTCCAAAAAGTTCTTTGCCAACCAGTATTCCACCTGACCAAAATAAGATTTCACCAATTATTAAAGATATGGTTGAGAGCGTAATTTTGGTTTTAGCTTCCATTTCGAGAAATGGCATAATAGCTATAAATAGAAAAAATGGGATACAGAAAATAATCAGAAATATTCCCAGCCGGATTGTCCAGTTCTTTTTTTTCATATTCTTTGTGCTTAATAATTTATACTTTGATCAAGATAAGTTTAATTGGTTTGCTGGTCCAGATACGTTGAGACTAATTGAACTCAACGATCAATATGGGGACTTTGGGACCAACGGCCATAACAATTCTATTTTTGTTAGTAATTGTTTATCAGTGTATATGATTATTATTCCAAAATGAATGTCCATGTATTTGTCCTGTAAAGTCACCATGCCAATTAAATATAGGAATTTCTAAAACGAAAAGAATAATTAGAATGGTTAATAAAATTTTCGTCCTATTATTTTTGAAAATGTCACTTAGTGTATAATTCACTCGAACAAACTTGATAGAAACAGTCCAAACATAAGCTGATGCTAATAGCCAAATAAATAGTCCAGTAGCGTAAATATAATGACTTCTAAAATAGGCTGATTCAATAAATTCTTGTAGATGCATCAAAATATACCAGTCTTCAAAATGGCGAATAATATTTACAACCGAAAAAATGATTAAATACCAACCTAATGCTTTTGTGTTGTTCTGCTTTCTAATATGATTTATTATTGGGCAAATAAATAGACCAATTAAACCTAACGATAATATTATGAAACCAAAATTAGTCAAGAATGAATTTTTACAAAATTGCAATCCAAAACCGGAAAAAATTAAAGTAGTGCTCAGTAATAGTTGAATGCTGATTCTTTTTAACATTAGGTGGGCTGTTTTTTCTTTTTAAATATTTGCCTAACGGTTTTGCTTAGTTTCTTGGGCTCATTAATTATTTGCCTGCTAGTTTTTTCATTAGATCTTCTTTTAAATCATTTTCTATTTCAAGAATCGATATCTGTTGACTTATAGAATTAACATCGATCAAATCATACAGTGGAGCTCTCATTTCTCTGTAAATTGCAGAAGTGTCCAGTAATTCAATATTATTAGATAATATTTTCACAAATAAAGCTGGTTCTTTATCCATCACCTTAAAAAGTAATTCATTACTCCATTGGCTAAATTCTATATTATTTGCACATATTACACTAAAGGTATTTAAGAAATTAAACATGATGGAATCGTTTAAATTTTCTATGTTTTCACTTAAGGCAATCAATGGTTCGGATAGGCATTTATTTTCATCAAAATTGTCTATTCCAATATGAAAACGATTTTTTCGCTTTCTATATTTTCTTAATTCACCATCGACAAACATTTCAATTTCTAAACCATCTAATTTTCCAGCATATTTTAAATCATGGTCTGCCTCAAAATCATTCCATTTCTCATTAGTCTGAATTATCTCTGTGCTATCAATTATTCCTATAGGGAATGACTTTGAAAAACACTTATTATATCCTGTTGTAATTTCAAAAAATAATGAATCTCCACGTGTAGATAAATTCCGAATTTTAGACACAAAAAAACCAGGTAAATAACCTTCTCTAGCTTTATCAAATTCATCTGATGTTCCGTAATACCATCCTTCAGTTATATTCTTTGTTTTCTTAAAAGCTAAATAATGATTTTCCTTTAAGTTATCAGTGTTATTTGGATAAACATACTCGTAAACGCCATTCAAATAAAGACTAATTTTTTCTTTTGATTTAACTTCTATAGGCTTATGATCTGCTATTTTCTGAGTGTCAGGTATAGCTGTTTTTTCTGGTAGACTCACTTGCCTTGTTTCGGAATTATTCTTTTTTCCTTTTGTAGTGCAAGAAGTAAAAATGAATATTATTAAAATAATTTGAATCAGTCTCATATTGTTAGTCTGCTTTTTTTGCGTTTATTGGTTTTTCTTAGTTTTTTGGTCTTCTGTGCCCATGACAATTTAACTTTTATTGTGCACACGTGATTTTTATCTTTCAATCCTCAATAAAGCCCATATTTTGATTTGATAATATCTTCCAACTTTTCAATACCCTGTCCGAAACCATTATTTGTAGTTATTTTAAAGGAGTACTTATTATCTTTGTCATCTTCAAAGTATACAATTGAATAAGGCCTGTATTTTAAGAAACTACTAGTTTCAATATTCTTAATCTTTCTGAATTTATAGGTTGTATTTTCATACCAAGGGAAGAAGTAGGTTACGGTTAGTGCATTGTTGGTAAGTTCAACCTTACCAGAATGACTGCAAAACATTATCTCAATACCCAATAAGGAAATTATGGTATACACTATTCCACTCAGAATTGGCATTTCTCCAAAAATTATGTGATAAGAGAAATAAAATATGGCAAGGAAAAACAACACACAACACAAGTATGCAACAAATGGATATTTGGAGCTATATAGTAATTTTGTATTATTCATAACTGTCTTGTGTTTAGTTATTATCTATCTTATCGGCAATGTCTTTATTCGACAGAACAACATAATTTTGTCCCATTCCATCTGTTGCCATAAAATCATTATTTGTCATTAAATGTTTGAATTCATTTCTATACCTATAGAGATAAACTAATACAATCAATAAACCTCCAATTGCATTTAGAGTCATTCCTAGGTTAGCATTTTCAAAATTTTTAAGTCTATTATGCTTAAGGTTGTTATAAGAATTCCACCAATCTAGTTGTCCGCCATTATCCCAATTTTCAAATGGAAAAATTGTCATTTTATAATTGCTGATTCTAACTTCATTCTTGCAGATTTTTTTAAAGTTTGTGAGTATTCCACCCTTAATTTCTGCAATATCTCCAACTTTCATTTCAGGATCGACTGTTTTAATTAACTCTTTTGAAACTGATTCGAATTCTGCACCAATTAGTAAAAGTAGTTTTGAAAATTCAATAGAGTGAGTTTCTAAATTTGAAGAGTCTAATTCAACAAACCGCAGAGTTCTAATAAAATCATCTTCCAAACTTTGAAAATACTGCCATTGTTTAAAATCAATATCCATTTTACATTTATTTGTTCGCAATTTAGTTTTCGTCGACCTTAATTAGACACAAGTAAAAGTGTAATACTCGACCCATATAGGGCGGTAATGTGCACCTTTTATATTTAATAGCCATTGAAAGTACTAATCTTTCCCAAGCAAATCAAGAAATCATAAAAAGGATTACTATTTACCCTTTTAGAGTCGAGATAGTAGGTTTTAGACTGTTTTGTATTGTCGTGTCAATTGTGTGTGATAGACTTGTTTGTCATTGGTTTAATTTCTAGGTGTGCTACTGGTTGTGGAAGCTGAAAAGGCTATGGATGAGGTATAATAACTTCTTGTAAGTAGATGTGTTGTCTTTGTTTTATTACTTGTAATTGTGTGAGGAAAAGTTTTATTGTTTAACTATAATTGATTAGTTTCGTTATTCTTATTAAAAAAATGGTTGTGGGGTTGTGACAGTTATTTAAAATCATTTTGAGGGTTAGATTAGTGGGGTGAGGGAATATTTATAGTCTAAGTTTATTATTATGTCAGATCAACAAAACTTACTAGATCATCTGGAAGAAATTACAGCAGTCGCTGAAGAAAAAATTCAATATTGCAGAATACCCTACAAGGTTTTTATTAACGAAGCAGAGGCATTGCATACTCATGCAAGTATCGATTTACCTTTGTTACAAAAAGTTAATTTTGATGTTTTAAAGTTGGATCGTTTGCTATCGCTAACCGGAGCTTTACGAACTGCACAATCGAATTGGGAAACCAAGAAAACCGAAAAGCAGAAACGTGAAGAGTGGTGGCGAAATGAAGCTCCTGAAATGCATAAACTTCGCAGTAAATTGATTGATTACATGGGATTTGCATTTAGAGGCAATGAATTTTTGCTAAGAAAGTTGAATGGAATTAAGGAAGGGAAATCAAAGGCGGATATGATTCAAGATATGGCAAATTTAGCAGTCTTGGGAAGGGAAAATGCAGAATTGTTACAAGCCATTAATTTTGACTTGGCAGAATTGGATACCGCTACTCAAATGGCCGACGAAATGGGTAGTTTGTTAGGAGATATTAATGGCAGAATGTATTTCGCAGATGATTTGAAGTTGACCAGAGACAAGGCTTACACCTTGTGCAAAGAACTCGTAGATGAAATTCGATCTTATGGCCAGTTTGTGTTCCGAAATAATGATGAAAAACGCAAAGTATATAGTAGCAAGTACAATAGAGAACGTTTATCTGCTTACCGCAGAGCAAATGTAAATAGACATTCACACCTATATTAATATAAGAGTTTGGAGGGCAGAAATGCGTTCCATTTTTTATGCTTGTACGTGAGGTGGATTCATCCGTATCGTTCAATAGTATTTTTGTTACCCGTAGATAATGTTCCGTTCGCCTAGAATTGTATTCCGTTACATCAATCATTTTATCCGTACGCTAATTATTGCTTTCCGTATCATTTGGAAGTATATCCTTATTGATACGGAAGCACTTCCCCGTGATACGGAAGGGTGTTTTTTATGATACGGAAAGACTTTCCAGTGATGCGGAAGCCTCAACATGTGATACGGAAAGTAATTCTAATGATACGGAAGCCTTTTCTCATGATACGGAAAAGGCGTGTATTGATACGGATTAGTGTTTATAGGGATTTTGAAAGCTATCGTAGGTTTATTTTATTTTCGCACTAACACTTTTGGGTAGTGAATTAATCCCAGAGGGATTTCATGTTTATAGGATTTGAAGAAAGCAGGTTATTTGACCCCATCGGGGTCATATGTTCATACTAAATTATTGTTTCTATAAACATTTGAATCCTACTGATTCTGATTTTCTTAGCGTGTTTTTTCACTGTGTAACTCAGTGCTCTCGGTGGTGATTGTTTTTAAGGAATAGCGCAATTATTCATCTTGGTTTTATACCTTTTGCTTTGTGTTCTTCGTGATGGACTTCGTTTTTCTTGGTGGTTATTTTTTTCTCTGTGTAGCTCAGTGCTTCTCTGTGGTGATTGTTTTTAATGGATTGTGTAATTAATTCCTTTGTGTTCTTCGTGATGGACTTTGTTTGCCTTGGTGGTTATTTTTTTCTCTGTGTTCCTCAGTGCTCTAT
This sequence comes from Labilibaculum sp. DW002, assembly GCF_029029525.1. NCBI lineage: Bacteria > Pseudomonadati > Bacteroidota > Bacteroidia > Marinilabiliales > Marinifilaceae > Paralabilibaculum > Paralabilibaculum antarcticum. The sequence goes on along the minus strand of NZ_JAKJSC010000011.1, from coordinate 69,178 downwards.
GTGGTAAATGTTTTTAATGGATCGTGCAGTTAATTTTCTTTGTGTTACTTCGTGCTGTCCTTCGTTTTCCGTTGTGGTTAAACTTTTTTCTCTGTGTTCCTCAGTGCTCTCGGTGGTGATTGTTTTTAAGGAATAGCGCAATTATTCATCTTGGTTTTATACCTTTTGCTTTGTGTTCTTCGTGATGGACTTCGTTTTTCTTGGTGGTTATTTTTTTCTCTGTGTAGCTCAGTGCTTCTCTGTGGTGATTGTTTTTAATGGATTGTGTAATTAATTCCTTTGTGTTCTTCGTGATGGACTTTGTTTGCCTTGGTGGTTATTTTTTTCTCTGTGTTCCTCAGTGCTCTATGTGGTAAATGTTTTTAATGGATCGTGCAGTTAATTTTCTTTGTGTTACTTCGTGCTGTCCTTCGTTTTCCGTTGTGGTTAAACTTTTTTCTCTGTGTTCCTCAGTGCTCTCGGTGGTGATTGTTTTTAAGGAATAGCGCAATTATTCATCTTGGTTTTATACCTTTTGCTTTGTCCTCAAGTCGGACGGACTTTTACTTTTGATTCATTCATAATTTTCAAGGGCATTCATGATCTCACTTTGTTCGGTACATTGATGAAAAGTAAACAAAAATCTACCGCAGAAGAAAAAATCACTAAAAATCAGATCATTTCGCTAAAACCTGGAACTCGTCCTTTTAGCCACCCAGCTTCGCTGGTCCCGAAAAATCGGGATTCGTGTCTAACGTTCCTCAAACATGCCAGTTTTTTTAACGCTCCATTATTCTGATTTTCTTAACGTGTTTTTTTTCTAATGCGGATCTTAGTGCAGCTTTGTTTTTTCTCTGTGTCCCTCGGTGCCTCTGTGGTGATTGTTTTTAATGGATTGTGTAATTAATTTTTTTGTGTTCTTCGTGATGGACTTTGTTTGCCTTGGTGGTTATCTATGATCTTTGTCCTTTGTGGTAATCCCAGAGGGATTTCATGTTTATAGGATTTAGAGAAATCAGGTTATTTGACCCCATCGGGGTCATATGTTCATATTACATTATTGGTTCTATAAACATTTGAATCCTACGGATTCTGATTTTCTTAGCGTGTTTTTTCTCTGTGTAGCTCGGTGTTCCTTTGTGGTGATTGTTTTAATGGATCGTGTAATAATTCCCTTTGTGCTCTTTGTGCTGTACTTCGTTTTTCTTGGTGGTTATATCTTTTTTCTCTGTTTTCCTCGGTGCTCTCTGTGGTGAATGCTTTTAATGGATCGTGTAATCTCAGTTTCCCATAAAGAAAGTTGAGATTTTAAAACAAAATAAGCTCAGATTTTTAATCTGAGCTTATTAGTTACATTGTTTTGGGAATTTAGTTCCTCGTATTCTTATTTTTTGGTATTAAAAATATCACTTGGCATTGCTTCCAGTTCTATTTTAAAACAAGGAGGGTTTTTAGATGAAAAATTTGCAGGTAGTTGAATAACCAACTCATTTTTTTGTTGAATCCAATTTATTTCGGAATCGTATCCTAACAGACTTACCTTGCTAATGGCATCATTAATGATTCGATTTTCAGAACCAAATGCATCCAAGGAAATTACTTTTCTATCGTCTGCTTTCATCCAAAAAGCGTAGATATTCTGTTCGTTTTGGGTATAACGGAAATCATCTGAAGTAAAACCTTTTTCGTGTATGTTTGCATGAATGCGCATCTCGGCATTAGTTGGTCCTTGTCCAAAAACGGTAAACGGTACACTTTCGTAGATTCCTTCACCATTTACTTTTAACCATCCCCCAATATCTCTTAAAATTGCTTTCTGGTCATCAGGAATAACGCCATGTTTGTTAGGAGCAACATTTAGCAATAGAACGCCATTTTTACTTACAATATCGATCAGGTCTTGTATATAATTACTTGCATCTCGCATTTCATAAGGCTCACAATATCCCCAACGCCAGCCGCCTAAACTCATGTCCGTTTGCCAAACATCTTTACGGATTCTGTCAAGCTTTCCACTTTCCAAATCCAATACTGCAGCACCATCAGGTACCGGTTTCCATTGGATGTTTTTGTAGTTCAATACAACTTCCTGATCGTTTTTCAAACCTTGATTGTAGTAATTGGCTAGTATTTTTTTGCGGGCATCTTCATAAGCAGGCTCACAAAATCCAAGGTCGAACCATAATAGATCAGGTTGGTATTGCGTCATCATATCCATGGTGCGGTTGTACCAATTTTTCACCCATTCTTTTGATGCAGGTTCCCAACGATCGTGAGCATCCCAATAAAAATCTCTTAGTTCAGGATTTGTAGTTTCGAATTTGTCTTTGTAAGTCCACCAGTGCCAACCGTAAGCATAATGCGAAGAAGTACCCACTTTTAAACCTTGTTTTCGTGCTTCCGAGAACAGTTCACCAACAATATCTTTTTTTGGTCCCATTTCTACCGAGTTCCATCGTGTAATTTTTGAATTGTACATGGCAAATCCATCGCAATGTTCTCCTACGGGTACAACATATTTTGCTCCTGCTTCAACAAACAGGTCAATCCATTCTTTTGGGTCAAAATTTTCAGCTTTAAATTCTGGAATGAATTTGGTGTATCCATATTCGGCAGGGTCACCAAAGTTTTCCTTGTGGAAATTGTAGGCACTCGAAGCTTTTTTACTTGGATTTCCAAGAGCATCAACTTCACCTTCGTTCCACATATGAAATCCGTACCATTCCGCATTGTTTGCCGGTACTGTTGTTGGGCCCCAATGAATGAAAATTCCAAATTTAGCATCTTTATACCATTGTGGTATCTCATAAGTTTTTAGAGATTCCCAGTCGGCTTTGTATTTCTTCTGACCAATGCTATGATTGCTTACAAGCATCAGTACTAATGCAACAATAAATAACTTCTTACTCATTATATCTTCTTTTTATTAATTGTGTAGCTTTTGTAATACAAAAATAGAAATGCCCTGTGTACATGCATCGATAAATACGGCTTAATAGAGGGGAGATTTTGTTGTATTCTATTATAAAACCATTGGGTTTTCGTCTTCAGGGATAAAATTATGTACATTTACACCTTAGGTTTATTATGTATGTTTTCAATCTTATAAATTTACAATGAAATCGATTTGAAAACATGTGATTTTTACTAGCTATTGTGTTTTTTTACTATTCATTCAATATCATTTTAACTGCCATGAAAATAAAGCAATTACTCTTACTTCTTATTTGTGTTTTTTATTCCGGACTTGTTTTTTCGCAAGAGTATAAATATGAGGAGAACAATGGTGTAAGAACTTTTCATGAAGGAAGCTTGTTTGTAAAAGAAGGAGTGCCTTTTTTAACGGTTAAAGGGGAGTCGTTTGAAATGGGGCTGCAATATGGAGTTCTGATGAACGATCAAATTCTTGATTTGGATGTAAAAGTTGATAGCATTATAGATTCTTTTGTTGGGAAATTCTTTTTGAAAAAATGGATTGCTAAAAAAGTTTTGAAATCTAAAATTAGAAAGATAGAGAAAAGGATGCCAAGGGAATTTATTGAAGAATTAGAGGGAATGGCAGCAGGTTGTGATTTGAATATTCGAGAAGTAAAAACAATGGCTTATTTTCCACAACTATTTTTCGATATCAGTTGTACTTCTTTCGTGTTAAAAAATGAAGAGGGAATTATTCATGGCCGGAATTTAGATTGGCCAAATATTGAAATATTTACTCATTACCCACTGATTGTAAATTATCATCGTAAAGGAAAAATACCAAGCACAATATTGTCATTTGTAAGTTATCCTGCAGCCTACACAGGTATGAACCATAAAGGATTGAGTATGTCAATTAATAGCAATTATAGCTCCGTTCCAGATGGGAAAAAAGGAAGTGATTACAGCATCGATATGCCAATGCCTTATAAATTAAGACAGGTAATGGAGAATGCCGACGAATTATCTGAAGTGGATGAACTATTTAAAACTTATAGTACTCATGGCTGGTTCATTACAGTAGGGAGTAAAAAAGATCATTTGGCAGCTGTTTATGAATTGTCACGCGGTAGGATGATTAAAAATGACATGAAAGACAATATGATAGCGGTTACCAATCTTTCATTATCTGATGAAGGACGATTTGAATATAGTTCTATTAGTGAGCACAAAGATTGGAATATCGCTAGAGAAGATAAATTGAAAGAACTCAATCAGAAAATTAACGATAACAATTTAGTTGAGAAAGCTTACAAAATGGTGTCGTCAACTGAATACTATCACCTAGAGCATGATCCATATTACATTGGCATAAATAATGACATGACTGTTAAGAGCTGCATTATGGATAACACGAACAATAAAATATATTTCTCATATGCTGAAAGATTAGCTGGATTAGGACAGTTCTTAGAATATGATATTGCAAGTGAAAAGGTTTCTGTTTTTAAAGAAGCGAAAGCTAGCCAAGCTTTAAAAGATTTAAATAGCAAGTTAGCTTTTTCCAAATGGCATCGAGAGAGTTTTGGTGGGAAAAAGAAACGTGATAATGAGTATTATAGGGCTTTAATCGAATATGCAAAAAGTTCGACACTTGAATCTGCCAAAAAAAATAGATTGACTGCCGTTTGTTATAGTAATCTTGGGAATAAAGATAAAGCCTTGGAGTTTGTTAATAAATATATTGAGAACAGACCCAAATATAATTCGGCGTATGATACTAAAATTAGTATTCTAAATGACTTTAAAGATTATGAAGCTGTGATCAGCACAATTGATGAGATGCTAAAGCATGCTATTCTAACACCCTTAGATCAATTTAGTGCAAAAAAAGAGTTAGTAATTGCATACGATAAATTGCAGACACAAACTCCAAATCAAAAAAATATAGACAGAATTAAACAATTGGCTATGGAGATGACGGAGGAAGCTAATAAATACTTTCTAGCAGAGTGGATCAAAAAAGACCTATCTAAAATTGATGAAATTGTAACCAAGTACAATTAGAGAATATTGTCAGAAATTTGTCTGTGATTTTTGCTAATCCCAGAGAGATTTGATGTTTATAGCATTTGGTGGAAAGAGGATATTTGACCCCAGCGGGGTCATATGTTCATATTGCATTATTCGTCCTATAAACATTTGAATCCTGCGGATTCTGATTTTCTTAGCGTGTTTTTTTTCTCTGTGTAACTCAGTGCTCTCTGTGGTAAATGTTTTTAATGGGTCGTGCAATTATTCCCTTTGAGTTACTTCGTGATGTACTTCATTTTCCTTTGTGGTTAATTTTTTTTCTTTGTGTTCCTCAGTGCCCTCTGTGGTGAATGTATTGCTTTGCAGTAATACCTTTTATTTTGTCCTCAAGTTGGACAGACTTTTACTTTTGATTCATTCATAATTTTCACGGGCATTCATGATCTCACTTTGTTCGGTACATTGATGAAAAGTAAACAATCCCGAAAGATTTCGGGACTAGGAGAGAGCTCTCGGTGACCCATTACGGATCAATGATGAAAAGAAATAATAGTGTAGTTCGTTCCTCACTCCACAGAATTTCTTTTTTGTCATCATTTTCACCTATGGGTTCCCCACCTGCGTTGCTCATTCCATACTTGCTTGTTTGGACAATACAATTAATTTCCTTTGTGTTCTTCGTGCTGTACTTTGTTTGCCTTGGTGGTTAACTATTTTCTTTGTCCTTTGTGGTAATCCCAGAGGGATTTGATGTTTATAGCATTTGGTGGGAAAGAGGATATTTGACCCCATCGGGGTCATATGTTCATATTGTATTATTCGTCCTATAAACATTTGAATCCTGCGGATTCTGATTTTCTTAGTGTTTTTTTTCTCTGTGTAGCTCAGTGCTCTCTGTGGTGATTATTTTTAATGGATTGTTCAGTTTATTTTCTCTGTGGTAAAGCTTTTTGTATTGTCCAACGAATTTCCAAAAAGGTATTTCGTGATATTCTTATTTTACATTTGTGCTTATACTTCTTGAAATTTTTATAGCTTTATAAGCTGAATTTCCACACCAAAATTCAATAACACATCAAAGAAAGCCCGATTAATTGTGCCTTTAAAACATTAGGTTTAAATTTTTATCTAATTTTATCCTCAGGCACTAGAATTTAACAAATCACTCTATTGTCTGTATTTTTTAACAAGACACACACACTAATGAAAAGAACTTTTATTTTACTATTCGCTGTATTATTGAGCGGATTCGTTTCGGCTATCGGTAATGCTGAATGGATACGTTATGCAGCAATTTCTCCGAATGGAGAACAGATTGTATTTGCCAACAAGGGAGATCTATATTTGGTAGCGTCAAAAGGAGGCGAAGCGCGCCCACTTACCTTTCATAAAGCACACGATTTTATGCCAGTTTGGAGTCACGATGGAAGCAAAATTGCTTTTGCATCGGAGCGATATGGAAACTTCGACATCTTTGTGATTAATGCAAATGGTGGAGCAGCCAAGCGTTTAACTTACCATTCAACTAATGAATATCCATATTCATTTAGCAATGATGACAAGAATGTGATTTTTGGAGCTCAAAGATTAGATGCAGCCAGTCATCGTCAATACCCAACAAGATCGCAACCAGAGTTGTATCAGGTTGCTGCCAATGGAGGACGTGTTGATCAAATTTGGACAATTCCTGCTGAAGATATTCAGGTGAGTAAGGATGGTAATCAAATGATTTATCATGATAAAAAAGGTGGTGAAAACGAATTTCGTAAGCATCACACTTCTGCCATTACGCGTGATATCTGGAAATACGATAAAAAGGCGAATAAACACACGATGATCACTAGTTTTAATGGTGAAGATAGAAATCCTGTTTACAGTACTGATGAAAAGAGTATCTATTATTTAAGCGAAGAAAGTGGATGTTTTAATGTTCATAAATTGGCATTGGATAATCCTGCTAACAAGGAACAGATAACTGATTTCAAAATGCATCCGGTTCGCTATTTAAGTATGGCAAACAACGGAGCGCTTTGCTATACTCATAATGGAGAGTTGTTTACCATGACTGATGGAAATCAGCAAAAGGTAAATGTAAAGATCAACACCGAAGGAAAAAACAACAACGAGCAAATTATCTCGGTAAGAGGAAATGTGAAAGAAATGGCTGTTTCTCCTGACGGAAAAGAGATTGCTTATACTGCTAGAGGAGAAGTTTTTGTTTCTTCTGTAGAGGCGAAAATGACAAAGCGAATTACAACAACTCCTGCAGAGGAACGTTTTGTTAGCTTTTCTCCTGATGGAAAGAGCATTCTTTACGCAAGTGAAAGAAATGCCAAATGGGGAATTTATCAGAGTAAAAAAGTAAGCGATACAGAACCATATTTTTATGCTTCAACCTTGTTGAAAGAAGAGCCAGTAATTGTCAACGAGAATGAAAATTATCAGCCTAAATTTTCTCCTGATGGAAAAGAGATCGCTTTTATTGAGAACAAAAGATCATTGAAGATTTATAATATTGAGAGTAAAAAGATCCGTACCATTATGAATGGTGATCAACTATTCTACATGGGAGATGGCGATCAGTATTTTTCTTGGAGTCCAGATAGCAAATGGTTATTGGTAGAGTATTCTCCAGTGCTAGCCAATAGCGAAGTGGTTCTAATTTCGGCGGATGGAAAGCAAGAAATGATCAACCTTACCGAAAGTGGTTATGGTGATGCTAGTCCTATTTGGGTAAATGGTGGCAAGCAAATGTTGTGGTTTAGTGATCGTCACGGATTGCGTTCATATGCCAACAGTGGTTCTCGCCAAATGGATGTTTATACCATGTTCTTTACCAAAGATTCTTGGGATCGATTTAACATGAGCAAGGATGATTACGCTTTGTTAAAAGAAATCGAAAAGAAAGAAAAAGAAGCGAAAGAAAAAGCCAAAAAGGAGGCTGAGAAAAAAGTTGATAAGGATAAGAAAAAATCGAAGAAGAAAGATGATGCTAAAAAGGATGAGGTGAAAAAAGATAGCACGCTTACATTCGATTGGGAAGGATTGAAAGATCGTAAAAAACGATTGACCATTCATTCTGCAAAATTAGCAGATGCTGTACTTTCAAAAGATGGAGAAGATCTTTATTATCTGGCTAAGTTTGAAAAGGGATATAACCTTTGGACAACTAAATTAAGAACAAAGGCAACCAAAATGCTAATTAAATTAGGTGCCAAAAGTGGAAGCTTAATTTGGGATAAGAAAATGAAAAATCTTTTCCTTTTAGCTGATGGAAGTATGTCTAAGGTTGATTTGGCTGCGAAATCTACTAAGCCTGTTTCGATTAGTGGAGAAATGACACTTGATGTAACTGCAGAACGTCAGCAAATGTTCAATCATGTTTGGAAGAGAGTAAAATCGATGTTTTACATTTCGGATTACCATGGTGTTGATTGGGATGCTCTTAAGGTAAATTATCAAGCTAAGTTAGGTTCGGTAGGTAACGACTTTGAATTCTCTGAGTTATTATCAGAGATGTTAGGAGAATTGAATGTATCTCACTGTGGAGCTCGTTACTATGGTGGAATGTCTAACGGAGATAAAACAGCTTCATTGGGAATCTTTATTGACTACTCTTACAAAGGAGAAGGAATCAAGATTGATGAGATCATGAAAGGTGGTCCTTTGGACAAGCAGAGTCTGAAAGTCTCTAAGGGAATGATTATTCAGCATATTGATGGTGTTAGTATAGATAGCAATGTTGATTTTGCGAAATACTTAAATCGTAAAGCAGGTCAAATTACACTGCTACATGTTTACGATCCTGCAACTAAAAAATCTCAGGACATTACAATGAAACCAATTTCATTAAGAAAAGAAAGTGGTTTATTGTATGATCGTTGGATTAAGATGAATGAGGCTGATGTAGAGAAATTGAGTAATGGCAAGCTAGGTTATGTGCATTTACCTGGAATGAGTGATGGTAAATATCGTGACATCTACGAAAAAGCGATGGGTAAGTATTTTGATAAAAAAGGATTGATTGTAGATACTCGTTTTAATGGTGGTGGTGACCTTGTTGGTGACTTATCAATGTTTTTGACTGGTGTACGTTTTCTTGATTATGCTGTTGAAGACAGAGTTTTAGGTTTTGAACCTAACTACAGATGGACTAAGCCAAGTGTTGCACTTGTTGGAGAGGCTCAATATAGCGATGGCTCTTGTTTTGCATGTGGATATCAAGATTTAGGAATTGGAAAAATGATTGGTATGCCTGTTCCTGGAACTTGTAGTTTTGCAGGATGGGAAATGTTGCAAAATGGGAAAGTACTTTGGGGATCGGTTCCTGTAAGTGCTAAGAATAAAAAAGGGGAATGGATGGAAAACAATCAAACTGTTCCTGAAGTTATCATTAAAAATATGCCGGGTAAGATTGATAAAGGAATCGATCAGCAACTAGAAGGTGCGGTTAAAGCCTTGCAAGAAGCATGTAAATAAGAATTTTTTTTTCTGATATACAAAAGCCGTTGAGTTTCTACTCAGCGGCTTTTTTCTTTTAAACAGTTTCTAAGGATGGAAATATCTTTTCAAGTTCTTTGGTCCTGAAATCAAAAATTTCGTTCAATTTATCTTTAATAAACAAAGTGTTAGCTAAACTCCCTATCCAGCCCAATGGTGGCTGATAACTCACAATATCTTTCATTAATACACCATCTCCTTTAGGCATAATAATGTGTTGATGGTGCCATATCTTATAGGGGCCAACCCTTTGTTCATCTACAAAATACGATTTATCCCTTATGTGTGTTATTTCTGTTACCCAGTTTGTGGGAATACCCCAAAGAGGACGAACCGTATAGCTAATAATCATACCCTCATATATTTTGTCGGGTAAATTGGGTGTGCGAATATCAAAGCCCATATGGGGAGGCGTAATTTTCTTTAAATTCTGTGGCGAACTTATAAAATCCCAAATATCCTCAAGGGAAGCTTTAATAAATTGTTCCTTTTGAAATTGATAAAATGCCATAATAGTTCTTTTTAAGGTGAAAGCTCCCGTCTATCTAACAAGCGACCTATATTCGTTCGATGCAAGAAAACAATCAGAATTGTGCAAACTAACAAATAATAAAATGTTGAGCTTAATCCGTGAATGATCAATTCAGTTAAGGGTAGTGTTATACTAAGAATAATAGATGCCAGCGAAACATATTTAAATCGCCATTTCACAATAAAATAAATGGCTCCTGAGATAAAGACAGAAAATGGAGCAATTAAAACCGAAGCTCCCAAAGTTGTGTTAACACCCTTTCCGCCTTTGAACTTTAAGAAGATACTGAAATCGTGACCAAGAATGGAGGCTAATGCAACACAGTAAATATAAAACTCTGAAACAATCTCTTCATTATTGGTAAGAAGCAAGCAAACAGCCACTGGTAAGAATCCTTTCAGCATATCTAAAAGTTGAGTCAAGACTGCTATCTTTTTCCCTGCAATTCTTTTCACATTGGTTGACCCCACATTACCACTACCCTTTTCCATAATATTTTCACCCGTATGGTATCGGGTTAAGATATAGCCAAAAGGGATTGCTCCCAATAGGTAGCCTAACAGTATAAAAGTAAGTTGTATCGTTATATTCATCTTAATTCCTGAAGAATACGTAAAGCTTCATCAACATGTTTTTCGGCTTGAATTTGGGAATTAAACAGGTACTCTATCTTTCCCTCCTTATTTACGACATAAGTTACTCTACCAGGAATTAAGCCGAAAAAACTGGAAGGAACGCCAAATAATTTGCGCACTTTATTACCTGTGTCACTTAATAGGGTATAATTTAAGCGATACTTTTCAGCAAACTCAAAATGACTTTCCTCTGATTGGGCACTAATTCCAATAATGATGGCATCGGCATCGGCAAATACCTCAAATTGATCACGAAACGAACAGGCTTCTTTTGTACACCCAGGACTATCATCTTTAGGGTAGAAATAAATCACCAGATTTTTTTTACCCAATACCTCACCAATCTTAAACAGTTCACCTCTCTGATCTTTTAATTCAAATAGTGGCACTTGACTTCCTACATCTATTTTTTTCATCTTTTCGGTTTTTGCATCAAAAATTAAATAAGCGATAAATAGCAACACATAAATAAGCAGATAAAACAGATAGAAATTTCTAAACTTTTTGTATTTGAGATTATCTGGGTAGATATTTCCAAAAAGCGCTCTAATTTCTTTCCGGAAAACGGGTTTGATATTTATCGTCCAGCTATCGGTTTGATAAACTATTTTTCGGAACTTACTTCTGTAATAGCCTAAAGGAAGCCCCCATAGTACAAAAAGTATAAACCATATATTTTTGCTAACAAAGTCCATTAGTTTTTATTTTTTAGGAAACCATGGTAAAAAAGAACTTGTTTTTTGAACATATTCCTCATATTCTGGCTTAGTCGTATTCAATGTTTTTTCGAGTAAAGCCACTCCCGATATCTTAATTATCAGTAAAGTCATAATAACAGAACCAATAATTTGCCAATAGCTACCAGCTGCTATACTAAAAATGGCATAGGCCCACCACACTGCTGAATCACCAAAATAATTCGGATGGCGCGTGTATTTCCAAAAGCCTGTATTTAAGACTTTCCCTTTATTTGCTGTATTACTTTTAAAGCGTGCCAACTGAAAATCGCCTCCAGCTTCAAAGGCAAAACCAATAAGCCACACCACAATTCCGATATAATCCAACAGATTAAGATCTCCCTTTGTCATACTGGATTGAACACCCAAAAGTGGTAAAGACACTATCATAATTAAGATTCCCTGCAGCAGAAAGGTTTGGAAAAAACTAAACCACCAGTAACGTTTCGGACCATAGTTTTTTCGGAATTCCTGATATCTAAAATCTTCTCCTTTTCCTATATTTCTCCAGGCAAGATAAAAGGCAAGCCTTAGCCCCCATATACTAACTAAAACTAAAAGCAATATCTTTCTGGTATTTAGTTCACCCGAATTAAATACATAAAAGGCATTAACCAGCACAAAGCCAAAGCCCCAAAAAATGTCGATAATACTTACATTCTTTATAAACACACTCCAAATCCATAAGAGAGTTACAAAGACGAAAATAATTAAGGATGCTTGTAGAAATAAGGTCATTATCGTAGAATATTAAGAATTAAATAGTAAGGAAACAGCGAGGGCACCATTACCGGCATGCATACCAATAACCGGAGAAATATTGACAACCGATACCGGATATTTTCCTGTAATCTCAAACATTTTTACCTCCACAAGTTGGGCGCCATCAGTATTGTTTGCGTGCAAAATAATGTAGTTCCATAAAGCTTTTTCCCGACCTATTTTTTTAATATGCCTAAATATTTTTTTCAAGCTGGCTTGCTGGCTAAAGGTTTTTCCAAACAATAGCGACTTTCCATTTTCATCCATCGAAATAACGGGATTTAAACCTAAAGTGCGAGCTATAATCCCTTTGGGCTTAGAGACCCTCCCTCCCCTAATCATCGATTGCAAGTCGTGAACACTTACAAATATTTTAGATTGGTTTACATCTTTCTTAAGGGTCTTTGTAATATATTCCACAGACTGTCCGGATTCGATATTTTTAGCCGCTTTTAATACAAGTAAACCTAAGGCTCCCGACAAATTTTTGGAATCGATAACATGAATCGGTTTGCCAAACTCTTTTGAAATGCGTTTGCTTGCTTTCACACTATTCGAATAAGTTCCACTAAACTCACTACTCAAATGCACAGCAATTATAGCATCGTAATGCGAAGCCAAATGCGAATATATATTTGTAAAAGCTTGTTCGTTTATTTGCGAGCTTTGAGGAAATTCAGCTTCAGTTTCCAGCATATTATAAAACTGACTGGGCTGAATTGTAAGCTTATCCAAATAATGGCTATCGCCAAAGTTCAAATTAATGGGTAGCACATTAATCTGATAATAATCAATTAATTCCTGCGACAAATCACAGGTTGAATCGGTTACCAGTGCAATATTCCATTTTCGTTTACTTATAACTTCCTGTTGTCGAACCATATCATCCACTTTTTGGAAAGTAACGGTTCCCATTTCTTTTAAATAATAAAAAAGTTCGGCTGGTTTATGGGTATGGACATGAATACGACAGAGACTTTCCGAACCAGCAACAACGACAGAATCGCCATTATGACTCAGAAAATTCTGAAGTTCCGATTGGCTGTGCTTTATATTTTTTACGATGGCCTCGGTACAATAACGGTAGGTAATTTCTTCTTCTGTTAGTTTATTAATATGAACAAGTGAAACGTTTTCAGAAGAATCAACGACCAAGTTCCGAATGTTTCTGTTTTTAATAAAACTGATAACCCCTTCGATAAACAATACAAAACCTTTTGCTCCTGCATCTACAAAATCTGATTTGCTCAATGCCTTCAATTTTGTATTCGTTTCTGCCAACGATTTTTCCAAAACTTCGAAAGAATCAATTATAACATTAGCAAAATCATAAATGGCATCCTTTTTACTATCCAAAAAATCAGACCACTCCTTTATAACCGTTAACATGGTTCCTTCAACAGGATTTGCAATGGCTTCGTACATATAGGGTATCGATTTCTTTACACTTTCAACAAATTCTCTTAAGGTAATAATAGGCTTGTTCAAAGTTTCCCGATTTAAACCATAGAGAAACTGTGCAAAAATAACACCTGAATTCCCTCGGGCTCCTATTAATGCTGCATCAGCAATGTTACCTACTGTTGTTTTATATGATTTGTGAGGTTTTATATTGTCGATAACCGAACGAACGGTCGAGGCGAGATTTGTTCCGGTATCTTTATCGTTAACCGGAAAAATATTTATTCTATTTATTTCGACCTGATTTCTTAATATTTGATTTCCTCCTGCAATAAAAGCATAATACAAGAGTTTTCCGTTAACAAAGGGTGTTTCCATATTTCTCATGCTCATTATTAATTAATACATTTACAGCATACAAAGCCTAATAAACTAACGCTTGCTGATAAAATTATTCCCCATAATATATCGATAAAAACGATAGCTATTGGCCAGTCCTTAAGTGTGGCCAAATTTGTTAAGTCATAAGTAGCATAGGTAAAAAGACCAAATAATGCTCCCATCAAAATTGCGTTAAAAGCAGAACCTTTTTGAATTGCTGGATAAATTGCAAAAATTGAAATTCCAGCAACATATATGAAGTAAAAGATAAATGCTGCTGTCCAATTTACTTTATCAGATAATAAATTCCCAAGGTATTTTTGATAGAGGTTTTTAGCAATAATGCCAAGCCATAGTAGGTCTATCATTAAAAAAACGATGAAAGTAAAGAGGTAGCTTATGAGAATGCTTTTTATATGCATAGTGTTAAGTATTGAATTGTTTACAAAGGTTTTTGCTCTACTTTTATTAGGTCAGAAACCTCATAGCCCCGTTTTTTTAATCGATCAAGTAACTCGTTGTATACTTCTTTTTCCATTTGAGGTTTACGGCTCAAAATCCACAAGTATTTATCAGTACTACTCCCAATAACTACCCATTTGTAATTTTCCTCTAAGTCGAACACAAAATAATCCCCATAAAAGATCCAAAAGAATGAGACTTTCAACTTTCCAGGAGCATTCAAAGGATCAGGAATTTTAGCCTTACCAATGGCTTCGGAGTATTCACCCGAAAGATTTCCTTTATACCCGCTGTTTACTACTTTTATTTTACCATCAGGTCGCATGGAATAATTTGCTTTAACGCCAACAAGTCCGCGCTCAAAACTATGATCGTAGCGAGCAATTTCGAACCAAGTGCCCAAATACCGCTCAATATCTAACTCTTTAACTACTGTTTTATCAACAACCGATTTTTGCATTGTACAACTGATGAAGGAATTGCTCATGATTAGTAAGCTAATTATGACAATATTTAAACTTTTGCCGATTTTAAACATTCGATTATTTTTAACGAAAAAAATGAACAATCTTATTTAGTTCCGTAACTAAGATAAACATATAATTACACTAAGAACATTTGTCGTACAAGTTTTGTTCATGAAGTTCGAATAAAAAATATCTCTAAACAAACTGCAAAAAAAGTAAACCGAAAAAGTTTATACTTTGAGCATGATCGTCTTTAAACCAAGAACAATATATAATTAGGGAAGGAGATTAATTTTTCATGCTAAGTCTGGCTATTACGTCATTTTTATAACTTCGGCTTATCGGTAGTGTTTTGTTTTTTACCTCAATACATTCGTTTGTAAATGACTCAATCTTGGAAAAAGAAACAATATAGGAACGATGAATCCTTAAGAAATCATTTTGAGGAAGTTTGGCTTCAATACTACTGATCGTTTCACGTGTTAGAATGGTTTTATCATCCAAGTGAATTTTAATGTAGTCACTAAAGCTCTCAATATAGTTCACGTCCGAAAAATTAAGTTTTATCATTTTACGATCTGAGCGAACAAAAATAAAATCACTTTTTTCTTCGATAATTTCAGCTGATATATCTGTTTGTATTGGAGTGCTTTCGCCCATGAATTTGTTGACAGCCTGCAAGAGGCGATCAAAAGAGATAGGCTTTAATAAATAATCTACGGCTTGCAAATCAAATCCTTCGACGGCATATTCACGATAGGCAGTGGTAAAAATGACTTTAATATTTTTATTGATGGATTTAGCAAAGAGCAAACCTGATATTTCGGGCATATTGATATCTAAAAAAATCAGATCGACCTGATGGGCACTAATTTCTTTAAAAGCTTCAATGGCATTTTTACAAGATGCCAGTACGCGAATATGACTAATTTTCCGCAAGTGATTTTCTATAATTTCACGCGCAACAGGTTCGTCATCAACAATCAAACAATTAATAAGTTTAGTCATTTATCGAGGCGTTTAAATTATTGACCATCAGGTTAACGGAAAACCAATGGTCCTGATTTTCAATTTCTAATTGGTATTGATCTTGATATAACAATTGTAATCTTTTTTGAATATTGTCAAGTCCTATACCCTTTATACTTTTCTTTTCATCGGTACTTCGAATCGTATTCTTAATGGAAAAATTCAAGCTGTTATTCTTTAAAAAGATCTCGACATCAACCCTTAAAAAGCCATCAATAATTTGCCCATGTTTAAAGGCATTTTCTACAAAAGGAATGAGTAGCATGGGCGTTACTTGAATGGTATCGGGAATGGGCTGAGATTTGAAATTCACTTTCAAACTATCTTGAAATCTCATTTTCTCCAATTCAATGTATTCTTCAATGTGTAAAACTTCTTCCTTCAAACTAACCTTTGGTTTTTCTATTTGATAGAGGATATAGTCTAAGAGGTTTGAGAGCTTTAAAATAATCAAGGGTGTGCTTTTTGACTGTTTCAAAGCAAAGCCGTAAATCGTATTCAGGGTATTGAAAAGAAAATGTGGGTGAATCTGTTTTTTCAGATATTGCAGTTCCTGATTTTTAATTTGAAGTTGGGCTTCCAGTATTTTATTCTCTAAAGATTTGTTTCTCTCTATGCTTTCGTAATTGTGCCGCAAGAGTTTAAATGCTGAAACTAAGGCGACAACTAAATACACACCGATTAAAATAAATGGTAGGCTTTTACTTAAAGGAGGCATAAGATCCGTATTCAACTCCGTTTTAAACATGAATCCCAAAAACATAGATATGGTTATAAGATATGCTGAGGCAATTAGGGTATATATGCCATATAGCAAAAAGTACCAATGTTTTTTCTTAAGTAGATAGTTTGGAATTAAGAAGTAAATAACAAAATAAGTTGTGACGATAGTAACAGGCACCAAGATGTTCGAAAACCAGATAACGTAAGGCTGGTTAGCTGAATTAAAACCAAAAAAATAGATATAGAACAACCAAACACCTCCCCAGAAGAGCATGTGTAAGGGTACAAATTTTATTTTTCTTAATAATTCAATTAAATTCATGAATGCAAAATAGGATTTTTATTCATTCTGAACATGTAATTAAGATGAATGACTTAATTAAGACGGGATTCAACCTTGAAATGTCATTATTATAAAAATAGGTATTAATCGGTTAAACAAGGACGTAAACCTTTGAATCATCGCAAAAAAAATATTTCAATGGGTCTAAATTATATATTCGTGGAGATCTAAACTTAAAAATCATTTTATGTCACATCTTTTTACTCGTTTACACGAAGGAGGCCCTGTATTTATGTATCCTCTGTTGCTTATATTAATTTTAACATTGATTTTAATCGCCAAAGCTTTCTTGAAAAAGGGCGATGTTGAGAAAATTATTCGCTTGATCTCATCAATCAGTTTGTTTGCAATTGTATTTGGTTTTTTAGGTCAGATTGTTGGCTTGATAGGTGCTTTTGATTCATTACAAAGAACGGGTGGCAATGTTGATCCTTCGGTTTTTGCAGGAGGATTAGAAATATCTCTTTTGGTTCCTGCTTTTGGAATGAGTGTTTTCTTAATCGGTCGATTGGGCATTATACTTCTCATTTGGGCACAAAAGAAAGAAACTCTTTAGAACAAAAATCACTTCAACTAAGCACAATCAACATGAAAAAATATATGATTCTAATAATTGCTATGCTACTATCTTGGGCAGGCATTTATCAATCCGAAGCACAAAGCAAATCGAAACGAAACTATTTGGTTGAAATCGGCAAACCCGATAAGTTGTATTCTAAGATTCTAGATGAAAAACGCGATATTT
This sequence comes from Labilibaculum sp. DW002, assembly GCF_029029525.1. Lineage (NCBI taxonomy): Bacteria > Pseudomonadati > Bacteroidota > Bacteroidia > Marinilabiliales > Marinifilaceae > Paralabilibaculum > Paralabilibaculum antarcticum. The sequence goes on along the minus strand of NZ_JAKJSC010000011.1, from coordinate 51,532 downwards.
GGGTTAATCTTCCCGAAAGCTACAAGGCAGATGGAAGTAGAAAATATCCTGTGGTTTACTTATTAGATGGTAGTGTCCAATTCAATTCTTTGGCTACCGTTTATAACAATTATTGGGGGAATTATTTGCCAGATATGATATTGGTAGGTATTTCAAATCAAACCAATAGAACGAGAGATCTAACCACATCAAAAGTTGAAACAAGACGTGGCGCCGTTTATAATAATGAAAATGGTGGTGCCGAAAACTTTACTCAATTTATCGAAAAAGAATTGATTCCTTACGTTGATAGTAAATTCGCTACTACGTCCTACAGAACATTAATTGGCCATTCTTTTGGAGGATTGTTCACCATTAATGCCTTAATAAATCATCCACACCTTTTCGTGAATTACATTGCAATAGATCCAAGCCTCGATTGGGATAATCAAAAATTACTGAAACAGGCCAAAGCAAAATTGCAGTCGGAGAGTTTTAAGGGTAAATCTTTATTTGTAAGCTTATCTGCAGAGCAATTGCACATGCAAAATGCTGAAATTACACTAGAAAACGTGATGCAAGACACTACAGAATTTACGCTCTTTGCACGTTCTATTATTGATTTTTCGAATTTTATCGAGACACAAAAACAGAATGGATTAAGTTTCGCATGGAAAAGCTATCCCAACGATTTACACGGCACAGTTCCTTTACCATCAATGCGCGATGGTTTGCTCTTTCTATTTGATTGGTATCAACTTGAATCGGGCCAAATGTTTAGCAATCCTGAAACCCCATTGGCTGAATTGTTAGTACTTGTAAAGAAGCGTGAAGAAAAATTGACCCAACATTTTGGTTATCTAACGCCGCCAGCAGATGAAGAGCTTTTTAATATGGGTGGCTACATGTACATGCAATTTGGACAAATGAAAAAGTCGTATGCTTTTTTCAATATGGCGATCAAATATTACCCTAAAAGTGCCAATGCTCACGACTCTATGTCTGAGTATTATATCGCTCAAAATGATGTGGAAAATGCAATCAAAGAGCTTACAATAGCCTACGAAATTAGTGGCCGTGACATGTACAAGCAAAAAATAGATAAACTCAAAAGTGAATAGAAATTATACTATGAAGAAAGGACGCTGTAGGCGTCCTTTTATTTTATTAAGATGGAGTGGTATTTCATTTAAACTAGGAATTGTAGAGTTTACTTACCAAACTCTTATAGGTTTGACCAATCGGAATTTCATGCTCATTAATTGAAATTCGATTTCCCTCTATCAATTTGATTTTGTCAAGTGCCACTATAAAGGATTTATGCACTCTCATAAAATGTTGATTGTCTAATATGGATTCGTAGTAAGATATTTTTTCATGACTGATAATCATCTCCTCTTTAAAATAGACTTTGGTGTAATTACCATAGGCTTCAATAAATAAAATATCTTCCGAATCTACCTGATGATATTTCTTATCTCCTTTGACAAAAAAACGTTTGTTTGCTGCGTGTGATGGGTTTGTGATCTCAGCACTATTATTTGATGTGGTACTTTGTGAATTATCTCCAATTGCCTTATTAACAGCTTTAAGTAAACGTTCAAAACTGAAAGGTTTTAGTAAATAATCAGCAATATCTAATTCGTAACCATCTAAAGCAAATTCCTTGTAAGCAGTTGTAACAATCACTTTTGGAGGATTGCTAAGTGTACGAAGAAAATCAAACCCACTTAATTTTGGCATGTTCAAATCCAGAAACATCAAATCTACCTGATTGTTGTTTAAGAATTGCATTGCTTCCAAGGCATCGTAACAATGATGTTCCAACTGCAAATGTGGAAGAATATCACAAAAACCCTCAATAAGGTCGTGTGCTAGTGGTTCATCATCAACAATTATATATTTAATCATGTAACTTGAATTTTAAAGTCTACTTTAAAGATATTATCTTTTATTGAGAGTTTTAGTTCATGTTTTTTCGGATAGATCAATTCAAGTCTTTGTTTTAGATTGGCTAATCCAATTCCCTTTTTTTCTTCACTTTCGTTGATTTCAAAATTATTTGAAAGGCTAAAGTGGATTGTATTATCAATATTTTCTAGGTTCATGTGAAGAAATGCTCCTTCTCGAATGCTTTCAATCCCGTGTTTAAAAGCATTTTCTAATAGTATAATATACATTAATGGAGCAACTTTCATATTTTCATCAACGGTAGAGTTAAATTGTATGTCTACGCTTTTGTGGTAACGGATCCTGTGTAAATCAATATAATTGTTTAAGTATTCGATTTCATCTTTAAGAGGTACGAACTCTTTTTTGCCTTCGTAAATTGTGTAGCGCATCATTTCCGATAGCTTTAAGATAACACCTGGAGCCTGATCCGAATTCTTTACTGTTAAGGCATACAGATTATTCAAAGTGTTAAAAAAGAAATGGGGGTTGATTTGTGTCTTGAGTAAGGCTAATTCTGCTTTGGACTTATCAGCCTGTAAGGTTTTTAACCATTTCCATTGTTCAAACAACCAAAGAATAATAAACAATGGAATTGGAATAAAAAAGAAACTGATAGCCATTCCTTTTCTGACTTCACGATAAGTTTCCAAATCACCTGAAAACAAGCGCACATAAGTGAAGTAAAGCATGGCGCTCACATATATAGCAAGGATTAATTTTAGATATTTCGTAAAGAAAACAGGGGTGAGAATGTATATACTTCCCAATAGAAATATCAGTAGAAGAAGGAAAGTTATTGGGTTGTCGGGCATTCTCATATTTGAGTCAACGATCATAGCACCAAAAAAAAGTAGCATGAGACCACCAATCTTATATATGGTACGCTTATTCTTTTTCAGATAATCTAATTTGTGAATAGGGAGCGAGATCATGAACCACCAAAAAGTAAAAACCAGAAAGATTTCTATTGGAGCATCATCAGGTATAAGTATAAACTTAATTTGGTGCAGAATCAAAATTATAGGAACGATTATTAATAAGCCGATTCCGAACGCTTTGTATTTCTTAATAAAATCTATCATACATCGAAAATAGGAATGAAATGTTTGACGAACAAGTTAATTGACAAACACTATGGGAAATGACACCAACACCATTGTTTTTTAACTCAAGCCAATTCATGAGATTTTTGCACTTGTATGGCTCAAAAAGAAAGCCATGTGACATCTATATTAGTAAGGTATTTTGATTGATGATAAGTTTACTCGAAATCAAACTTAAAATCACAAACTCATGAATACATTAAGAATTGAGAACCTATCTAAAATTTATCCAAATGGTGTTAAAGCCTTGAATGGAGTATCATTAAACATCAGTAATGGTATGTTTGGCTTACTGGGTGCTAATGGAGCTGGAAAATCATCCCTTATGAGAACAATTGCTTCTCTGCAAGAGCCAAGCTCAGGAGCTATAAATTTTAACGATGTTGATATTATAAATTCGCCTCAAGAGGTAAGAAAGAATCTGGGTTATTTACCTCAAGAATTTGGAGTATATCCAAAAATATCTGCTGAAAAGCTACTCAATCATTTGGCTGTACTTAAAGGCATAATCGATAAAAAGGAACGTAAGAATCAAGTGACAGCATTATTGCAACAAACCAATTTGTATCAGCATCGCAAAAAGTCCGTTTATACATTTTCGGGTGGTATGCGTCAACGTTTTGGTATTGCACAGGCTTTACTTGGCAATCCTCAGCTCATTATTGTTGATGAACCAACGGCAGGTTTAGATCCTGAAGAACGAAATCGTTTTTTGAACTTACTTAGTGAGATAGGAGAGAATGTAATTGTGATACTATCAACTCATATTGTTGAAGATATTCGTGATTTGTGCAAGAATATGGCAATTCTTGCTGAAGGAGAAATTGTTGCGCAGGGGAATCCTTCTGAATTGGTTAAAGGCCTAAAAGGTAAAATCTGGAGCAAGATGATAAAAAAGGATGATGTTGATGCCTATCACAAAGCCTTTAAAGTTATTTCGACAAAACTGGTATCAGGAGAAACACAAATTCGAGTAATCTCGGATTCCATCCCTGAGAAAGGTTTTAATAGCATAGATCCAAATTTGGAAGACCTCTACTTTGCTACTGTTCAAACAAACTCACCTTTAAAAACTGTCTAAGATATGATATCTCAATTATTACGTTTCGAAGCTTTTTATCAGCTAAAACAGCGCGTTTTTCCTCTACTGGCAGGCCTTTTCTTTTTTATGGGTATTCTAGCGGGTCGTCAGGGGTTTGCCCCAGCCAATGTTGATTTTAATTCAACTTATCAGATTAATTTTTTCACAGGCTTAATCAGCTTAGGTAGTGTTTTTATTGTAATGTTTTTTGCCATTAGTGGCATGCTTCGCGATAGACGATTCAATATGGAAAATATTATTTACAGTACATCCATAAAGAAATGGCAGTTCTTTTGGAGCCGTTACTTAGGTGTATTTGTGAGTAGTTTACTCGCTTTCACCCCATTCTTAATAGGTTATGCTGTATCGGTAACTTTTTCGGATTTAGATCCAGAACGAGTGGCTGAATTTCATATGTTAACTTATGTAAGGGCCTGGTTACTTATTGTAGTACCCAATATTCTAGTATGTTCAGCCTTAGTTTTTGCAACAAGTACGCTTAGTAAGAGTAATTTGGCAACTTATGTATCTGCCATTTTCATCTACATGCTTTACATGATTAGTTCACTATTTTTGAACTCTCCACTTATGGCTCAGTCTGTTCCAGCTACACCTGAAGGTATGGCTCTTGCAGCACTAGCAGATCCATTCGGTATTGCCGCATTCTTTGAACAAACACAATTTTGGACGCCTTTTCAAAAGAATACTCAGTTTTTATCTTTCACAGGTTTGTATATGTGGAATCGAATATTGTGGATTGCACTTACAACTTGTGTTTTATTTGGAACTTATTTTTTGTTTTCATTTAGGCAGATGAGTCAAAAAGTGAAGAAGGCAGTTGTGGTGATTGATAAGCCAGAAAAAACGAAAGAATATAGGCCGATTCAAGCCATTGTAGGGCAGAAGTCACAGCGTGCTTCCTTCTTTTCTTTGCTGAAAATAGAACTGAGTGGTGTCTTTAAAAGCTTGCCTTTTATAGGTGTTATTAGCATCTGGTTAGTTATTGTTTTTATGGAGATTAATTCAACTATAAATGAGGGGGGAGCTTACAATGATAGTTTGTACCCACTAAGTAATTTACTCATAGATCTTTTTGCTGATCCTTTGTCCATCTTAAGTTTTATCCTTATTATTTTTTATAGTGGAGAATTGGTTTGGCGAGAACGAAGTCTCAACTTTGATGGAATTTTAGACGCAACACCAGTGGCAAATTGGGTTTTATTTTCGTCAAAACTTCTTGCATTGATCATGCTTCCTCTTTTATTAATTGCTTCTGGAATTATTGTCGCTTTGGGATTTCAAATCTCAAAAGGCTATTACAATTTTGAGTTGGGGCAATACCTGTCTATGTTTTATTACAATGGAACACAGTTAATCATTTTTAGTATGATGGCTCTTTTCATTCAGAGTCTTTTCAGGAATAAATACTTGGGGATGGGTGTTACAGGCCTAATTATTTTAGGAAGCTTCCTCGCTCCAAAGGTTGGTTTAGAGCATGATATGTTGCGATTTGGTTTCTTGCCAAGATTGTCTTACAACAATATGACAGGGTATTCTGGTGAATCAACTCTATTCAGCCATTTGAGTTTGTATTGGTTTGTTTTGGCTAGTATTTTATCACTGATATCCTTTAAGCTTTGGCAGAGAGGTGTTGCAACAAACTTTCGTTTTTATTTCATACAAGCACGCTCCAATTGGAGAAAATGGGAAATTACAATTCTGGCTTTGTTTTGTATTGTTCTGTTTGCATCAGGGGGTACCACTTACTACAATATGAATGTGTTGAACGACTATTACTCGTCTGCAGAAGTTCTTGATTATAAGGAAGCTTACGAACGTAAATTTAAGAAGTATGATGATATGGATCGTTTTTATCATGTTTCTATGAAAACTGAAGTTGATTTGTACCCAAAGGAACAACGCTATACCGTCAAGGCCAATAATATACTAAAGAACAAGCATGATCATCCAATAGCTATGCTTTTTATAACAGAAAAAGAGCCTATGCATTCTATTCAACTTGAAAATGCAAAGCTAGTTGAGCATGATTCCCTTTTCGGAACTTACTTGTTTGAATTCAACGAGCCTGTTAAAGCTCAGCAAGAGGTCAAGTTCAAGTACGAAATTCATAAGACATTAAAAGGCTATGAAGCATCGCAAGAGATTGTAGCCAATGGTTCTTATATAATGCATAGAAGTTTTGAGCCTATCCTAACTTATCGTAATAGTCTTGAAATATCGAACAATTTCGAAAGAGAGAAAAGGGGCTTACCTCGTATTGAAGAGGAAGGTGTTGAAGATGAACACTTACATTTGGTTGAAGTGGATTTTGGCCGAATTGATTATGAAACAATTATATCAACTCGAGCTGATGAGATTGCTATTGGCTCAGGAAAGCTGTTGAAACAGTGGACTGAGAATGGTAGGAATTATTATCACTATAAAACGGAGAATAAAATTCTACCAGTTATGGCTTATTTTTCTGCTAAATACGCTACCATAAAGGAAGAGTTTATGGGAATCAGCTTAGAGCAGTATTATCATGAGGGCCATGAATATAATCTTAAAGACATTTCGGAAAGTACAAAGGAAGCGTTAAAATATTGTATTGAGAATTTTGGAGATTACCCTTTCGATCATCTTCGAATGGCTGAAATTCCAGGACATTGGTCATTTGGTGGCTTTGCACATCCTGGGGTCATTAGTATGGTTGAAGATCGATTGTATTTGGTTGATACCAGAGAAGATGAGGATTTCAATTTGGTGGCAAAAAGAGTTGTTCATGAAGTTTCTCACCAGTGGTGGGGACATACTTTAATACCGAAAATGGTGGAGGGTGGCTCTGTATTCATAGAAGGTTTTGCCAAGTATACCGAGGCGGTTATCCTGGAAAAAATGTATGGTAAAAGTGCCATTTGGCAGCTGAGTCAAAATGCTAATAGCAGATATTTTAGAGGTAGAGCTTATGCCTCAACTCCTGAACCTCCCTTGTATATAGTCGATGGACAGAGCTATATTTCTTATGGAAAAAACTATACCATCATGTTAGCATTACGTGATTTATTGGGTGAAGAGAAATTGAATTCTGTTTTGCGCAGCATAACAGACCGACATCGAAATGAGGATGTTTTCGAAGCCAATACGCTCGAGTTCATTAATGATCTTTATCATTTGACTCCAACTGAGCAACATGTTTTAATTGATGATTGGTTTAAACGTGTGATTACTTACGATTTGTCTGTAGAAGACACAAATTATAAGCAGTTAGAAGGTGGAAAGTATGAGATTAATCTTAATCTTCAATCGAAGCGATTCGAAACGCAAGTAGATGGGAGTCTTAAAGAAATTCAAATTAATGAACCGATTGCAGTAGGACTTTTCTCGAAACATCCTAGTTCAGCAAATGAGGAGAATGGTATTTTGTATTTAGAATCGCATCAAATCAATAAAAAGCGAATGAAAATTAGCTTGATAGTCGATGAACTTCCAAAATACATAGCCATTGATCCTTATGGAACACGCTGTGATGAAGATTTTGTTGACAATTTGGTATTGCTAGAAAAATAAGAATATTTAATACTAAATCCCTGAATTCAATTTCAGGGATTTTTTTTCGGTTTTATAATCCGAGTAGATCCATTTTATCTTTTTCATATCGACTGTCCTCAGCAGGATATCTAAGTTTTTCCTCAAATTTACCTGAGTCTTTGGCTAAGCTCCAAATTAAACTTTCTCCAGCATAAAATGGTGTTTCGTTATATATCGAATCAGTATAGGCATCATTAGCTGATACTATTTTCCAACCTTTAGACTTAAACATGTCAATTAAGTCATCCAAAAATAACGCTGCTGCCAAATTGTGATGCAAAAGAAGGGTGTGGTTTATGTGTTGACCTCTTAGTTCAAATGAAAGATTTTCATAAAAGGAAGCACGTTCAAACAAGTGCTGCAAATAATAGTTTTTAAACCCTTCAAGATCTGCCTTTGGGTCTTCTTTTAATCTTTTTCGTAATCGACTATCAATATACCAATCTGATGCGTCAATTGTAACATATCCATTTTGATAGCCTTGTTCTTTCATAATATTACGAATACTATCGATTTTTTCTTGACCTTTTCCTTCTTTGAGATAAGGAAATCTGAACAATTTAGTATAGTTGCTGTATTTGCTGATTAATGAATCGGCTTTTATTAGCTCTTCTTTAAATTTAGCCGCACTATTTTTATTGCTATTGAAATTTGGGTGAGAATAAGAGTGATTAGCAATTTTATGTCCTTTATCATTCCACGAGTTAATCAGATATTGCCCTTTATCACCTGACTTGTCTTTGGTTTTTACAAAAAAAACAGCCTTGATGTTTGCGTCATCAAGTGAGTTGAGGAGCATATTGTTCCAATCTTCAAATTTGAAATCACCACGATCCTGCATCGTGCCGTCATCAAAAGTGAAGCTTATGGCAGGTTGTGCATGTATTGAAAAGGAAGTAATTAATAGAAAAATGAAAATTAGTGGTCTCATATTGTTCTGAAATAAACGCTTAATTAAAATGATCATGTAAGTTTTGTGGACAATAAAGTTGGTTATTATCAATAGGCCAAGTAAGTCGATTAAAATTACTTATAAAAATTTGATTTAGATAAGTTTAATTGGTTTTGTGTAGTTTGTTATTTGAATTGTTACAATTCGTTATCACAATAATTCTCTACCATTAAGTAGGATCTGTTTCTATATTTCATCTAAGTAGAATAAGTTTGATGAATTCGCCTATCCTTATTTAAAATGATTAAAAATAATTTCTATCTTTAATTGTTACTAATCAAGTAAAAAATTAGGAGAGGAATGAAAACAGTAAGAAATGCAAATGTCTTAGCCTTTTTAGCCATCGTATTGATGATAAATAGCACTGTTTTCGCCCAAAATCATAAGGAAAATATGAATCACAAACATACCAACAACTTAGCAAAAGAGAACAGTCCATATTTGCTTCAGCATGCACACAATCCCGTAAACTGGTATCCTTGGGGTGAAGAGGCCTTGGCAAAAGCAAAAAAGGAAAATAAAGTAATATTGGTAAGCATTGGTTATGCTGCTTGCCATTGGTGTCACGTAATGGAACATGAAAGTTTCGAAAATGAGGAAATAGCCAAAATCATGAATGAATTTTTCGTTTGCATAAAGGTCGATCGTGAGGAACGTCCTGATATTGATCAAATATATATGGATGCCGTGCAAATGATGACTGGTAGTGGAGGTTGGCCTTTAAATTGTTTTGCCATGCCCGATGGAAAACCATTTTTCGGTGGTACTTATTTTCGACCGAACGATTGGGTAAAAGTATTGCAAGGAATTCAAAATGCATGGCTTACCGAATCTGAGAAAGTTAAATCAGTGGGCGATCAAATTGCGAATGGAATCCGTGAAAACGAAATCATTACGCTAAAAGCAGAGACTTCCGATTTTACTGTAGCTGATTTAGAAAAAGCATATCGTCAATGGAAACAGGATTTTGATACTCGGGAAGGGGGAAATAACAGAGCGCCAAAATTCCCATTGCCCAATTCTTTGCAGTTTTTGCTGCGATATTATCATCAAACCAAAGACCAATCGGCACTAGATCATGTAACGCTTACGCTCGATAAAATGGCGATGGGCGGAATCTACGATCAGGTAGGTGGTGGTTTTTCCCGTTATTCGGTCGATGCCATATGGAAAGTGCCGCATTTTGAGAAGATGCTTTACGATAACGGTCAGTTAATCAGTTTGTATGCCGAAGCTTATCAATTAACAAAAATTCCTGAGTACAAGCAGTTGATAGAGCAAAGTATAGACTTTGTTGAGCGAGAAATGACTTTGCCTGAAGGAGGTTTTTATTCTTCACTTGATGCTGATAGCGAAGGTGTAGAAGGTAAATTTTATGTTTGGGAAAAAGCCGAAGTCGAAGCTCTACTAAAGGAAGAGTCCGATTTGTTTTGTGAATATTATGGCATTACAGATCATGCCAATTGGGAAGAAGGAAATATTTTAATGATATCTGCTGATAAGAATAGATTGGCGAAGAAGTATAAAATATCAGAAAAGGAATTGGATGAGAAACTGGAAAAGGGCAGAGCAGCATTATTAAACAAGCGTGCTGATAGAATTCGCCCTGGATTAGATGATAAAGCCCTAACGAGCTGGAATGCACTAATGCTTAAAGGCTATGTTGATGCTTACAAAGCTTTGGGAAATGAAAAATATCTCGCTGCAGCGATAAAAAATGCAGATTTCATACAAAAATACCTTTGGAAAGGCGAAGCTCATTTACATCGTAATTACAAAAACGGCAACTCAAAAATTAATGCTTTTTTAGACGATTACTCATTTACCATAGAAGCATTTGTGGCGCTTTATCAGGCTACCTTCGACGAACAATGGCTGCGCAAAGCCAACCAATTGATCGAACATGTGTTAGTTCATTTTACAGATGATAAATCAGGAATGTTCTTTTACACCTCTGACAAAGATGAGGCATTAATTGCACGTAAAATGGAGCTAATTGACAATGTAATTCCATCGTCTAACTCATCCATTGCCAAAAGTCTGTTTTTGGTGGGAACTTACCTCGAAAAAACGAGATATGTAAAACGTGCCGAACAGATGCTCTTGAATGTGAAAAGCCGCCTAGAGAAGTCTGTAGCATATCACTCTAATTGGGGACAATTGTATTTTTGGTTTGCAAATCCGCCAATCGAAATAGTGGTTGTAGGCGAGGATGCTAGTAAGCAGAAAGAACAAATCGAAAAATTATTTTTGCCCAATGTCTTGATTTCTGGGAGTAATACGGAAAGTAATTTGCCTTTGCTGCAAAATCGTTATGTAAATGGGCAAACAACTTTCTATCTTTGTAAAAATAAAACTTGTAAATTACCAGTTACAAATGCAAATGACGTGCTAAAACAATTGTCAGAGATCAATGCACAGTTATCAGTGAACAATGATCAGTAAATAGTTTGCGGTAATTGTGAATAAGCAGTTGAATTCTCTCCTTCAGGGTAGCTAGAGGAGTTTTTGTGTTAGAAGTTTGATGGATTTAAGGCTCATTTCTGTAAGCAAAGCAATTAAAAAGAAAGAAAAATAACTAAAAATCAAAATACCAATACCATGAAAAAAAACATGCGTAACATCCTAATAACAGGATTTTTATTGTTTGCAGCAGCTTGTGCTACGGTACCAATTACCGGAAGAAAACAAATGAATCTTTTTCCGGAGAATCAGATGATTGCAACGAGTTTAACACAGTACGATACTTTTCTATCGGAAAGCAAGTTATCTGCAAACAAAGAGCAATCTGCTATGGTGAAATCTTGTGGAGCAAGAATTGCCAAGGCAGTAGAACAATTTATGAACGAGCACGGTATGAGCGATCGTATTGCAAACTTTGCCTGGGAATTTAATTTAGTTGAAGATGCTACACCTAATGCTTGGTGTATGCCTGGTGGTAAGGTTGTATTTTACACAGGAATTTTACCTTATACCCAAACAGAAGCAGGTTTAGCTGTGGTTATGGGACATGAAATAGCTCACGCAATAGCTCGACATGGAAATGAAAGAATGAGTCAGCAAATGGGAATTCAAGCCTTGGGAACTGGTTTGAGTGTACTTGTGAATGAAAAGCCGGCAGAAACGCAACAAATCTGGATGACTGCATTTGGAGCCGTTTCGAATGTTGGAGTTATGTTGCCTTTTTCAAGATCTCATGAAACAGAAGCAGATAAAATGGGGCTTATATTTATGGCTATGGCAGGTTACGATCCAGCTGTTGCAGTTGATTTTTGGAAGCGTATGGGAGAGAGTGGAGGGCAGAAGCCTCCTGAGTTTTTATCAACCCATCCTGCTGATGATACCCGTGTTCAGAATCTAAGAGCATTTTTGCCAGAAGCTATGAAATATTATAAGAAATAAGGTGTTTCGAGAAAATATAAAGAATTAGAAGAATGGCGTTCTGGCTTTTGCTAGAATGCCATTTTTTAAACCTGACAGAGTCGAAGACCTGTAAGCGTTTATTCTAAAATGTAATTGAGTATAGTTGATTTTTTCTCTTGCAGGAGAGTGAAAGAGTGAGGTTTTTTATTTTGACTTAAATGTTTTTCTTTCAACTTGAAGCTTGGGCATTGAGATTCTCCTTTAGCCATATTGCCTTATAACTTGGAGCTTAATTCCTTGTTACTTGAACTCACTTCCTCAACTGTTCCTTACCTTCAAGTAATTCCGAATTCCAAATTTCTTCAGGAATTTCATCATCATCTTCCCAAATAACTTTGGGTTTTTGAGGGCCTTGTTTTCGGAATGCGAGGGCATAAATTAATCCAGAACAGCCACCAAATAAATGACCTTCCCAGGATACATCCTTAAGAACAGGGAATATGCCCCAAAATAAACCGCCATACAAAAAGGCTACAACAAACGAAATAGCTATAAGTTTATAGTAGTTTCGGAATAGACCACTAAAAAATAGAAAAGAAGCAAAGGCATAAACTAAACCACTTGCTCCAATGTGGTAAGCCTCCCGAGCTGCAATCCAAACCAAAATATTCGAAGTTAGGTAGCAAAGTATAAATATTCGATAGGAGAGTGGGCGATAGAAATAAAAAATCCCCCAACTAAGAACGGCAAAAGGAACCGTGTTGGCCATTAGATGGCTAAAATCTTTATGAATTAATGGACTTGTTAAAATGCCAATTAATCCCTTTGCATGAAGAGGAAATACACCTAGAAAATGAAAGTCTAAACCAAGTCCCCACTCAAAAATTTTAACCGCCCACATTAAAAACAAAAAAGCCATAGGAAACAGTAAGCTGTGTTTTAACTTCAGCTGTTCAAACTCTTTGTTATATGGCGTATTATCTCGCAAATTATTAAAATTGTATTTTTTTTGAAAGCCCTTTTAGGGGTATGGAGTGATAAAGGCTGTTTCTAATCCAACTCGATTTCTTCTTCTTCGTCGGTATCAGGATTAAAAAGCTCAATAACTTTACCGTCTTTACATTCGATGGTACGTGCAGGGAATTTCTTTAATAAATCATGCTGATGCGTGGCCATAATAATGGTTTTGCCACTTTTACTAATATCATGAAGTAATTTAACCAAATCATCAGAAGTTTCCGGGTCCAGATTACCAGTAGGTTCATCAGCAAGAATAATATCAGGAGAATTTAAGAGCGCACGCGCAATAACCACACGTTGTTGTTCTCCACCTGAAAGTTCGTGAGGCATTTTATACCCCTTATTATTCATTTTTACTTTTTCCAGAACTTCAGAAATCCGGGATTTAATATCATTTGAATTTTTCCAGCCAGTTGCTTTTAGCACAAAAAGTAGGTTGTCTTCAATATTTCTATCTGTAAGCAATTGAAAATCCTGAAAGATGATGCCAATTTTTCTTCTCAAAAAAGGGACTTGCTTGTTTTTAATCATTGGCAAATAATAACCAACAACTTTTCCTGATCCATCTTTTAAAGGTAAATCGGCGTATAAAGTTTTCAGAAGGCTACTTTTTCCACTTCCCACCCGACCAATTAGGTATACAAACTCTCCTTTTCCTATTTCAAGGCTTACATCAGTTAAAATAATGTTATCCGCCTGACGGATTATGGCATTTTTAAGTTCAATGATAGCAGATTCGGACATGTATTTCGCTTTTTAGAATATTCAATTTGTGTGTCGACATACAAATCTAAAAAATTATTTCAGCAGAAGCTTTCTTATTGCACATTTTCTTTATCAAATAAGCGTGCAATTTTTCTTTCTTTCCTCCGTTTTGAATTACGATAAGCTTGCAGATTATTTATATCTTTAAGCCTGATTTTATGATTTGGAAATAGATTAGAAAGTCAGTTCCCTAATGGTCATAATAATCAACTTTTTTTTACCTACACACGAAAAGTAGTATGAGAAATAAATTTAGTTTGTGGATGTTAGCATCCCTTCTCTTTTTATGTTTGAGCTTTACCGCTCAGGCCCAAAAATCCTTAACACACAAGAGTAGTAACCAGATTTGGCAGTCGGCCATGGAAATGTTCCAAAATAAAAATTATGGTGGAGCAAGACATGAGTTTGCTGATTTTCTAAAGAAAGAGAACGATTCTTATTCCGACCGATCGACTAAAGCTTCCTTTTACATGGCTTGGTGTTCAATTGAATTGTTTCGCCCCGAGGCCGAGCAAGAAATGAAAGCCTTTATTAAAAAGAATCCGGAAAGCAATTTAAAACAAGCTGCCTATTTTCAATTGGGAAGACAGCAATACAGAAGTAAAAAATACAAAACAGCTTTGCAGTGGTTCAAAAAAGTTGATGTTTATTCGTTAACCACTGATCAACGCACCGAGTACCAATTTAAAATGGGGTACGCCTATTTTCAACGTGAAAAATTGGAAGAAGCTCGTAAATATCTGTTTGAAATTATCGATGTGTCGGGAGAATACAATGCGCCAGCAAATTATTACTACGCACACATTGCTTACCTGAATAAGAATTATCAAACCGCTTTAAATGGTTTCGAAAAACTGACAAAGAATAAAACTTTTAAGCCAATAGTACCTTACTATATAACACAAATTTATTATCTGCAAGAGAAGTACAATGAGGTGATTGATTATGCACCACAATTTTTAGATGATGCTTCGGTAAAAAGAAGTGCTGAGATTGCTAAAATGATTGGTTTATCGCATTATCAGTTAAAAGAGTACAAAAAAGCAATTCCATTTCTGGATAAAGGAAAAAAGAGTTTGTCTAGAGAAGATAAATTTGCTTACGGATACTGTTTGTACAAAGAAAAGCAGTTTGCCGAGGCAGTAGTTCAATTTGAAAGAGTAGGCGGCAAGGATGATGAATTGCTAATGGTTGCCAATTATTGTTTGGCAGATTGTTATTTGCAATCGGGTGATAAAAATGGCGCTAAAGCGGCTTTCTCTGCTACCTCAAGAATGGATTTTGACGAGAACATGCAGCAAGATGCTTTGTTCAATTACGCGAAGTTGACTTATGAATTGTCTTATTCGCCATTCAATGAAACCATAAAGGCTTTCGATGCCTATTTGCAAAAATACCCGAATTCTGATCGTAATGATGAAGCCTACGATTATTTGGTGAAAGTGTACATGACCACCAAAAATTATGGCGATGCATTGGCTTCCATGAATAAGATCAGCAACAAAACCCCACAAATTAAAAAGGCATATCAAAGAGTTTCTTGGCTGCGTGGTTTAGAGCAAATGAAGCAGTTGGATTACGTTACTGCGATAAAGTCTTTCGACAATGCGTTGGAATATAAAATATACAATTCTCAAATTGCTGCAGAATGTGTTTATTGGAAAGCCGAAGCAAATTATCGCTTGGGCGATTTTGAAAAAGCAACAAAGCTCTACGATGCGTTTATATTGTCACCAGGTTCTGGTTCTTCAGGATATTACGAGCGTGCTTACTACAACATTGCCTATGCAAATTTCGAGCAAGATAAGTATGAACAAGCGTCCGATTGGTTCCGTAAATTTGTGAATCAGGCCGATGGTAAAAGTAATTTTGTTTCTGATGCCTGTAACCGAATTGGCGATTGTTTCTTTTTGAATAGAGATTACAATCATGCTGCCGAGTATTATGGAAAAGCGGCTTCAGCAAATAACTGGGATACCGATTATGCTTTGTATCAACAAGCATTGTCTGTTGGCTTAACTGGTCAGTCTGCTGAGAAATCACGTTTACTGCAACAACTAAGAACAAATTATCCTGAATCGGAATATTTAGATGATGCTTTGTATGAATTGGCAAAAGCAAAAGTGAAGTTGAATGATGAATCTGCTGCAGTTTCAATATATCGAGAATTGGCTACCAAATTCCCGAAAAGTAGTTTCGCTCCGAAATCATTATTGCAATTGGGACAGTTAAATTACAATGCAAGAAATTATCCGAAGGCGATTGAGTCTTACAAAGAGGTAGTTTTAAAATATCCGCAAAGCGAAGAAAAGAAAAGTGCTTTTACCGGCTTAAAGAATGTGTATGTGGACATGAACAATGTAAACGAGTATTTTGCGTTTGCAGAGTCCTTTAAAGGTGGAGGGGTAATTCGTAGTTCAGAGAAAGATTCTTTGTCATACATATCTGCCGAAAGATTGTACATGTCGGGCGAAACAGAGCGTGGAATTAATGCTTTGGGCGATTATTTAAGTCAATTCCCAGATGGAATGTTCCGCTTAAATGCACAGTTTTACAAAGCCGATGCCGCCCTAAATCAGGATGATTTAGATGAGGCTTTATTAGGTTTCGAACAAGTGCTAAATCAGCCAAACAATTTGTTTACCGAAAAAGCATTGGTGGCTGCCTCGCAATTGAATTATCGCAAAAAGAATTTCGTGCAATCAAAAGCACAGTTCTCTAGATTGAATGAAATGGCTGAAATTCCAGAGAATGTTAGCTTGGGAAAAATCGGTTACATGCGCTCTGTATATGCTTTGGAAGAGTATAAGAATACGGTTCAAGCAGTGGCAGTGGTTCTAGAAATAACCAAAGCCGAGGAAGAGTTAATTCGAGAAGCAAAATACAAACGAGCTAAGTCATACTTAGCTATGGCAAATAAAAGTTTAGCTCTTGCAGATTTTAAAGCTTTGGCAAAAGAAACGCAAACAACAGAAGGTGCTGAGTCGAAATATCGATTGGCTAAATTGTATTTTGATAAGATGCAATACGATTTATCCGAAAAAGAAATCAATCAGTTTATCGAAATGAATTCTCCACATCATTATTGGTTGGCAGAGAGCTTTCTGTTACTTTCGGATGTGTTTTTAAAGAAAGATGATGCCTTTCAGGCTAGATATACCTTACAAAGTATAGTTGATAATTATGCTTCGAAAGAGGACGGGATTTTGGAAAGAGCGCAAGAAAAATTAAATGTTTTACTTGCTGCTGAAAAGAAAGCCGAAGAGAAGATTATCAATAAAGAAGTAAAAGTTCAGTTCGAAGGTGCAGATCACACCGAGAGTGAAAAGCTATTCGAAAACGCATCAGTAGAATCGGATTCTATAGGTTTGGATGAGGAGAAAATGATGTTGGAAGAAATGCTAAGTAAAGAGGAAATAGAATAATTAAAATATAATAAAGAAAGCAATGTTCAAAAAGCTCCTATTGTCGGCTGTAATATTCAGCTTTGCATGTACAATCTCTTATGCCCAGGAAGAACGAGATTTAAATAAAGAGGTAAAGGTAAAAACAACCTACCAGCCTAAAATTAATAAATCGAAGAGAATTGGTGAGTTGCCAACGCTTGTAGATACGACTAAATTTACGCCTTCTTTTAATTATTTTATTCAGACCAAGCCTTTATCGGTTGGTTTTTCTCCAGCTTTAATTCCTGCTGCAAGAATTGTTGGTGAGCCATTGCAATCAGTTAACAGTCATGCTTTAACTTTGGCTGGTGGTAATTATGCGACCCTTTTCGGGGATTATCGTTACAACAATCAAAGATCTAAAACTTCTGATTTAGGTGTGCATATTAGGCATTATTCTACCAACGGAAAAGTTGAATTAGAAAATGGAGAAGATGCAAAGCCAGATTGGACTGAACAGTTGGCTGAAGTTTACGGGAAAATATATTTAGATGATAGTGAACTTTCTGGTAGAGTTTACTACGGCCACAAAGGCTATAATTATTATGGCGATAAATTTGTCAATCAAAGTAGTTTTTTTGATTATGACAGCCAGAAGCAAGATCGCTTTGGTTTAAATGCTGATTTTAAAACAACATTTAAAGATCAAGAGCGATTAAATTTTGGCATTGGATTGGAATACGAGCATTTTGGAGATGATTTCGAAGTTGCTGAGAATGACTTATTGATTAAAGCAGAGGCTAAAATTAAAAGAGGTGAAGGACTTTGGTCTTTGACTTCAGAGTTTGACTATTTTGCGACTGATGGTTTATATGTTTCTAGTTTTGATGAGTTTGAAGACAGACAAACGATGGTTTGGACTTTGAGCCCAAAATATTCATTGCAATCAGATGCACTTAATGTGACTTTAGGGGTTGATGCTGTTTTAGCAATGGGAGATGATTCAGAAACAAAATTGTATCCTAATATTTCTATGGATTATGAGGCTGTTGATGAAATTTTGACCTTGTTTGCAGGTCTTGATGGAGGCTTAAATATGAACAAGTATAACGATATTGCGGATGAAAATCCATTTGTTTATTCTGGTTTGTATGTTAGTCCTACGAATACAAAATATCGTCTGTTTGGAGGAGTGAAAGGAAGTCTTTCGTCCAATGCATCATTTAAGTTATCTGCAGAATACAGTGATGTTGAAAATCAATACTTTTTTACTAGGTATGCAGATTTAATGGCAGTATCTGGAGGAGTTGCAGTTCGTAATACGAATAAATTTGCTGTTGAACAGGATGATATCAGTTTACTTCGATTAGGAGCTGAAGTAACCATTGGTTGGACCGATAAGTTACAGTTGAACTCTTCTGTTTGGTACAATAGTTATAGCATGGATGCTCTAGAAGAAGCTTGGTACAAGCCTGAATTTGAAATGAATGTAAATGCTTCTTATTTGTTTAGCGAAGAATTAAGTTTTCAAGCTGGGGTTAGTGTATTGGGAGAGAGAAGTGTTGCTTCTTATGAAGTAAATGATTTTGGAGGTACGGTTATAGTCGATCGCGTAACAAAAAATCTTGATGCTGTATATGACCTTAGTATTGGTGCAAATTATCGTTTAAACGAGCATTTTACAGCTTTTGGGAAAGTGAATAACTTATTTGCTGATAAATATTACCAATGGGATGGATATCCTTCTCAGAGACTTAATTTCCTATTAGGAATTAAAGTCGTATTTTAAAAAAAAGAAATCACCGTATTGTAAAGGATGTTCTTTAAATAGAGCATCCTTTTTTATTTTAACTATTTTTGCAAATTGTTTTTTGCACGCTTTTTGCTACATTTAATATTATTATTAAATACATACGGAGTTTATGAATTTAAATTTGACCAATAAAACTAAATATATACTACTATTTACATTTGCTTTCATTGCATTTGTTGGCAATATAAATGCGCAAGAAGATGAACGTTGGAAGTTATCTGTAAATAACGATCAGAAGCCTCTTGAGATTTTGATGGAATTTGGTGATTCTGAAATGGGAATTACTTATTTATTTGACATCACTAGGGATACTTTAAATATGTCTTTTGCGGCTGAAGAGTCCATTAGCTGGAAAAAACATGGTGTAAGTGTATTTGCATTGCCAAAAGGCAAGGAAGTGCTTAAAATTAAGCTTGACGATGTGGATATGGAAAATGTTCAGGTAGTGTTTTATCGAATGTGGAAAGCCATGCCAAAAAATTTCAAAAATGTAACCACATTATTTGAGCTTCACGAATATGGAACAACTTCTGAGGGAGCTCAAGTCAAGAATTTTATTATTCGTTTTAAGATGAAAAGACCGCGAAGACGAAATTCGATTCAATTGTAAACATAAGGGGTCGCTATTTTCACTTTAATTACTACTGAAAAATCGCTTTGTCAAAATATGATAAAATGCACGATTTTTATAGATTTTCCTACTCGTATTTTCATCATTTTTATTATCTTTGTTTAACTTTTTCTTTTGGGTTTTTTATTGGTGGTAAGATGTTGATTAATAAAGCTTTTTGGCTTTTGTGTGGTTGCTCTTTTTAATCGCCTTTGGGAAATAAAAACAATCCTAGGAGTAAAAAGAATTTTGTACAATAAAAATATTAGAATATAAGATTGAAAATGAACCATTACATTGTTTAGTTACTGGTTCGTATTTTGATTGAAACTAAAGATCTGATAAATGAGTGATTTAGAAAATGTGAATAAAAAAAATGCCGACTATTCAGCAAATAGTATTCAGGTATTAGAAGGTTTAGAGGCGGTTCGTAAGCGCCCTTCCATGTATATTGGCGATGTTAATGTAAAAGGACTACATCACTTGGTTTATGAGGTTGTAGATAACTCTATTGACGAGGCTTTAGCTGGACATTGTGACAATATTGAAGTTTTCATTAATGAAGACAATTCTATTACTGTAAAAGATGATGGGCGTGGTATTCCAACAGCACTTCATGAAAAGGAAAATAAATCGGCTTTAGAAGTTGTAATGACTGTATTGCACGCCGGAGGTAAGTTTGATAAAGATTCTTATAAAGTTTCTGGAGGTTTGCACGGTGTAGGTGTTTCTTGTGTAAATGCACTATCTACTCTTTTGCAAGCAGAAGTTCATCGTGATGGAAAAATATATTTGCAAGAGTACTCGAAAGGTAAACCTCTTGCTGATGTTAAAGTGATTGGTGAAACTGATCATACTGGTACAAACATTACTTTCAAGCCAGATGATTCAATTTTCCTAGTAACAGAGTATAAATACGATATTTTAGCTGCACGTTTAAGAGAACTTGCTTTCTTAAATAAAGAGATTCGATTGAATCTTACAGATAAACGAGATGTTGATGAGAATGGAGAGTTTCGTTCTGAATCATTTTATTCAGAAGAAGGCTTAAAAGAATTTGTTCAATACCTGGATAATACTCGTGAGAGATTAATTGAAGATACGGTTCATGTTTCTATAGATAATAATGACGTTCCGGTTGAGATTGCCTTGCAGTACAATACTTCTTTCTCGGAAAATATTCATTCGTATGTGAATAATATTAATACGATTGAGGGTGGTACTCACCTAACAGGTTTCCGTAGAGGTTTAACGAGAACGCTTAAATCTTTTGCTGATAAATCAGGCATGCTATCAAAACTGAAATTTGATATTTCAGGTGATGATTTCCGTGAAGGTTTAACTGCTGTTGTATCAGTAAAAGTTGCAGAACCTCAATTTGAGGGACAGACGAAAACTAAATTAGGTAATTCAGAAGTTAGTATTGCAGTTGATAAGGCTGTGAGTGCTCTTTTAACCAATTACCTTGAAGAACATCCAAAGGATGCTAAAACCATCGTACAGAAGGTTATTATGGCGGCTACGGCTCGTCATGCAGCCCGTAAGGCAAGAGAACTTGTTCAGCGTAAAACTGTACTAGGAGGTTCTGGTCTTCCGGGAAAACTTTCTGACTGTTCTGATAAAGATCCTGCTAACTGTGAAGTTTTCCTTGTCGAGGGAGATTCGGCGGGTGGAACTGCTAAGCAAGGGCGTGACAGACAATTTCAAGCTATTTTACCACTTAAAGGTAAAATCTTGAATGTTGAAAAGGCAATGCAGCATAAGGTCTTCGAAAGTGATGAGATTAAGAATATCTTTACAGCTTTAGGTGTTACTATAGGTACCGAAGAAGATAGCAAAGCAGCTAATGTTGAAAAGTTGAGATACCACAAGATTGTAATCATGTGTGATGCCGACGTCGATGGTAGTCACATTGCAACTTTGATTATGACCTTCTTCTTCCGTTACATGAAATCATTAATCGAGAACGGATACTTATATATTGCTACTCCTCCTTTGTATTTAGTTAAGAAGGGTAAGAATCAGCAATATTGTTGGAACGAGGATCAACGTTTAAGATTGATTGAAGAATGGGGTGGAGGAAAAGAATCTTCTATGCATATTCAACGTTACAAAGGTCTTGGAGAGATGAGTGCCGAGCAACTTTGGGAAACTACAATGAATCCAGAAGTTAGAACGCTTCGTCAGGTAACTATTGAGAATGCAGCTGAAACAGATCGTGTTTTCTCTATGTTAATGGGAGATGAGGTACCACCTCGTCGTGAGTTTATCGAAGAGAACGCCACTTATGCCAATATTGATGCTTAATTCATAATATCTAAACGAAAGCCCTTAAGTTTATCTTAAGGGCTTTTTTTTTGCTTTATTTCTTAAGATTTAAGGACGATTTAGTCTTTGTATTAGGTAATTTTTGAATACATTTAATTGCTAATTAAAATCGATTTAAATGAATATTTGTGTGTTTTGTTCATCCAGTAATTCAGTGGATGAAAAGTTTTTTCAGGAAGCTAGGGATTTGGGAAAATCAATTGGAGAAGCTCATAATGGTTTGGTGTATGGTGGAACCAATGTTGGCTTGATGAATGAAGTTGCTGTAGCTGTAAAATCAGCTGGAGGAAAGGTGATTGGTGTAATTCCTAAATTGATAGAGGAGTATGGGATTTCTGCAGATTTTCTGGATGAATTAATCATTACTCCAGACATGGCTGAACGTAAAAAAGTGCTTAGAGATAAGTCGGATGCTTTTGTTGCATTGCCAGGTGGATTTGGTACTTTGGAAGAAATATTGGAGGTCATCACCTTGAAGCAATTGGGATATCATAATTTACCAATTGTATTTATCAATACGGATGGATTTTATGATTGTTTGAGAAACCAATTTGAGACAACTTATCAGGAGAATTTTGCGAAAGAAGATTATCGTGAGTTTTATCGATTTGAAAACAATTATAAAGACGCATTAAAATACATTCAGAATTATAAACATGATCAGTTAAAAACCAAGTGGGATTAGTTCTTAATGAGTTGTTTATTGATAGAATCTAGTAACTTGGGTATTTTTATTGGTTTGGTAAGGTAATCGTCACATCCAGCGGCAATTACTTTTTGTTTGTATTCTTTTTGAAAGAATGCTGTGTTGCCGATAATAGGAATCTGTGAATGAATATTTTTTAATTTTTTCGTTGCGTCGTAGCCGTTCATTTCTGGCATTTGAATATCCATTAAAACCAAATCAATTTTGTTCTCATTACACAGATTAATAGCCTCATGTCCACTTTTGGCCCATAAAACGTCTGCATTTGTTTTAGCTAAACTTGCTTTGTAGAAAGTGAAATTGCTTTTTTCATCATCAACCACTAAAATATTTTTGCCTTTCCAATTGTAATTCTCTTTCGAGATAAGCTCAGTGTTTCTTAGATCTTGATTGTTTTTTATGTAGGGAAGCGTGATGAAAAAGCAGGTTCCCTTACCTACCTCAGATTCAACTCTTATGCTACCTCCTAGAATTTCTGTAAGTCGATGAGTTATGGTTAGGCCTAAACCCGTTCCGCTATATTTTCTTGTGTCAGAATCATCTATCTGTCTAAAGCTTTGGAAAATATCTTTAAGTGATTTTTCAGGGATGCCAATGCCTGTATCTTTTATATAGAATTCTATATTTGTTCGGTCCTTTAAATGATAGCCAAACTCAACAATTCCTGTTTTCGTAAATTTTATGGCATTTTCGATTAAGTTTGAAAGAAGTTGTTCTAGTCTACCTGCATCGGTAAAAATAATTGAATCTTCATCACTCAAGGTTTTTTGAACCTGAAGAATTAAATTTTCCTTCTGATTTGTGTTCTTGTACGAGTAGTGTTTTTCATACAAAGAGGCTAGTAATGTGTTAACCGAAGTCTCTGATTTGTGAAGTTTTATTTGTTTAGACTCGATTTTAGATAGGTCAATCATATCATTAATAAGCTGCAGTAGGTTGGTGCCACTTTGCTTAATCAATCCAGCATATTCTTGTCGGTCAGATTCGTCTATTTGTGTAGAACTCATGATATCAGTAAAGCCAAGAATGTGATTCATTGGTGTTCTTATTTCATGCGACATGTTTGCCAAAAAAGCAGATTTTAGATTGTCAGATTCTTCTGCTCTGCTTTTTGCTTCCTTAAGGTGCTTTTCGTAATGTTTACGGTCTGTAATATTTCTGTAGATACCGAATATTGCTATTTGCTCTCCTGCTACTTCTATCGGGTTGCCCATAATGGAAACATCAATAAGAGTTCCATCTTTACATTTTCTTTCTGTCTCTATTTCGATTAGTTGTCCTTTTGACGTGATTTCGTTAATGTTATTTGCTTCACTTTGTTTTGATTCGTCAGCAAGTAAGTTGTCGATAACAATACCGTAAATATCTTCTGTAGTGTATCCAAATAGTTTGGTGAACTGTCGGTTTATTTTTATCCCTTTGCTCTCATGGTCGGTGATTGCGATTGCCTCAGGAGAATTTTCAAAGAGTTGTTCAAAGTAAGCGGTTTCAATGTTTAGCTGATGTTCTATTTTTTTTCTATTTAGAATCATCTGATTGGCATGTTCACCCAGTGTTTTGTACTCTTTAAAATGCAATTTACTTGTATCAATTAATTGAGATTCCGTAAGGGCATCCTTGTAAAATTGGCTTAAGATTTTCAAGCCTGATTTATTGGTTTGCACAACAAAGCGCGTGATTACAACTATTATAAGACCAGATAATAGGAAGATTAAGATTGCTTTTATAAAATAGCTATTTACACTAGCTTTTAATTCATCTTTTTGTTTTTGAATTGCATTTTTTAATTCCATTATATGTATTCCACTTCCTATGACCCATTGCCAATCTTTATAGGATTTCGTATACATTAGTTTTGATTTGCTTTCTTCATTCCCTGCTATAAAAGGATCCTGGTAACGAATAAAACCACCTTTCTCATTTGTGCCTTGACTGATAAATTCTTGCGTAATTTTTTTTCCATTTTCATCCTTAATACGCCATAGATCTTGACCTACAATTTCTTTTTGAGTGTGGGCTAGGCAAGTACCATCAAAGCTTAATACTATAATCGTGAAATTTTCATCAAATCTCATTTCTGTGATCTTTGATAAGATTTGATCTTTTATTTTTTGAAGGTGGTTATCCACTTTTTTGGTGTATCCAATATACCAGTTAAAAGGCTTGAAGACTTTTATGAATGAAATTTTGGGATGTATTTTATTTCCATTCTCGTTTTGCCAAGAATAGTTGGTAAATCCTTGTTCATATTTTTTGGCAATTTCAATTTCTTTCTTGATGATCGGAACTCCGTATACGTCAAGTATTAATTTCTTATTCTTTCCTTCCCAATCTGGCTTCTCTGGATCCATTAAAACGGTTCCATTTAAATTGTTGATAAAGAAAAAACCATCTTCTTCGCTGTCCTTTATTGGTCGTAAGGCGTCAATAATTAATTTCTGAATTTGTTGCTGACTTAATTCATTTTTGCAACTATTGTAGATGTTTGTTGCGATCGTATGAGCTTCGTAAACTTTTTTACTGATTTGATCTTTTAATGAGTTTCTGGTTTGTTCTCTCTCATTTTCAATGAAATTGATTAGTGTTTGAGTTTCTTGTAGAAGTGTTTTTTCTTGAGTTTTGAAAAAATCTTCTTGAATTTGTTTCGATTCTTGTTTAAACTTTTCATTGGCTTGTTGAATCCAAAATAATCCGAGTATGGAAATGGAGAGCAAGGAAATACCCAAAAGAGAAACTAAAAATACTTTTGAAATACTTTTGTCTTCAAAGAGTTTAACAAGAATAAATTTCATACGGGAGAGTTCACCTTTTATATTTTTAGAATACCATCAAATACATGGGTAGCAGGTCCTATTAACCAAATGTTTTCTATGCTTTGTTCATTAATTTTATCAAAATGAACTTCAAGATTTCCGCCTTTGGTTTTGATTTTGAACTTGTCGCTATTCGTTTTAAAGCTAGAGCTAATTGCCGAAGCAACAACACCAGTTCCACAAGAATAAGTTTCATCTTCAACGCCTCTTTCATAGGTGCTTACTTGAATATGATCTTGATGTAAGGAAACGAAATTCACATTCGTACCAACTTCCTTAAAACGATCGTTGTATCTTATGTTTTTGCCTTCTGTGAAAGTATCGAATTGTTCATGTTGATCAATGAATTTGACAAGGTGAGGTGAGCCAGTATCTAAAAAATAAAAATCTTTTCCAAATTCAATTGTGCTTACATCGATCATTTTAAGGCTCACTTTTATATCTTCATTGCTTTGATGAACTTCCGCTTCATGTTCTCCATCAACGGCTATAAATTTGGTTTTATCTGCAATAACTCCAAGATGATGAGCAAATGCAATAATGCATCTTCCACCGTTGCCGCACATACTGCCTTCTTTTCCATTTGAGTTGTAGTACCTCATTCTGAAATCAAAACCATCTGCATTCTCTAGTAACATCAATCCATCTGCACCAATGCCAAAACGTCTATCGCAAAGTTTCTCAAATAATAAAAAATTATCTGGAGATATAAGTTGTTCTCTATTATCGATTAGAACAAAGTCATTTCCAGTTCCCTGGTATTTAGAAAACTTAATATTCATTTTAATTCTTGTTAAGAAGTGTTAAATACCAATAAAATGTAAAACACTTGTTAAGTTATATCGTTACACTTGTATAAATGTACTCACCTTATTTTAATTGCTAGTTTGGCATACTAAGAAAATAAAAATAATTGGATCAAGAGCAGGACTTTGAGATTGTTTTTAATCTGACTTCTTGAGTTTTGTAATTTTTTTTAGGCAATAGTTTGTATTCTAGTTACATTAGTGAGGTGTGGAGTTTTATAAGTTATTCATTAAATAAAGTTTTAAGATGATGGTAAAATCGTTTTTGGGAAAATTATTCACTGCTATTTTAGGTGGAGCAATCGCCGTTTTATTATTTGTTTTTTTTACTGATAAGAAAGAAAGAATTATAACCGTTCAAGAATCGCCAACTGTTCAGATGGCAAATTTGCCAACAAGTTCGGGACAGCAAGTTGATTTGACTTATGCTGCAGAGTTATCAGTAAAGTCAGTAGTGCATGTTAAAACATTATATTCTCGTGAAAATTATCAGGGAAACCAGTTTTACGATTTTTTATTTGGAGAACAAGGTCGAAGAACCCAACCAAAACAAAGCTTAGGTTCTGGATCGGGTGTAATTATTTCTGATGATGGTTATATTGTAACCAATAATCATGTGGTGAAACAATCGGATAAAATAGAAGTTGTATTGCATGATAAAAGGGTTTTTAATGCTAAATTAATTGGGCAAGATGTTTCTACTGATTTGGCTTTGTTGAAGATAGAAGGTGAAGAGTTTCCAGAAATGGAAATAGGGAAATCAGATGATTTGAAGTTAGGAGAATGGGTTCTCGCAGTAGGGAATCCGTTTAATCTAACGTCTACTGTTACGGCTGGAATTATCAGTGCTAAATCTCGAAATATTGGCATAATGGGAGGGAGAATGAGCATCGAATCATTCTTACAAACCGATGCAGCGGTTAATCCGGGAAATAGTGGAGGAGCCCTGGTAAATTCAAAAGGTCAGTTAATAGGTATCAATACCGCTATAGAATCAAGAACAGGATCATATTCGGGATATTCTTTTGCAATACCAGTTACGATAGTTGAAAAAGTGATTGGCGATTTGAAGAAGTATGGTGAGGTGCAAAGGGCATTTATTGGAGTTTCGATAAGAACTGTTGATGCTAATTTGGCAGATGAATTTAAAATTGAAAAGATAGAAGGCGTGTATGTTGCTGGTGTTAATGCTGATGGAGCTGCTGAAGAAGGAGGGATAGAAACTGGTGATATTATATTGGATGTAGCTGGAAAAGTCGTAAATTCTAGTGCTGAGCTACAAGAACAAGTTAGTAAGTATCATCCAGGAGATGAAATCAGTGTTTTGATAAAAAGAGACGGAGAAAAGAAACAAATTGATATCATCTTACGTAATAGACTTGGTAATACTGAGGTATTAAAGGCAACTGACCTTGATTTTTTAGGTGCTGAATTTGAGCCGATTTCATCAGAAGATAAAAATAAGCTTCAGATAAATAGAGGCGTGAGGGTGAAGAATCTGCGAAGCGGTAAATTTAAGGAAGAAAACATAAAGGAGGGTTTTATTATTTATAAAATAAATGAAACTCCAATTTATAAAGTGTCAGATGTTAGAGAAGCTCTGCAATCTGTGAAGGATGAGGGGGTATTTATTTCGGGTATTTATCCCAATGGAACGCATAAGTATTATGCATTTTCTTTGAATCGTAAAGAATAGGGGGTTTTAAATGGGGAAATTAATATAAATTCGAATAATAGAGACAATAAATTTGACTTTCATTAATAAAGAGCTAATTTTGCGCAATATTTCGAGTTGAAAAAGGGACTATGAGACAATTAAAGATAACAAAATCAATTACTAATCGCGAAAGTGCTTCACTAGATAAGTATCTGCAAGAGATTGGTAAAGAAGATCTTATTACTGTAGAAGAAGAAGTTGAATTGGCGCAACGCATCAAAAAAGGTGATCAAAGAGCCTTAGAAAAGTTAACTAGAGCCAATTTACGTTTTGTTGTTTCCGTAGCTAAACAATACCAAAATCAAGGTTTAAGTCTACCTGACCTTATTAATGAAGGTAACTTAGGTTTGATTAAGGCTGCTGAAAAATTCGATGAAACTCGTGGTTTTAAATTCATTTCTTATGCGGTATGGTGGATCCGTCAATCGATTTTGCAAGCTTTGGCTGAGCAATCTCGTATTGTTCGTTTACCATTGAACCAAGTAGGGTCTTTGAATAAAATCAACAAAGCTTTTTCTAAATTTGAACAAGAGCATGAGAGAAAACCATCTCCGGAAGAGTTGGCTGATACTCTTGAGCTTCCTGCTGATAAGGTTGCTGATACGCTTCGTGTATCAGGACGTCACATCTCAGTAGATGCACCTTTTGTTGATGGAGAAGATAATTCTTTACTTGACGTACTGATTAATGATGACTCACCAATCGCTGACCGTAGTTTGTTGAACGAATCGCTTACAAGAGAGATCGATCGTGCACTAGCTACTCTAACAGAAAGAGAGAGCGATATTATTAAATTATTCTTTGGAATCGGAATTCAGGAAATGACTCTTGAAGAGATCGGTGAGAAGTTTGGTTTAACACGTGAGCGTGTTCGTCAGATTAAGGAGAAAGCGATTAGACGATTAAGACATACTTCAAGAAGTAAATTATTGAAATCTTATTTGGGATAATCAATTTCCCTTTACGATATAAAAAAAGCAGTTTCTTTCGAAACTGCTTTTTTTTTATTTCTTTTCTTCAAGTTGTTTTTGAAGTTTGTACATTTCATCACGAAATTGAGCTGCTTGAAGAAAATCTAGCTCTTTTGCAGCTTTCTGCATTGATTTCTTTGTTCTCGCGATAGATTTTTCAAGACTTTCTTTACTCATGTATTGTACCACTGGATCAGCAGCGATTTCAATGGCCTCAGGACCAGCATAGGCGACTTGCTCCTCATTTTTCTCAGCTATATCCATGATACTCTTCTGAGCTTTGTTAATTTGAGTTGGAGTAATATTGTGCTTGGCGTTATATGCCAATTGTTTTTCTCTTCTATAATTGGTTGAATCGATTGTTTCTTTCATCGATTTGGTAATGTTATCAGCATACATAATAACCAAACCATTAACATTACGAGCTGCACGACCTGAGGTTTGAATTAAAGCTCGGGTAGATCGTAAAAAACCTTCCTTGTCAGCATCCAATATGGCTACCAGAGAAACTTCGGGTAAATCGAGCCCTTCACGAAGCAAATTGACACCAATCAAAACATCAAAGAGTCCTAATCGAAGATCTTCCATGATTTTTACTCGATCAAGTGTATCTACATCAGAGTGAATATAACGACAACGGATGTTTAAATCAGCAAAATATTGCGAAAGCTCTTCAGCCATCCTTTTAGTTAAGGTTGTAACTAAAACACGTTCGTCTATTTCACTACGTTTGTGAATCTCTGCAACTAAATCGTCAATTTGATTTAAACTTGGGCGGACGTCAATTTGTGGATCAAGAAGTCCGGTAGGTCGAATAATTTGCTCCACCACAACACCTTCCGATTTTTCTAGTTCGTAATCAGCCGGAGTTGCACTAACATAGATTGTTTGAGAACTTAAAGCTTCAAATTCTTCAAATTTTAGAGGGCGGTTGTCTAGAGCCGATGGTAATCGGAAGCCATAATCAACCAAATTAACTTTTCTCGAATGGTCACCACCATACATTGCCCGAATTTGTGGAATGGTAACATGACTTTCGTCGATTACCACAAGAAAATCATCAGCAAAATAATCCATAAGGCAAAAGGGACGTGTTCCTGCTTTCCTGCCATCAAAATATCGAGAATAGTTCTCAATACCAGAGCAGTATCCTAGTTCTCGAATCATTTCCAGATCGAAATTAACTTTGTCTTCAACTCTTTTGGCTTCAAGGTGTTTTCCTATGCTTTTCATGTATTCAACATGAGCAACCATATCATCTTGAATCATCTTAATGGCATTCTGAACCTTATCTTTACTAGTTACAAAAATGTTGGCCGGGTAGATAGTGATTCTATCATATCGATCAATCATCTGTCCATTTATTGGATCAAATGAGTAGATTTCATCGATTTCATCGTCCCAAAATGTGATGCGATAAGCAAAATCAGCATATGCGGGAAATATATCAATAGTGTCACCTTTAACTCTAAAGTTACCTCGCTCAAATTCTACTTCATTCCTCGAATAAAGGGCATCAACAAATGATAATAGAAGCTTGTTTCTTGAAACGCGCTGACCTTGTTTTAGTTCAAGAACATTGGCATGGAAATCTTCCGGATTACCAATACCATAAATACAAGAGACCGATGATACAACAATGACATCTTTTCTCCCGGAAAGTAGGGCAGAAGTTGCACTTAATCTTAGTTTTTCAATCTCGTCATTTATGGCAAGATCTTTTTCTATATAAGTTCCGGTAACAGGAAGGTATGCTTCAGGTTGGTAATAATCGTAATAGGAGACGAAATACTCCACTGCATTATTTGGGAAAAAGTTTTTAAACTCTCCATACAACTGAGCAGCTAAAGTTTTGTTATGACTCAAAACCAGAGTGGGACGCTGGACTTCCTTAATTACATTTGCGATAGTAAAAGTTTTACCCGATCCGGTAACACCAAGAAGTGTTTGAAATGGATGACCATCGTTCAATCCTTCTGCTAATTGTTTGATAGCTTCTGGTTGATCGCCTGTAGGTTGAAATTTAGATTCTATCTTAAATTCCATGCAGCACTTTTGAATAAATTCTCCTCTGAAATGCTAAAGTATAGAAACAATATGAACCATGGTAATTTTTGAATTGAAAATGATGAAATCATGATCTTATTAAAATAAAAACAGCTGATTACGAATGGTAATCAGCTGTTTTTAAAAGTTCGTTTTTTTATTTCTTGTTTAGCTGAAAATAGACAGGGAAATGATCGCTGTAACCTCCAAAGTATTTCGGACCAGCATACGAACGGCTTGGAAGAAAAACGCCTTCACTAGGTTCGTAGCAAATCCACTCTTCAGTAAAGATTCTTCCAGCTTGATGATTCGTTTGAAGACCATCAGGATTGTTGATAAGGCTGTTTGAAACAATTAAATTGTCAAGCATATTCCAATTGTTTTTATAGCTGTAAGTTCCTTTACCTTGTTGCTGAAGATCATACATTAAGTTGTAAAGGGCTTTAGGATTTTCGGTGTTCTTATTGTTGTTTGCGAGAAGAGCTTCTGTTACAGACTTGTTGTTTGGTTCATCATTAAAGTCACCCATGATGATGATTTTTGCTTGTGGATTTTTGTCTTGTAATCTATCTACTGCTAATCGAAGTTGTTCAGCAACAAACACACGTTTTTTCTCGGACACTTGTAATCCACCTCTTCTTGAAGGCCAGTGGTTTACAAAAAAATGTAATGTGTCGCTATTTGCAAGGGTACCTTTAACATGAAGAATATCACGTGTTTTGTATTTCTCTTCCCAAGTATAATTTATCGAAATTACATCGTGACCAATATAGTTGAAATCATCTTTATTGTATAGAAGGGCGCAGTCAATGCCTCGTCCGTCGGGGCTGTCTGTATGTGCAATTCCGTAATTAGCACCTTCGAGCTTAGGTTGCTTGGTTAAGGCTTCTAGAACTGCTCTATTTTCAACTTCGCAAAGACCAATGATTGCTGGAGGAGTATTTGTATTAATGGATGAAATTACACTAGAAAGATTATCAAGTTTCTTTTGATATCGATCTGCAGTATAGCTTAGTTTTCCATTTGGCGTAAAATCTTCATCCCAAGTATTTGAGTCGTCAATTGTATCGAATAGGTTTTCGACATTGTAAAAGGCAATTGTGTACTCTTTTTTTTCTTGAGAACAAGAAATGGCGATGAGAGCCACCATAAGAACAAACAGTAATTTTTTGAACATGTTTTTGTTTTAATTGATTCTAATAAAAAGGAGTAACATCTGTTAGCATCATACCTGCAGCCTTAGCAGCTTGAAAGCCTAAGTTGGCATCTTCAAACACTTGACAATTCCTAGGAGAGATGCCCATTAGTTCTGCACATTTTAAAAAAGTTTCTGGTTCTGGTTTGTGATTTTCAACATCGTCTGCACTAACCAAAATAGGGATGTACTTGTCTAGCCCTAAGATTTGTAATGTTTCCGATGCAATGGTTCGTTTGCCACCAGTTCCAACCGCCATTGGTATTTTTCCATGGTATTTGTACACCAAATCTGTAACCGCTGAGATTTTTTTAATTTTATGCATATCCTTTGTGAAAAACTCTTCTTTCAGATTAGAGAATTCTTGTGGATCAATCTTGTGGTTGTTTTTCTCGTTTAGCAAATTGATAATTTTTGCCGATGGCATTCCTGCGCAACTCTTTAAAAAATCAAGGCTAAATTTTAAGTTCATGATTTCTGCTGTTTTTGTCCATGCTTGAAAGTGCAATGGCATAGTGTCAGCTAATGTTCCATCTAAATCAAAAATGAAAGCTTCTGTGTTGGGGTAAATATCAATTGATTTCATGTAAATATATTGTTGATTGAATCACTTTTGAGAGCTATTTGTTATTGATGATAGCTTTAGATGTGAAAAGGACGTCTAAATTATTAATTAAATTTTAAAAAATAGGATATGATTTTCCTTATTTTTAATTAATACAAAAAAGCTATTATTGGTTGAATAGCAGTTTGTTAAAATGATGAATGGTTGCAGAAGTCGTTAAAAATATTTAAATTTCCAGTGTTCTTAAAACTTTTCGCAGAATTAGACGTTCTAATATATGTCTTGATTTTAGTGAAAATTAAAAATAAATGTATGAAGATTATAGCTAGAAGTTTAGTTCTACTATTGGTGTTGTTGAGTTTTACGGTGAGTGCCAAAAATAATTCTGCTGCAGTAAAAAGAGCGAATCTAATTACATCTTGGATGGAGAAGAAGTTAGATTTATCTGCAGAGCAGATTGCAAAGGTTGAGATTTTAAATCTGAAATACGAAAAAGAAATTGATCGGTTAACGATAGAGAAGCGAGGATTTACTTGTATGCAAGCAGTAAGAGATAGTTTGTTGCGAAAGGAAGTTGAAATGAAAGATGTTTTATCTGAAAAACAATTAGCCAGTTATATCAAATGTAAATGCGAGCTGAAAGAAGAACTCAAACGTAATTGTAAAGAACTACTTTAAAATATAAACCCAATCGAATTTCGATTGGGTTTTTTCTTTGTACTAATCATCTATGATGATCTTTTATTTTTACAATTAAGAATAAAAGATAAAAAACTCTTAAAAACTTTTCGCTTTGTAACATTCGTTACACTTTTTGCTAATATCTTACCGCATATTTGTAGTGTCGAAAGGGAATAATACTTTCAAATATTAGTAGTCTTTTTCCCATTGATTTTGTAAATTGAAAACTCTAATAATAACACTATAAAAAAAATAAATTATGGCTATGTTTTGTTATCAGTGCCAAGAGGCAGCAAAAGGAACTGGATGTACAGTAAAAGGTGTTTGTGGTAAAACCGATGAGGTTGCAAATATTCAAGATTTATTGATGTATGTGATGAAAGGAATTTCAGTTTTCAGTACTAAAGCTCGCGAAGCTGGTGTTGAAAATGATAAAGTAAACAACTTCATCATGACAGGTTTGTTTATGACTATTACCAATGCCAACTTCGACAAAGTAAAATTTGTTGCTGCAATTCGCGAAGGTTTAAAACTACGTGAAGAGATTAAAACTCAAGCTGAGGCTGCTGGTGTTAAGTTTGATAACCTACATCATTCTGCAACTTGGACTGCTGATGCTGAGCATGATTTTGATGCAAAAGCTCGTGTTATTGGTGTTCTTTCTACTGAAAACGAAGATGTTCGTTCATTGAGAGAATTATTAATGTACGGATTAAAAGGTTTTGCTGCATACGTTGAGCATGCATATAATTTAGGTCTTGAGAAAGCTGAAATGTATGCATTCATGCAAAAAGCTTTACAAGCAACTACTAATGATACATTAAGTGCTGACGATTTAGTAGCTCTTGTGATGGAGTGTGGTGCTAATGGTGTTACTGCTATGGCAACTCTTGACGAAGCAAATACAACTGCTTATGGTAACCCGGAAATTACTGAGGTAAATATCGGAGTTTCTAACAAGCCAGGTATCCTAATTTCAGGTCACGACCTTAAGGATATGGAAGATTTATTGAAGCAAACTGAAGGAACAGGTGTTGATGTTTACACTCACTCTGAGATGTTACCAGCTAACTACTACCCAGCATTCAAAAAGTATGAGCACTTTGTAGGTAACTACGGAAATGCATGGTGGAAGCAGAACGAAGAGTTTGAAACTTTTAATGGACCTATCTTGTTTACTACTAACTGTATTGTTCCTCCAAAAGCAAACTCAACATACCAAGATAAAGTATATACTACAGGAGCATCTGGTTTCCCGGGATTCAAGCACGTTGATGCTGATGAGAACGGAAAGAAAGATTTCTCTGAAATTATTGAAGTAGCTAAGAAATGTGCTGCACCAACAGAGATTGAGAACGGAACTATCGTAGGTGGTTTTGCTCATAACCAAGTTATGCAATTGGCTGACAAAGTTGTTGATGCTGTTAAGTCGGGAGCTATTCGTAAGTTCTTTGTAATGGCAGGTTGTGACGGTCGCATGAAGGGGCGTGATTACTATACAGAATTTGCTGCTGCTTTACCACAAGATACTGTAATTTTAACTGCAGGTTGTGCTAAGTACCGTTACAACAAGCTTGAGCTTGGTGATATCGGAGGTATTCCTAGAGTATTAGATGCAGGTCAGTGTAACGACTCTTATTCATTAGCTGTTATCGCATTGAAATTGAAAGAAGTATTTGAACTAAACGATATCAACGAATTACCAATTGCATACAATATTGCATGGTACGAGCAAAAAGCTGTTATTGTATTGCTAGCTCTTCTTTCACTGGGTGTTAAGAACATTCACCTGGGACCAACATTGCCAGCTTTCCTTTCTCCAAATGTAGCTAAGGTGTTAATCGATACATTCGGAATTGGTGGAATTGGTACTGTAGATGAGGACATGAAAATGTTTTTAAATTAAGAATATAAAAGGTAAAAACATTCCGATTGTGAAGAGAGATAGAGGAGAAGAACTATCGGAATGTTTTATTAAAATTTAGGGTTAAGTGAATAATTACTGCCTGATGTGGATACTATATATTCTACGTTAGGCAGTTTTTGTATCTTAGAATTTCTATTTTAAGTTGTTGATATGAGTCGAAATAAGACAATTTCATTTTTTAAAAAATACCATAAGTGGCCATCTTTGGCTCTTACTTTTTTTGTTTTTCTGTTTGCAATTTCAGGTATTGTAATGAATCATAGAGGCCTGTTCTCATCTGTAGATGTAGATCGTGACTATTTGGGAAGTGAATATCAGTATGTGAATTGGAATAAGGCTGCCGTTAAATCGGCTGTTAAGATCAATGGAGATACAGCCTTAATATATGGTAATATTGGAGTATGGAAAACAACAGATAACTTCAAATCATTTCAGGATTACAATCTGGGCTTTAAGGATGGGATTGATAATCGTAAGATTGAAAAATTGATCAAACTAAAATCCGGAGAAGTATTTGCTGGAGGTTTGTTTGGTTTATTTCTTCAAGATTCGGAAACTGAAAAATGGGAACAAATTGACTTGCCTATATCAGAACAACGTGTGGTTGATTTGGTAGAAATTAAGAATCAATTATACGTTTTAACTCGTTCTCATTTATTAAAGAGGACAGAACTTGGTTTTGAACTTGTAGAATTACCACCTTCAGAAGATTACGACAATAAGATAAGCCTGTTTAAAACTTTGTGGGAGATTCATAGTGGAGAAGCATTTGGTGTTGTAGGAAAGTTGTTTGTTGATTTTATTGGCTTAATTTTCATCTTTTTGTGTTTTAGCGGATTGGTCTATTTTTTTTATCCGAAATGGATAAAATCTCTAAAGCAAAAAGGGAAAACTTTGAAAGGTAAAGTGCAGTTTTTAAAGTTTAATTTAAAGTGGCACAATCATTTTGGAAATTGGTTGATTGTTTTTTTGCTGTTAATCACTCTTACGGGGATGTTTTTGCGTCCACCATTATTGATTGCTATCGCAACTAATCGTGTTGCAAAAATACCATTTACACATCTTGATAGCTCAAATCCTTGGTTTGATCAGTTGCGAAGAATAATGTACGATGAAGAGCTTGATCGAATTTTATTAGCTACTAATGAGAGGGTGTATTTTACAGATGATCATTTTGCAAGTGCTCCGATTTCTTATGCAGTTCAGCCTCCAATATCAGTAATGGGTGTTAATGTTTTCGAGAAAGCAAGTACAGGAAATTACATAGTTGGTTCTTTTAGTGGTATTTTTTATTGGATACCAGAAAAAGGTCTTGTGTTTGATTATATAACGAAGAAGCCACATGTGCCAGTTAGAACAATGGGACCTCCAATTTCTGCGCATCCAATTGCGGGTTATTTAAAAGATTCGAATGGGAATGAAATATTGTTTGATTACAATCTTGGAGCTGGAAATTTAAGCAGTAATAGTGGTTTTTCACAAATGCCAATGATGATACAAGATTCTCCAATGTCCTTATGGAATCTTTGCTTGGAAATTCATACCGGAAGGATATATCAATACATCTTTGGAAGGTTTTATATCTTATTTGTTCCGTTGGCTGGGATTAGCATTTTATGGATTTTAATCACTGGTTTTATTTTGTATCGGAAACAGAAAAAACGAAAAAGATTGAACTTTATATATAGTAATATTCAATACGTTATTTAAAGTGCTAGCCTATAAAGCTTAGCGCTTTTTTTGTTAACTCAAGTTAGATCGAAATGGGTTGTATACTTGATTTTCATGAAAAAAACTTCATCCTCGTATGATCGTTAAATAAGCTGAAATAACCGCTTAGCATATAAGTATTATTTAGTGAGAGAATAAGATTTTAATTTTGCTAATGCCATTGGTGTAATGGATAGTTTGTTTAATGGAAATGTGTGTTTAGCTCTTGATTTTTATCACTATGTTTGGCGACTTAAAATAAGAGCAAAATCAGGAATGTTATAAATTCTTTATTAAGAACAATTAAAAAGCTTTAACAGAGGATTATAATTGTAAAACTATCAATTCTCTTAGAGAAATAGAATAATCATAATTAATTGTAACCAGATCTATCCACGCTATTTATGAAAAAATTACAATTCATACTTTTTCTATTTCTACTCCATATTGCATCAATTAAAGCTCAATCAGATCATAAAATAGACAGCTTGTATTTGTTGTTGAGCCAAACAAAAATAGATTCTGTTAGAACTGACTTGCATTATAATATTGCACAAGAGTATTTTAAGCAAAATGCTGACTCTGCATTTTTACATACTAAACTTTCTCATCAGTATGCAGAAAAATGTAATTATAAAAGAGGTTTGGCTAAAGCGACTAGCAATTATGGCAGGTATTACTTTATGACGCAGAATTTGGACAGTGCATTAATAATGGCGAACCGTTGTTTAGAATTGAATAAGGAAATTGGTGATAAAAGTTATATTGCTCAATCCTACATGTCGGTTGGTGCCGTGAATGTGAATCGAGGAGATTTGGATAAAGGGCAGTTGTATTATGAGAAATCTATAGAATTGTATAAAGAGCTAAAAAATCTGAGGCAGTTAGCTAAACTCTATGGTAATATTGTGGTGATATGTCATCATAAAGGAGATACAGATAAAGCAATAGATTATCAAAATAAGACTTTAGAAATTGCATTGAAACTGAAGGATAACGAGTTGATTGGTCTGTCATATCATAATGCTGCTTTTTTATATGGTAGTACAAGTAGTTATGAGAAATCGTATGAGTCGGAGCTAAAAGCAATTGAGTACAGAGCTAAGGATAATGATTTGGTAGGTTTGTGGGAGTGCTATATAAATATTGCACAAGATCTTGTAAATCTTAAGCGATATGAAGAGTGTATTAGTTATTCGCGCAAAGCTATTGCGTTAATCAACAAAACGACAAAGGATGTTAACTCATTGGCTTTAGCGAATTTAAATATGGGTGAAGCATATACCAAATTAAAAGAATATTCAAAAGCAGAAAAAACCTATATAACTGCATTAAATAATCTTAAATCGACTCATCATGTTCGAGAAAAGGTTGCAGTTAATATTGCATTAGGTCGAATAAAAACAGAACTTAAACAATGGGATAGTGCATTAAAATACTTAAATATTGCAAGTGATTTAATAAGGGATTATGAAGACCTACAAATTAACAGAGATATTGTAGCATTGAAAGCACTAGCTTATAAAGGGAAAAAGCATTATAGGTTAGCATATGAACATCTAGATGAATACTATACTTTGAAAGATAGCATTCTTAATAAGGATAATATCGAAAAAGTAGCCAAGTTAGAAGCCAAATTCGAACATGATAAAGAGCTCCAGATAATTAATATCGAGAAAGAGAATGAAGCGAAACTTCATCAGGAAAAGTTGAAATCAGAGAAAATGATTTCGCGACTTTATCTTAGTCTGTTAGTTGTTGTATTCTTAGGTTTATTTTTCATTTATCGTTTGTATTTACAGAAGAAGAAAACCGATAGCCAAAAAGAAGTTCTTCTAAAAGAGATTCATCATCGTGTAAAAAACAACTTGCAAATTGTATCCAGTTTGCTCGATTTGCAATCTAATAGTATTGATGATGAATCGACACTTGTTGCCATTAACGATGGACAAACAAGAATGAAAGCCATGGCTTTGATTCATCAAAATCTTTATCAGAACAAACATATAGAGAGCATTTCATTTAAAGATTACATAGAACAATTAGTGGTTCAAGTTAGTGATGGTAACCAAATAGAACAGGAAGTTGAGCATAGCATCGAGATGGAGGATGTAAATTTCGATATTGATACTGCAGTGCCTTTAGGTTTAATTGTAAATGAACTATTAACCAATGCTTTTAAATATGCATTTACAAAACAGGATATTGGACAGCTTAGCATTAAACTGGAACACAATCAGGATTATTATAAACTCTCCATAAAAGACAATGGCTTAGGATTGCCTGATGATTATAATTTTGAAAAATCGAAATCACTTGGCTTAAAATTGGTTCGTCGCCTCAGTAAGCAACTTTATGGGAAAGCTGAATATACTTTTGATAATGGTTCTGTTTTTACAATCTTTTTTAAAGATACTGAGACACGTAAGGAGATTTCTTAATGCTTAGTGTTGCTTTTTAATAAATTTAAATCAAAGAATTCTACTCTATGAAATACAGTATAAATGTTTATTTAACTTTCTTATTATTCATACTGAATATATCTTCAACTTCTCTGTTCGCACAAAATCAGTCTGTAGAAGAGTTGGTTGAAGCATCGTATGTTGATATATCAAGAGATATACGCGCTAAAAAATTAGATTCCTCATATCTAGAAATTCAAAAGTTTTATAAAATTTCAACTGATAATAAGCTTCCTTTATATATTGGAAAAGCTGAAAGTTTGTATGGTGAATATTATTCTACAAAAGGAGAGAAAGATTCATCACTTTACCATTTTGAATTGGCAGAAAAAATCTTTGAATCAGAAGAAGATTTTTCGATGCAAGGTAAAATGAATGTTAAAATCGCTGTGATATATAAAAGTATTGGCGAAATTGAGCTTTCCATTAAGTATTACGAAAAATCTATAAGCTTACTTCAAATTAATGAGGATACTTTATGGTATGGCATAGTAAGTAATAAATTAGGAAGGATATATTACCATAGACTGGATTATGTAAATGCATTAAAAAATATGCAGAACTCCATTAATGCTTTTAGACTACTTGACGATCATTCAAGAATAGGTAGTACATATAATTCTATGGGCTTAATATATAGAGAAACCAATAATAAGCCAAAAGAAAAAGAGGTGTATTTAAAAGGTATTGAAGCCTACAAAAAAGTTGATGGATCAAAGAATTTAGGAGTCTTATATAATAACCTTTCGGAGTTGTACTTTGATGAGGGGAATGTTGCGCTTGGTTTAGAAACGTTAGAAAAGGCTAAAACAATTTATGAGAAAGCCAATTATGAAAAAGGGATGATTGGATATTATTCTGTTTTAGCATATTATCATTTTACTTTGGAGACTCCCAATTACGAAAAAACAATAGAATATAGCATTAAAAAAATTGCACTTTCGGAAAAATTCAAATCAAATATTCAATATGCCGATGGTATATTTTTTCTTGGCAGATCGTATTTACAAACCAATCAGTATGAAAAAGCTAAAACAATACTGGAAGAGGGCTTAGGTTTCGCTGAAGAACTAGGCTATTATCAAGAGATTAAAAACATTACATATCCATTAGCAGATGTTTATAATAAGCTTGGTATGACCAAGAAGGCTTATGAAACTTTGGAAAAACACATACGTTTTAGAGATAGTATTTCGAGCGAAGAAAAGATTCAGGAATTTACAAGGCTCGATGAAAAGTTTAAATACGATCAACAAATGCTTAATGATAGCTTGGCTCGAGTCCAATTGGATCTAGAATTAAAGTACAAACATCAACAAGAGATTCAAGAGCAAGATAGGGCGCTTATAATCATTGGATTCATTGCTGTTTTTCTATTAGGGTCTGCAATCTTTATTTTTATCTATGCTAGAAGAAGGAAAAAGCAAGCAAAGGAGTTAGACGAGAAGAACATTATAATCAATGAATCACTTTCTGAGAAGGAGCTTCTGCTAAAAGAAATCCACCATAGGGTAAAGAATAATCTTCAGATTGTTTCCAGTTTACTCGATTTGCAATCTAATAGTATTGATGATGAAGCCACACTTGTTGCCATTAACGATGGACAAACAAGAATGAAAGCCATGGCTTTGAT
Organism: Labilibaculum sp. DW002; assembly: GCF_029029525.1. NCBI lineage: Bacteria > Pseudomonadati > Bacteroidota > Bacteroidia > Marinilabiliales > Marinifilaceae > Paralabilibaculum > Paralabilibaculum antarcticum. The sequence goes on along the minus strand of NZ_JAKJSC010000011.1, from coordinate 10,359 downwards.
TCATCAAAATCTATATCAGAATAAACATTTAGAGAGCATTTCATTTAAAGATTATTTGGAACAATTAGTGGTTCAAGTTAGTAGTGGTAACCAAATAGAACAAGAAGTTGAGCATAGCATTGAGATGGAGGATGTAAATTTCGATATTGATACTGCAGTGCCTTTAGGTTTAATCGTAAATGAACTATTAACCAATGCTTTTAAATATGCATTTACAAAACAGGATATTGGACAGCTTAGTATAAAACTGGAACACAATCAGGATTATTATAAACTCTCAATAAAAGACAATGGCTTAGGATTGCCTGATGATTATAACTTTGAAAAATCGAAATCGTTAGGCTTAAAATTGGTTCGTCGCCTGAGTAAACAGCTTTATGGAAAAGCTGAATATACTTTTGATAATGGTTCTGTATTTACTATTTATTTTAAAGATACTGCAACTCGAAAAGAAACTTCTTAATTAATGTGTATTATGAGTAAAGTAAAGATACTAGTAGTTGAGGATGAGATAATTATTGCAGATAATATTTGCGATATTTTGGAAAATTTAGGCTATGAGGTTTTAGAGCCAGCTATTAATTATAGCGAAGCTATTGAAACGATAGAGAACGAAAAACCTGATTTAGCTATTTTGGATATTCAATTGGCAGGGAAAAAGGATGGTGTTGATTTGGCTTGGACTATTAAAGAAGAATATGATATTCCATTCATATTCTTGACTTCGAATGCTGATCCAGCTACCATCGAAAAGGCCAAGAGGGCAGAACCACCAGCTTACCTAGTGAAGCCTTTCAATAAGGATGATTTGTACACCTCCATCGAAATCGCTCTTTATAATTTCAGTAAAAAGAGCAAAGAAGCAGAAGAGGAAAATGTGATTGTAAAGGATGCACTCTTTTTTAAGACTAAAAATATTTTCCATAAGATTAAGTTTGAAGATATTCTCTACTTGAAAAGTGATCATGTGTACGTTGAGATTCATAACAAAAAGGAGAAACACTTTGTGCACAGGGGAAGCATTAGCTCTTTAATGGAGAAGTTGCCTTCAAATTTCTTTCGAACACATCGTAGCTATGTTGTTAATTTGAATTTTTTAGATAGTATCAACAATCAGAGTGTGGTAATTGAAGGAGAAGACATTCCTATTGGAAAAAATTATCGAAATGATTTAATTAATCGAATAAATATTGGATAATCTTAATGGGTAGATCAAAAAAAAGGAATGTCAGTAAGGCATTCCTTTTTTTTGTGCCATTGTGTCTCGTTTTAAAAAAAAGAAAAATATAATGAGGTTTTTCCCATTACGATTATTTTTTATAGAAAAATTAAGAACAGAATAATGTTATTTCATAACAGCTATCACTCCCTTCAGAACATTGTTTTCTTTTCTTTTAATATGTAGTGTATTTTCGAACTCGTTAAAAAAAGAGTGTTAAAATTATTTACGACACAGTCTTTGTTTAGTGCATTTTTTACAGCTCATCAGTAGTTAGTTTAAGTGGCTTTGGTCAAATAAAGTGTTCTGTTTGTCTATGTTTTATGATCGCTGACAACTTATGATATATAATACTCACATTTTGAGTAGTTATTGGAAGATTTTGAATCTGTTTATTGAGTTGGGACGTGATCTAATCAGGTTTAAGATGACATTAATCATATTCTTTTGAATGCCTTATATACATAGGTTTTTGGGGAGTATATTTGTGCTTCTCAAAAAAATATCACTATTGTGTGATGTCTGCAGAATTTGTAAGAATAGCAACTTAGCTTATGAGTTATATTTAGAGAAGGAAAGGAGGTTAAACTGATCCTTATCCATAAAATTGATTAAGAAAAACCAAACAAATCTATTATATGAAAAAACTTTTACCCTTTTTGTTCTTATTGTTAGGGAGTGTTAGTATGAGTTACGGGCAACAGGACAAAATGTTCACCCAATACTTAAACTATCCTTCAGCAATTAATCCTGCATATGCAGGTTCTAGAGGAGCAACACAAATACTTGGAATTGCTCGCCGACAATGGGTCGGAATTGCCGGAGCTCCTGAAAGTTCTGCTGTTTCAATTAATAGTCCAATTACATTTTTTAATATGGGTGTAGGTCTAACTGTAGAAAGTGACAAGTTGGGTCCAGAAAAGAACACAGATGTTGGAGTTGACTTATCTTATCGTTTGCAGTTGAGTGAATCGTTGTTTTTAAATTTAGGTTTAAAAGCTGGTTTAGCACACTATAAAGTGGACTTGTTGGATGCAAAAGCGGTAGATCAAAACGACCCTTTACTATTAAATAATATTGATGGAGACGTAATTCCAAACTTTGGAGTTGGAGCTTTTTTATATTCCGATCGTTTTTTTGCAGGTCTTTCTATTCCTAGACTTATACAAACTGATGTTGAAGGAGGCGATTTGGCCAAATCAACTTTGGATAGAGGGAAATTACATTATTTTTTAACTGCTGGATATTTAATGGATATAAACCCATTCATGAAATTGAAGCCTTCCATATTGGTAAAAGCAACCCAAGGATCACGATTATCATACGATATTTCTTTGATGGCAATATTTGTTGATCGTTTGTGGTTAGGAACTTCATTCCGAAATGAAGATTCTGTAGCAGCTATTGCTCAAGTGAATGTTACCAACCAACTTCGAATAGGATATTCTTACGATTTTGCAATTTCTAAATTGTCTGGTCGTAGTGATGGATCTCATGAGATTTCTTTGAGTTATGATATTGTCTTCAATTCTAAAAAGTTGAAGTCTCCACGTTATTTTTAATCCCCGACCTAAATAGAATTATATATGATCAAAAGATTTACACTTATTCTTTTAATCTGCATTGCTTCAAATACTGCTTTTTCTCAAAAGTTATCAGTTTTCATGGGCGATAAGGAGTTCGACCAGTTTAATTACTTAAAAGCTGTCGAGTATTATGAACATGCATTAAAAAAAGATTCTTCTGTTGTACATGTGCAAAGAAGATTAGCTCAATCGTACCACAAAATTGGTGATAATGATAACTCCTTTAAATTTTATGAATTACTAACTAACAATTCTAGTCATGAAAATTCTGATTGGATTTTATATGGTGATTTGTCAAGAGAAAACGGAAAATATCGTTTGGCAAAAAAATGTTATCAAGAATATTTAAAGGTAGATTCAGATAAAGAAGAAATAAAAAGTCTTGTTGAGCAGATGGAAATGCTTGAAAAAGTTGACTTGACTGAATTGAAGTGTGCAATTAATGAAGTTGATTTTAATTCAAGCTACTCTGATTTTGCACCTGCCTTATATGGTAATAAAGTAATTTTTAGCTCGGGACGAAAGAGTAAAAGTTTCCGTTCAGATAAATATGGTTGGAATGGTCAGTATTTTCTTGAACTTTTTCAATTTACTAAGGATACTATAGCAGAAGAGCAAATTATTCGATTTGCAAAAGGAATAGGATCTAGATACCACGAAGGTGTTGTTTGTTTTTCGAAAGATTTAAATCAGATGTTCTTTACCCGAAGTAATTATTTCAAAGGAAAACTGAATAGAGATGAAAAGGGTGTAAATAATTTGAAAATTTTCATTGCTGAAAAGGAAAATGACAATTGGAAAATTGCTGCTGAATTTCCTTTTAATAGCGATAAATATTCGGTTGGTCATCCTAGCTTAAGTGCAGATGGGAACACTCTTTACTTCGTTTCTGATATGCCAGGAGGTATTGGAGGAACGGATGTTTATAAATCTCTTTTGAAAAATGGGAAATGGACCAAGCCAATTAATTTAGGCAAAAAGATTAATACATCTGAAAATGAAATGTTTCCTCATGTAAATGGAAATACCTTGTTCTTTGCCTCGAATGGTCGCGCAGGAATGGGTGGTTTAGATATTTATGTAGCCGATTTAATTTCGGATGAGACGGAATTAACGCATTTAGGAGCACCTGTAAATTCAGAGGCTGATGATTTTGCATTAGTAATGCATGCCAATAGTAATCAAGGATATTTTTCATCTAATAGAAGAACCGGTAAAGGGGATGATGATATTTATCAATTCGCAATTGCTGGAACAAATGACGTTGAAATTCAGATTTTGAATGCAGAAACTCATGAGCTAATTGCTGCAGATGAGATTCTTGTTAATGATAAGGTAGATTCATCTTTAGACTTTAATTCAGAAACGTTTTCTTATACTAAGGAAATTACTCGAGAAGAGAATTACGATCTGCATATTTCAAGAGAAGGTTTTGTGAGTAAGGATACAAGCTTTTATAGTGATCTTTTTGATGCTAAACAGAAGCATGTTTACTATTTGACTTCGATTCCTGTTGTTGAGGAAATAGTTGATGCTTTGCCAGAATCATTACCTCCAATCTACTTCGATTACGACAAACATGAAATCACAAGTGAGGCTAATAAAATTCTTATTGATTTGTTCGAATTATTATCAAAACATGAAGATATGGCTGTAACTGTTATGGCAAATACTGATGTTAGAGGATCGAACCGATACAATAAAAGATTGGCGAAAAATCGTGCGAAAAGTGCTCGTAAAGTACTCCTTAAGTTAGGAGTTTCAGCAGATAGAATTGATATGGGAGTGATTGGTGAAGAAAAACCTTTAAACAAGATAGATTCTCAATCAGAAGAAGAATGGCACAAGTTCAATCGTAGAGTTGACTTTGAATTAAAATCTATAGAAAAATAATCTATATACTATGAGAAAAATTTACTCACAATTAGATATAAAAAGACTATTTACCTACATATTCCTTGTAGCTGTTCTGCTAGTAAGTAATTTGAACTCTTCTTACGCTGAAGGGTTCCGAGAGTTAGTTAATGATACTCCAAATGATGTCCAAACTAATTTTGGTAAAAATCAGTGGGCTAGGGCAGGTGGACCTGAAAATAGAAGGTTAAATATTTATATTAAAAACCCTGCAATTGAAGTTGTTTATTTTGGATGGAGTTCTGCTGGAGAGGCTTATAAAATATATGATCCTAATGGGAATTTAGTTTATTCAAATACAACTATAGCTAATGGAACTGTTAGAAGTGAGATAATAGCTGGTCCTGAACAAACGCAAAATGATCCATCGGACGGGTATTCAACAGGTTCTGGAGCTCAGGAACAGATATATGTACCTGCGGCAGGTTCTCCTTCAGGTAATTATTACCTTGAGTTTGATGATGGAAATAATCAAAATTATTGGGATATTACTGTTGCAACAACAGGGAGCCCTGGAATTGCTCAAAAAGGCCGTGTTTGGTCGATGATATGGTGGTTTAATATGGGAGGTTGGAATTCTAATGATTCTTTTGAAGCTACTTTATATGCCTATTCAACTGATGGTTTTGTTTCTAAAGTGGATTATAGTGGATCCGATTTTAGACCTTATGTGTTTTCGGTTTATTATAATGATAAAGGGCCTGGGACATCAGGCAATTTAGAGGAAGATAGAAAATCTGTTGCAGGTGATCAGGGAGAACCATCTTTTCCTGTATTCTTAAATCCTCCACCTCAAGAAATTATGCCAAGTGCCGAATTTGGTGATTTTGCTTCTGTTCCAACAATCACAAGAACTGCAGCATCTGGATCTAATAAGTTTAGTTTCAACGTGGAGTCAACTCAATCTGGTAGTTATAATATTTTATTAAACCTTCAGGGTTCTACGGTTACTCCTCAGTTTGATAACGCCAGTGGTACTAAGGATCGTTTATTGGTTTACGATGTAATTCCTCAACCTGGTGAAACAGCTCCATATGTAAGAGCTATTCCATGGGATGGTAAAGATGGACAAGGGAGCGATGTTAATTTGCCTGATGGTTATAATTTGAATTTTGTGGTTTCTTATACAGATGGGGGAAGTAACTTTCCGACATTTGATGCGGAATATCTATATAATGGACTAACTGTCTCACAAGTTCGTCCTTCTAATGGCTATATAGTCAAGTTATTTTGGGATGATTCCGATCTTACGGGTGATCCAACAAAACGAGAACTCAATGGTGCTTCGTCTCCAGCACATACTTGGAATGCTGCATCTTACGGAAATGAGAGAACAATAAATACATGGTGGTATTGTAATGTTGTGAGTGGCGGATCTAAAACTCTTCCTTTACCAGGCTTAAGTGCAACAGCACCAACAGTACAAGCTACTAATATTAGGTTTTCAGAAGTTGGCCAATCCGCAATGAAAATTAATTGGACCGATGGGAATGGATCTCAAAGAGTTGTTTTTGTAAAAGAGGCAAATTCAGGTTCTGCTTTACCTGCTGACAATGCAAGCTATACCGCAAATACGATATTTGAATCTGGAACTCAAATAGGTTCAACAGGATGGTATTGTGTGTATAATGGTGCGTCATCTTCGTCTGTTGTTGTAACTGGTTTAACCGAAGATACTGAATATCAGGTAATGGTATGTGAGTATAATGTTGGTGGTACAGGAGAAATTTACAATACTGATACAGCAACAGATAATCCAATGAACCAAAGAACTGCTACTGTTGTTCAAGCGAAAGATATTAGTTTTTCTAATGTTGTTGCGAATAGTATGACAGTTAATTGGACAAATGGAACGGGTACTCGTAGACTTGCATTCATAAAACCAACTCTTGCAGGTACTCCTACTCCAGTAAATAATGTAACTTATTCTGCTAATGCTTCTTTTGGTTTAGGTGATCCTATTGGAACAAGTGGATGGTATTGCATTTACAATGGAACAGGTACTACTGTTGATGTTTCCAATTTGGCTTCTGATACAGATTATAAAGTAATGGTGTTGGAATATTTTGGTTCCGATGGAAATGAAAATTACGTAACTGTAACAAATACTAATAATCCAAATACCGTTAAAACATCAAATTTAAGTCCAGCTCATCATATTGTGTTCAGTAATGTTGGAACCACAGATATGGATATTGCGTGGATAGATGGTGATGGTACAGCAAGACAGGTTTTTGTCAAGCAAACGAGCTCAACTACGGATATTACCATGCCAGTTGATGGAGTATCTTACTCATCAAATTCTACATTTGAATCAGGAGCTCAGATTGGAACTAGTGGTTGGTATTGTGTATATGAAGGATCGGGATCTTCTGTGAGTATAAACGGTTTAGATCCGTCAACAGAATATAGAGTGATGGTTGCGGATTACGTGAATGATCATGAATATATTGATGGAACTGTAGCAACCAATCCACTAAATCAAGCCACACTAGGTGTTACACCTGATGTACAAGCAACAAATATTTTGTTTTCAGATGTTACATCTTCTGAAATGAAATTAGATTGGACGGATGGTAATGGTGTGAAAAGAGTTGTATTTGCAAAACAAACAACAAGTGGTCAGCCATTTGCTGTCGATGGAATAACATACACGGCTAATCTTGGTTTTGAATTAGGAGATCAAATTGGTTCTACTGGATGGTATTGCATATATAATGGTAATGGCTCGTCTGTTGTTGTAAATAATTTATTAGCAGATACGGATTATCGTTTTATGGTTTGTGAGTACAATTATAGTGCTAGTGGGGAATTGTATTTAACCTCAGTTGCAACTTTGAATCCACAAAATCAAAAAACTCTTGTTGCCAATATTTATACGCCTGTAATTACAGCAGTTGATAAAACTATAAATGAAGGTGTAACTTTTGTTGAGACGGTAACTGCAACAGATGATGATTCAGGTGATACGAAATTATTTTCAATTAGCGGAGTTGATGCCTTATTATTCAATATTGATCCATCGACTGGAGATTTGAGTTTTAAACTTGGACCAGACTATGAGATTCCAGGAGATAATGGAGGAGATAATGATTATAATTTAACTGTAACTGTAACAGATGCTGTCGGACATTTTGATTCTGAAGATATAAAAGTAACAGTTGTTGGGATAAATGATAATGCTCCAGTAATTATTAACCATTCAAGTAATCCTACTGCATCAATTAATTATGCAGAAAACGGAACGGCTGATGTTATTGACTGGAACGGAACAGATGCAGATGGAGAAACAGAAAATGGCGGCGGTTTAACTTACGCTTTAACTGGTGCTGATGCAGCCTTGTTTACTTTAGATACAGCAACTGGAGTTTTGGTATTCAAATCAAGTCCTGATTTTGAAGACAAGAAAGATGCAGGAGCCAATAATGTATACGATGTAATTGTAACTGTTTCTGATGCCAATAGTGCAACTGATGTTCAAGCTTTGGCAGTCACAGTAACAGCAGTAAATGATAATGCTCCAGTAATTACAAATCACTCAAGTGATGCTTCTGCAGCGATTAATTATGCAGAAAATGGAACTGGAGATGTTATTGATTGGAATGCAACAGATGCTGATGGAGAAACAGAAAATGGCGGCGGTTTAACTTACGCTTTAACTGGAGCTGATGCAGCCTTGTTTACTTTGGATCCAGCAACTGGTGTTTTGGTATTCAAATCAAGTCCTGATTTTGAAGACAAAAAAGATGCTGGAGCAAATAACGTATATGATGTAATTGTAACTGTTTCAGATGCTAACAGTGCAACTGATGTTCAGGCTTTGGCAATTACTATTACAGCGGTAAATGATAATGCTCCAGTAATTACAAATCATTCAAGTAATCCTACCGCATCAATTAATTATGCGGAAAACGGAACGGCCGATGTTATTGACTGGAACGCAACAGATGCTGATGGAGAAACAGAAAATGGCGGTGGATTAACTTATGCTTTAACGGGAGTTGATGCAGCCTTGTTCACTTTGGATTCAGCAACTGGAGTTTTGGTGTTCAAGTCAAGTCCTGATTTTGAAGATGAAAAAGATGTTGGAGCAAATAACGTTTATGACGTTATTGTAACTGTTTCAGATGCTAACAGTGCAACTGATGTTCAAGCTATAGCAATTACTGTAACAAGTGTAAATACTAATTCTCCAATAATCACGAATCATTCAAGTAATCCTACTGCATCAATAAATTATGCGGAAAACGGAACGGCCGATGTTATTGACTGGAACGCAACAGATGCTGATGGAGAAACAGAAAATGGCGGCGGTTTAACTTACGCTTTAACAGGTGCAGATGCTTCTTTATTCACATTAAATGCAGCAACTGGTATTTTGGTGTTCAAGTCAAGTCCTGATTTTGAAGATAAAAAAGATGTTGGAGCAAATAACGTTTATGACGTTATTGTAACTGTTTCAGATGCTAATAGTGCAACAGATGTTCAAGCCTTAGCAATTACAGTAACAAGTGTTAATACCAATTCTCCGGTAATCACGAATCATTCAAGTAATCCTACTGCGTCAATAAATTATGCGGAAAATGGAACTGCAAATGTTATTGATTGGAATGCAACAGATGGAGATGGAGAAACAGAAAATGGCGGCGGTTTAACTTACGCTTTAACAGGTGTGGATGCTTCATTATTTACATTAAATACAGCAACTGGTGTTTTAGTATTCAAATCAAGTCCTGATTTTGAAGATAAAAAAGATACTGGAGCTAATAATGTATATGATGTTATTGTTACTGTTAAAGATGATGTGAACCATACGGATGTTCAAGCTTTAGCAATCACAATCACTGCGGTAAATGATAACGCTCCAGCATTAGCTGATGGAAACAATACGATTCCAGAGAATTCAGCAAATGGCACTGAAGCTTACGTTTTAAGTGGAGCCGATGCTGATGCGGGTACAGTGTTTACTTATACAATGCCAGTTGATGCAGCATATGAAATTGTAGGCGATAAGATCTTGGTAAAAGATGGATCTTTATTGGATTACGAAGGAGCTGCTAACGGAACAAGAATTCTAACGGTAACAGTAAGTGATGGAACAAATTCAAGTGATGCGACTATCACGATCAATCTTTCACCAGTAAATGATAATACTCCAGCATTAGCTGATGGGAACAATACAATTCCAGAGAATTCAGCAAATGGCACTGAAGCTTACGTTTTAAGTGGAACAGATGCTGATGCTGGTACTGTATTTACTTATTCGATGCCAGTTAATGCAGCTTATGAAATATTAGGAGATAAAATCCTTGTAAAGGATGGATCTTTATTGGATTACGAAGGAGCTGCTAACGGAACAAGAATTCTAACGGTAACAGTAAGTGATGGAACAAATTCAAGTGATGCTACCATTACGATCAATCTTTCACCAGTAAATGATAATACTCCAGCATTAGCTGATGGGAACAATACAATTCCAGAGAATTCAGCAAATGGCACTGAAGCTTACGTTTTAAGTGGAACCGATGCTGATGCAGGAACTGTCTTTACTTACAGCATGCCAGTTGATGCAGCATATGAAATTGTAGGCGATAAGATCTTGGTAAAAGATGGATCTTTATTGGATTACGAAGCTCCATC
>NZ_JAKJSC010000010.1 GCF_029029525.1 Labilibaculum sp. DW002 | reverse complement strand
AAAAATAAAATTGTCGTTTAGTAGGTGTAAGAAATATTACAATCATAAAAAGATTCCTACGACCACCCTACCACTGCCTATAAAATACTACTAAACAACCATTTTATAAATCCACTCTCCGTTGAAAGTGGATGCAAATATAACAGAAGATCATCCATACTTCCAAATGATTTTGAAAAAAAATATAGATAAAAATACAACAGGCTGATTTACAACAATAAAAAAAATCACAACAAGTGTTGTGATTTTTTTTTATTCTTTTCAGTAGTCACTTATTAACTATTCTCCAACTACCAATAATTGTTTTAGATTATAAACTTGTTCTTTATTACCCAATACAAATAAATGAAAATACCTATCGAGCACAATTTCTGGTGATGGATTGTAAATGTAAACACCATCCTGATCTTTTAATCCAATAATATTTGCGCCTGACCGATCTCTAACATTTAACTCGCGTATAGACTTCCCAACAAAACATTCAGCTAACCCCCGGCAACTCACCTCTTCTAGCTTCACCCCTTTAGTAGACTGAAGTAAAATATTATCCAAAAATTCAACCACGTCTGGTTGAGCAACCAACTTCGCCATTTGCTGCCCACCTATTCGATCTGGCATTATTACATTATCTGCCCCAGCTCTTTTTAGCTTATTATCTGACTGACTTTTCTCCGATCGCGATATGATTTTAATTTTAGAATTCATTTCTCGAGCAGTTAAAACTACATATACATTCTCTGCATCATTTGGAATCGCAGTAATCAATGCTTTCGCTTCTGCAATATTGGCCATATTTAAAACATCCTCTTGAGTTGCATCTCCCTGAACAAACAAAAGCTCTGGCTGCAATCGAATTCTGTCAATTGAACTTTCTTCAGAATCGATCACTACAACATTTTCTCCATGTTCAATCAATTCCAAACAAGCTTGTTTTCCATTTCTTCCATAACCACAAACAATAACATGCCCTTTCAATTTTTCAATACTTCTCACGATTCTATAGTCTTTTAAATTTCTACGAAAAACTCCATCTAATATAAATCTGGTAATAGCTGATGCTAAATATCCAAATATCCCAAAACTTACGAAAATTAGAAATATCGTAAACAACTTACCCGCATCAGTCATTGGGTGAACCTCGGTAAAACCAACAGTTGTAATAGTTATTACAGTCATATAAAAGGCATCAACCAAAGAATATGCATCATTCAGCAACATATACCCGCCAGTACCAATAACAATGGCAAGAACTAAAGAGAACATGGCGATGCCTAAGCTTCTTATATTTTCCTCCCAAATTTTCTGTTTATTCATACACAATCAGATTAAAATCTAATATACTCAATAAAGCCTAACTATTACAAGGCACACACCATCTTTTTATCATGAACAATCAACATTTACATTTCGAATAATTCTGTTTCCAAACTCGCACTGCAAACAACTAGCATGATCACAATAAGTTGTTTTTAATTGCAATAAAGCCTGGGATTGATAAGCCGTCATAACTTCGACGCCACAATCCTTCCATTTATTTATTATTGCATTTTTCTCACTTGGAAGCTGAGAAAGAAAATCACAAGCTTTATCCTTTAATTTTTGCAAATCATGATGCGTTCCATAAAGAAACAAAAGAGGAACAACGCAATTAATAATTAAAGCATCAATCCCAGTTTTTCCCATATTTTTTTTCTTTTCGATAGACTCCTCCCCAAACTGGTAATGCGTAGTCCAATAAGCTGAAGCTTCACATTTTAATAAATTTGAAACATCAGTAATACTTTTTGCTTTGATAAATTTGGAGAATAAAGATTCCGACTGATGAACCAAAGAGGCAAATTGAGCAATTCTTACTGTTGGAAAATTAGGCGGACGCAAACGCAACCACTTCCAACGACTGGAAGCAATAGGTTCTAATTGGAATTTTTGAGCTAAGAACCGATACTCGTTTTTTAATTTAAGAAGGTAATCATCATCACAATCGTATTTTGCTAATAAACCAGATTGCCCAAACAACATTGCTTCCAATTGAAAAAGTGAGTTTTTTTGCTTTGCCAAAAACTTTAATGGGATCGATCTTGCCAACTGCTGAAACGGATCTGCATTTACTCTCATACCAAAGTAGCGAGCCAATACTTGGTATAGCGTATCCTCCCAGGAGTTCTTATTTTGAATCAGAATCTTCTCAATCTCTAATGCTTTTCGTTCCAAACGTTCTATCAACATCCGATCCAGCCAATTGTTTACAAAGAATTTCTCAACATTTTTTAATTCATCAAAACAAGGTATCCATCTCTGAGAAGACATCAACATTTGATAGTTGTTTAATAAATCGGGCGTAAACTGAAGTTGCAAACAAGGAATTTCTCTATCGTTATTCAAAACAACACTAGCATCGTCTTCTAAAACGACGTGCAAAATCACATTATCGTATGCTGAATCGGAATCATGTCCGTGCTGATACCAAGATGATGATTTTAAATGTATTTCAACATTCCCTGCCCAAAGGACATTGTCTAATTTAATTCTGGCATCGAAAAAATCTGGTCCTGAATCAAAATTTTGTCTTCCAACATCAATAATTTCAATTTCATTGCCCTTTGTAGAGAATTGTTTTGATTTGGAAAATAGATTTTGTTTCCAGATAAACTGTAAAAAATCTTCATTCATTGAATCGATCTTATTTTGTTACGATCGAATTTAACCAATTATCACTTATTTATCAATAAAAAAGGCGGTAATTAAATAATTACCGCCTTCATCTATTTGCAAAACTGAATTTAAATCAGCTCTTTATCTTTTAATAACAATTCCATTTCCTGCTGTAGTTCTTCAGCTTTTACCTTTGCTACTTGAGCAAACTTCTCTGAAGTATCAGCATAAATAATGCCCCTTGAGGAATTCACAAGTAAACCACAATGATCATTCATTCCATATTTGGCAACTTCCTGCAAGCTTCCGCCCTGTGCTCCAACTCCCGGCACTAGCAAAAAGTGATTTGGAGCAATCTTACGAATATCAGACAACATTTCAGCCTTAGTAGCACCTACTACATACATCATATTATCATGAGAGCCCCAATCCTGTGATTTTTCAAGAACTTTCTCGAACAATTTTTGCTCACCTTCTTGAAAGAATTGGAAATCGAAAGCGCCCTTATTTGAAGTTAATGCTAATAAAATAACCCACTTATCTTTATACGAAAGGAAAGGCGTTACCGAATCTTCTCCCATATAGGGTGCAACCGTAATAGAATCGAATGGCATATTCTCAAGAAATGCACTTGCATACATTTTTGATGTATTTCCAATATCACCACGTTTAGCATCTGCAATTAGAAAAATCTCCGGGTAATTTTCCTTGATATAACAAACTGTTTTCTCCAAAGAAAGCCATCCTTTAGCTCCTTTACATTCGTAAAAGGCAATATTTGGCTTATAGGCAACAACCAAGTGTGCAGTTGCATCAACAATAGCTTTGTTGAATTCAAAAATCGGATCTTCCTCCTTTAGCAAATGCTCCGGAATCTTTTTTTCATCAGTATCTAAACCAACACATAGGAAAGATTTCTTTAATTTAATTTGTTCGAATAAAGCTTGATAATTCATTTGTAGGTTGTTTACTAGTTAATACAAAAAAGGCAGTGGGGATACCACTGCCAAATATCATTATAAACCACTTTCCTTAAGTCGCTCTGCATTTTCTTCAACCTGAAGCTTATCGATAATCTCTTGGATATCGCCATCAATAATAGCGCTCAAATTATACATCGTCAAATTAATTCTATGATCGGTAACACGACCTTGTGGGTAATTGTATGTTCTAATTTTTGCCGAACGGTCACCAGTAGAAACCATTGTCTTACGCTTAGATGAAATTTCATCCAAATACTTTTGATGTTCCATTGCGTAAATACGAGAACGTAATTCGATCATCGCTTTAGCTAAATTCTTAAGCTGAGACTTCTGATCCTGACAAGTTACAACAATACCTGTTGGAATATGAGTCAAACGAATAGCCGAGTAAGTTGTATTTACCGACTGTCCACCTGGGCCTGAAGAACAGTAGGTATCTTTTCGGATATCACTTTCTTTTACATCAATATCAAACTCTTCAGCTTCCGGTAATACAGCTACTGATGCAGCACTAGTATGAACACGCCCCTGAGTCTCAGTTTGAGGAACTCGCTGAACACGGTGTACACCTGATTCATATTTCAAGACACCATAAACATTAGCTCCTGTTACATTCAAAACAACTTCTTTGTACCCCCCCGAAGTTCCTTCACTACAAGAAGACATTGTAACTCTCCATCCTCTACTCTCACAGAATTTGGTATACATTCTATATAAATCACCTGCAAAAATACTAGCCTCATCACCACCAGCACCCGCACGAATTTCAAGAATCGCATTTTTAGAATCTTCAGGGTCTGCAGGTACCAAAAGCAATTTAATATTTTGCTCCATTTCTGGTAACTTATCCTCAAGCTCTTCCAATTCCATTTTTGCCATTTCGCGCAATTCTTCATCGCTCTCAGTGGCTAATATCTCCTTTGATTCGGCAATAGTATCAAGTGCACTTCTATATTCTTTTGCAGCAGAATCGACTAACTCCAATTCTTTATATTCTTTGCTTAGCTTAACATAGCGTTTCATATCACCCATAACATCAGGGTCGGTAATCAGCTGACTAACCTCCTTGAAGCGGATAAAAACACCTTCTAGTTTCCCTAGTAACACATTATCGCTCATTCCTATAATCTCTTAAAATTTGCACAAAATTAGGAAAATAAAATCACTTTAAATAAGGCTTTGCCAATTTAGATTACCCTTTTTATTATTTAACCTCTTTTAAGGAATAATAATCAACTTATTTACAATTATAATCTTCAAATAAATTATTAGAATTAAGAGTTGTTTTTTTTAAGATCTCCCTCAATGTTTAGTTTGATTTTAAATTATAAATAATTATTAACAGCCCTTTACTTTTTAGCTTAAGATGGTTAATTTTAATAGAAACTTATAGCTAGTGTAGTTGCACCAAATTTTTAATAGAAAAATTACCCTCTCCATTTACTTTCAAGGATCGTAAACACAGGAGTAGTAACAATGTCTTGTTTTTTGAAGTTAAAGCAAACGCTTAAAAATAAGCTTATGGTAAAAGTCAGAATCCCTAGAAGCGAAGACCGATTATTGGGTCTATTGGTAAAAATTAATGAACGACACAAGGCCACTAAAAAGAAGAGTTTACTTAATGGCGCTGTTAACATGGATCGTTTGGTTGAAAAATCAAACAGTATTCGATCTTTGAAAGATCAACAACCAGAAAAAAGCATTTCTTATCGTGAATTCAGAAAAGAAAATGATTTAAAATTTATTTCAAAAGAAATCCGGAGTATCCGGAATCTTCTATTAACAGTTTATCCGGATGAACCCAACATCCTAAAAGAATGGGGATTTGAACTAAATGATTAATCAAAAAATAAGGCCATCTACAAGTAGATGGCCTTATTTGAGAAATATTTTAAGATGGTTTAGTATTCAAATTCACCAAACTCACTTTTGATTGTCAATTTCTTACCTTTTCCTTCTTCACATCGACCTACAATTTTTGCATCGACATTAAATTCTTTAGAAATGGCAATAATTTCTTCAGCGATATCTTGAGGCACATAGAACTCATAACGATGTCCCATATTAAATACCTTATACATTTCAGCCCAATCTGTTCCACTTTGTTCTTTAATCAATTTGAACAATGGAGGCACATCAAACATGTTATCTTTTACGATATGAAGATTGTCTACAAAGTGAAGAACTTTTGTTTGAGCTCCACCCGAACAATGAATCATACCATGAATTTGAGAACGAAACTTATCCAGAGCTACTTTTACAATAGGAGCAAAAGTACGAGTCGCAGACAATACTAACTTACCCGCATCCAATTCTGTACCTTCAACAGCATCTGTTAATTTACAATTACCAGAATACACCAACTCTTCAGGAACTGCACCATCATAGCTTTCTGGATATTTTTTAGCAAGATATTTCGAGAAAACATCATGACGAGCAGAAGTCAACCCGTTAGATCCCATTCCGCCGTTATAAGTTTCTTCGTATGTTGCCTTACCAAATGACTCCAAACCAACGATAACATCACCAGCTTGAATTTTTTCATTTGTGATAACATCCTCACGTTTCATACGGCAAGTAACCGTAGAATCGACAATTATAGTACGAACCAAATCTCCAACATCAGCCGTTTCGCCACCAGTTGAGTAAATATTCACACCTAGCTCACGGTACTCTGCAAGCAATTCCTCAGTTCCATTAATAATTTCAGAAATAACCTCACCTGGAATCAGGTTTTTGTTGCGACCAATTGTCGACGAAAGCAGAATATTATCAACAGCACCAACACAAAGTAAATCATCAAGATTCATAATGATTGCATCCTGAGCAATACCTTTCCAAACCGACAAGTCCCCCGTCTCTTTCCAATACATATAAGCTAAAGCAGATTTTGTTCCTGCCCCATCAGCATGCATGATATTACAGTACACATCGTCTCCCGTTAAATAATCAGGAATCACCTTACAAAAAGCCTTTGGATAAAGCCCTTTATCAATGTTTTTTATTGCATTATGCACATCTTCCTTTGATGCGGAAACGCCTCTTAAGTTATATCTTTCGTCTTTTCTCATGGTTGTTTAGAATAAAAAGGTGAAAGTAAAAAGGTGAAAGGCAAAAACCACATATGCAACCAAAGGAAACTTACACAGCCATTTACCCAATCAATTTTCCATTTCTACTTCTTCATTTTTTTTGCTTCGGCAAAGGTAATCTTTTTCCCTTTATTGTATGCGATTACAAATGCTTTAATTCCTGTTTTTGTAATCTTATCTGCTTCAGCTCTTGCTTCCTCAACATCATCAAAAATACCTGTGGTATATCTCACCGTATTGGCATCTACTTCGCCTCTAAATACAACTTTATATTTTTGAATTACCGGTGGAATTGTATTTTTACTAAAAGCTCCTATTTGAATCGTATAGAACACTCCTTTTATTCCACTCAGATTTTTAATAATTGTATTTCCAATTTGATCTGAATTTACACCTGGCTTATTTTTAGAGTTCGGTCCTGGGACATAATCTGTCGATAACACTCTAAAATCGGTTCTACGATTCAACTGATTGGCTATTTCTTTTTGTTTTTCTTGTAATTTACTAATCACCCATTCAGTTAGAACATCTCCTTCTTTCAAGAAATCATATTCTTTTGCCTTATCGGATGAAATTATTAAAGGCTTCGCTTCGCCATAACCTTGCGCTACCAATCGATCCCAATTAATTCCTTTTTCGATTAAATAATCGACAACAGACTGAGCTCTTTTTTGCGATAAGCCTTGATTTGTTGATTCACTTCCTACAAAATCGGTATGAGAACCTAGCTCTATGGTAATTTTTGGGTTATCATTTAAAGTTTCAACTAAACCATCCAAAGCCGTTTTCGATTCATCTCTTAATGTCCAAGATCCAAAATCATAAAAAATATTTGGCAATTCGATTGGCTTCTCGATAGGATTTAAACCAATCATAGCTTTAAAATTTCGACTAACAGTAAGGTCTAAAGTATTTACCAGTTCCTTTCCATTCAAATATCCATCGGCCGATACCATTACTACATATTCCAAACCAGGTAATAAGTCAACAGTAAATTTCCCTTCCTGATTTGCTTTTACATCTTTCTGGTTTCCATCGGAAGACACAATGTGAACACGTGCTTTTTCAACTGGTTCTTTTGATTCACTATTGACCACATTTCCCACAAAAGAAAATTGCAATGGAACAAAATCAAAACGATAGATATCGTCGTTTCCTTTTTTTCTTGAAGATGTAAACATTCCTTTTTCCTGTCCAATTTGGAAAACCATTGCAAAATCATCAGCAGTAGAATTAATTGGATATTTCATATTCTCGACAGTCCAAACTCCAGTTTTCTCGCGCTTGGCCTGATAAATATCTAATCCTCCCATTCCTTCGGTTCGGTCGGAGGCAAAAAACAAATCTCCATTTTCTTTTATATACGGGAATAGTTCATCATTCGGCGTGTTGATTGGTCTTCCCAAATTTTGTGGCTCACTCCAAGAACTTCCACTTTTCTTAGCCATCCAAATATCGTTTCCTCCGTAACCACCTGGCATATCGGAAACAAAATAAAGAATATTACCATCGGCAGATATAGATGGATGTCCAACCGACAAGCTATCTGGAACTAAATCTAGTTGGCTCACTCTACCCCAACCATCATCTTCTCTTTTAACAACGAATATTTTAGTGCCCTGATTATTTTTATTCACTTTCATTGAAGAAGTATAATACAAGACATCAGCTTCTGGAGAAAAACATGCAGCTCCTTCATTCCAGTCAGAATTAATTGTGTCCCCAACTCCTCTTGCTTTACTCCACTGGTAAGTATCCACAAGAACTTTACGCGTGGTCATCTTCTTTCCTTTTTTCTTACGACTCTTTCGAACCACCTCATTAGAATAATGCGATTCAAAAATATTCGAATAATATTCTCCAGTTACCCCATCTTTTTTTGGCTTATCCTTCAATTTTCTATTTGATGAAAAAAAGATGACATTTGTATCTTTCCCCATATAAATAGGTGCAAAATCACTAGATGTAGAACTAAAATCTTTTAGCAATTCTACTTTATATCTTCCTGGAAATTCTTCCCACTTTTTTATCCTTTCTAACATTTCTGAAGGATCACCTTCCTTCTTTACTTCGGGTTTAAGGTCTACATATTCCCAAAAGTTCTCTTCCGCTTCTTCCATTCTTCCATTTTTGACTTCGACATAAGCCAAATTCAATACCGCATTCGAGAATGTATCACGATTCATTATTGCTTTTCTGTACCATGAAGATGCTTTTCGTCCTTGATTTACTTGATCGAAACAAGATGCTGCCTTAAAGGCAATATCCGCTTTAGCCTCTTTATCTTTCGATTTTTTATAAGCCTTTTCGTATAAACTCTGAGCATAATAATATCGTCCAGACTCAAGCATTTTATCGCCACGCTTAACGTAAGATTTTGAAGAGCAAGAAGCTAATGCCCCTAGAATAATAAGAATACAAAATTGAGTAAGAAACTTCATCAGTTGATTTTAAGATTCAATAATTGAGCTAACAAGGTATAAAAATAAATATTTTATTCTATAGGTCAATAGAATGTTATGCTAGATAATTTATTCTGATACAAAACAAAAAAGGATGCTCTTTAAAAGAACATCCTTTTTGGTAAAAATATTGTTGTCTGAATTAATTATTGAATAACAACTCACGGTACTTAGGCAATGGCCACATTTCATTATCAACAACCAACTCAAGTTTATCGATATGGTATCTAATTTCATCTAGATAATGGCAAACATTTTTATCGTATGCAAATGCCGATTCGGTTGCATCTTCAATCATATTACACTCCTTACGAGCTGCAACCATTCCTATAACCTTAGCTTTAATTGTAGAGATATGATTTGAAATTTGCCTAATCAAGTCCTTTCTAGCTCCTGCCATCTCCTCAAACTCACCATTATCAAAAATGTCTCTCAAACCTTGAACATTCTGTATCAACTTAGTCTGATAAGCTACAGCAACCGGAACAATATGGTTAATCGCCAAATCTCCAAGTACACGTGATTCAATCTGAATTTTCTTGGTAAACTTTTCCATTTCAACTTCTACACGAGCTTCAAGTTCTTTATTAGTCATCACACCACTTCCAACCAATGCTTTCTTAGCCTCCGGATCTAAATACTTAGAGATTGATTCTGGTACACTTGTAATATTTGTTAGACCTCTCTCTTTGGCTTCTTCAACCCAATTATCAGAATAACCGTCACCATTAAAACGAATTGGCTTGGATTCAATAATCATCTTTTTCATCACCTGGAAAATGGCTTCATCTTTCTTAATACCTTCTTCTATTAAGAAATCAACTGCATTTTTAAATTCAGTCAACTGAACTGCAACTGCTGCATTCAAAGCTGTCATGGCTGCCGCATTATTCGTACTGGAACCTACTGCTCGAAATTCAAATCGATTTCCAGTAAAAGCAAAAGGAGAAGTACGATTACGATCCGTATTATCAAGAATAATCTCAGGAATACGACCAATACCCAACTTTAATGCAGTTTTCTCATCCGGAGTCATTTTTCTCTCTCCAACTTCTTCTACAATCTTATCTAGCATTTTAGAAACCTCATCACCAAGGAATGCTGAAATAATTGATGGAGGTGCTTCGTTAGCACCCAGTCGGTGACTATTGGAAGCCGTTAATATTGATGCACGCAATAAATCCTGATTTTTATAAACAGCCATCAAAGTATTTACAACGAAACATAGAAATTGAATATTTCCTTTTGGATTTTTACCTGGAGCCAACAAAACAACACCTGTATCTGTTCCCAGTGACCAGTTATTGTGCTTACCTGATCCATTAATTCCGGCAAATGGCTTTTCGTGAAATAAGACTCTGAATTTATGATGACGAGCCACCTTTTTCATTACATCCATCAACAATTGATTGTGGTCGTTAGCTAAATTCGCTTCTTCATAAATAGGAGCTAACTCAAACTGACTTGGAGCCACCTCGTTGTGACGAGTCTTAACCGGAATACCTAACTTATGACATTCCAACTCCAACTCCATCATAAAATTCGTTACACGCTCAGGAATAGATCCAAAGTAATGATCATCCAACTGCTGATCTTTCGATGATGAATGTCCCATCAAAGTACGCCCCGTTAAAGCTAAATCTGGTCGAGCCTGATATAAAGCCTCATCGATTAGGAAGTACTCTTGCTCCCATCCTAAATTGGTATGAACCTTGGTTACATTTTTGTCAAAATACTGACAAACCCCCACGGCAGCCTCATCCACAGCAGCCAGAGCTTTTAAAAGTGGGGTTTTGTAATCAAGAGCTTCACCTGTATAGGAAATAAATACCGTAGGAATACAGAGTGTTGTTCCTACAATAAAGGCAGGCGAAGACACATCCCAAGCCGTATAACCACGCGCTTCGAAAGTTTGACGGATACCACCTGAAGGGAAAGATGATGCATCTGGTTCTTGCTGAGTTAATAAGTCACCTGAGAAATTTTCTATCATATGACCGCCATCGCCATAATCGATAAAACCATCGTGTTTCTCGGCTGTACCATCTGTTAGAGGCTGAAACCAGTGAGTATAGTGAGTCACATTGTTTTCAATTGCCCAAGCTTTCATACCTGCTGCAACACCAGAAGCCATTTTTCTATCAATAGCGCCACCATTCTGATTAGCATCTATAACAGCTTTAAAAGCTTCCTTTGATAGATATTTTCTCATAGAGTCCGTATTAAATACTAGATCTCCATAATAATCAGTCACCTTATTGGAAGGTATACTAACAGCAACAGGTTTCCTCGAAAGTAGTTCTCCTAACGCTTTAAATCTAATTGTGGCCATAAACGTAAAATTTTAGTTAATTTTTAATTCAATCCGTATTGAAAAAAGGGGTACTCAGCAAAAAAGTAATTATATTTTTACTCAACACCCCCTTTAGCAACAGTACAAATGTGAATAAAAAAAATCAATTTCACAATTCCACATCCTAAAAAAGTAAGGCAACTCAACAAAAAAACGATAAAAACAGGGTGGAAACCCCATATTTTTATCGTTTGCGCTTAAAATTTCAAGTTTTTTATAAAAAAATCTCTTTTTATTTCATTTTTGGAATAATTTGAGCTTTTTTCTCAATTTCAACTTTTATATCTCTTGGTGAATCTAGTAATTCATAAAAGGTAAGAATGTAGTTCATCATACTTTGTTTGCTCTCCTCATTAAGATACCTATTTTCAGATATCAATTCTAAAAAAGATTCTTTTAAATTCTTAAATTTAGAAAAAGCAGTTTTAAATTCTTCATCACTCCATCGATAGCCCTTATACATTCTTTTGTATTTACCATCCATATCAATTCTAGGATCTGGCGTATAATAAGAATGATCGACAATACTACACCAATCAAAATCAAAAGGGACTGCTACAGGAATACTATTCTCATCTACGGATAAAAGATCTATGTTATGAAGTCGAGAAACATCCCAATCTGAATTTCCAACCATCATTTGAAATAATGACAACATTACCATATTACTTCTTAGGATATTATACTGTTGGATATTCTTATATTGTAATATGGTTTTCCCATTTCGTATGGCAACGTCTTTTTTATCCTCTAGAAAGAAGCCTATTCTTTGCAATGAGTCTCCATAAATAGTATCAACAAATCGAATACGCGTTAAACGAACACGATAACTATGTTTATCTATTAAATTGTACATCTTATAAACGAGATATTCCTTAATGGTATTTTGCTCGTAACCATCCATAGAAGATTGACAATGGCTAACATATTTTAAACGATCCTGTCCAACAAACTCTGTCCCTTTTAGCAAATCCAACGGAAATTTAAATCTAAGAGGAGGAAAATTACAATTCTGTTTTCTTCTTCTAAAATTACCACGAGTTTTTACTTTCACTTCAATTTCTTTAGGCAAAGCCCAATCAGCACCTATTGATTTAAACAAGCATTTATGATAGTCTCTTTCCTCTCCAATATCATTCAATAGAGAGATCATATCAGTTTTCAATTCTAGATCGAGTAACTTTTCATATTTAAACAAGGGTAGTTTAAGTAAGCTATCTCTATTGTTACGAGTAATCGCATTGGTAGGAAGAGCTACTGCAAGTATCAAAACAACAAACAATGTTTTTAATACGAAATCCTTATTTACATGCATGGCTTGCAAGATTAATGATGATCGCTTTCCCATATTAAATTTAAATCTATTTTTACAATTCAATTTTTTCTTTTTTACCATCAATGAAACAACGATAAAACATGTCGTTTTCCACACATAAGACTTGTGGTTTTATTTCCGAGTAACCCATTGGAACATTAATGGCTCCTACTTTATTGTTATGAATGAAACGAATTGATTCAACCTCTGTATGTCCAAAAAAGATTCGTTTTGCATTATAGAACGACAATACTCGATCTAATTCTTCATCATTAATAATGGAATAACTTCTTGATTTCATAAGGTATCCTCTATACCATAATGGATTCTCTGGGAAATAGGTTGTTTTCATTACCTCTTCATGTGACATTTCATTATCTGCACGCAAACTATTCCTAATATCATCATTAATTTGTTTTAAAGATAAACCACGTTCTACTAAATCTGGAGATAAGCCACCATGCACAAATATTAGATCGTTAATTTTAACAACAGAATTTAAAGATCTTAGCCATTTCCCTAACTCAGTATCTGCTGCAAAAAAGCGAGGGTAATTCACCATCAACCTCTTACACATATTTTTATATTTCGGCGCAGCATATCTAGAATCATTCATTAATATCATCACCTCATGATTTCCAAGAATTAAATGAAGTCTACCTTTTTGTGCTATCGCTTGTCTTTGTAACTTTTTAATTAGATACAAGCTCTCTGTAACTTTATCTCCTCGATCAAAAATATCTCCAATAAAAATTAAATGACCATCACCCCAAGACCAATCTAGATCCTCATTTATTACACCATTATTTTGCAATAATTCAACCATTACATCATACTCACCATGCACATCACCAATGGCTAATAACTTTTTCACACCTGTATATTCAGACTCTTGAACAGGATATTCTCCTTTTCTTAACCAATATCGATTTGAATCACCCTTTTGTCCTTTAACCAAAACAGAATCACCCTTGACTTTAATTTTCTTTTCGCGAATGGTAATTGTATTTCCTTCCTGTTTATGATCCACATACCACGATTTTACCAGTTTGGAATCAACCCAAAAAAAATGAGGTCCATCTGCATAATCAGCTAAATTAATGTCATTAATATTCCCTTTAAATATCTTATCGTATGATGTAAACGCACCTGAACTTACTCTTTCTTTCTTTTTTTGCGCATTTACTTCTACCGATGATATTAAAATCGCTAAAAGGAACAAGAGAGTTATTTTATTTGAAAAAAATTTAATACGATACATATTACTTTCTGTTTTGAGTCCTAATTAAATACCAAAATCACTATCAATCTATAAATCAAAAATTAAACCAAAATTTATATTAAAGTTATTTGCCTGATTTTAAGATAGTAAATATTCGATTTTGAGCGAAAATAGTATTTCAATGAAGATAGTAAAAAAAACAATAGAGCTCTACGAGAGTTAAATTCAAAAAAAAGCAGGAGTTCAATAAATGAACTCCTGCTACACTACTACTACATAGTACCTGAATTAATATCCAGGGTTTTGCCCTACTAGTCCTCCTGTATTATCCACTTCACTTTGTGGAAGAGGAAAGAAAATATTTTTTGGTAAAGTAAGATTTGTTGCTTTAAAAATCGGCTCTCCAGAGTCAGCAACTACGTATCCTCCAGCTCCATCACTTGTGATGCTTGCCTTCACTTTGTATCCATCAATTTTTAGTTCAGTCTCTAATCTACCTGTTCTGATTAAATCATGTAATCTATGGCCTTCACCACAAAGCTCTACACGACGCTCATGATAAATTGCATCCAACAAGGCTGTTCCTGAAGCTGTAACATCAGCTAAAACTCCGATATTGCCTTGACGAGCACGTTCACGAACTTTATTCAAGTAAATTCTAGCAGTTCCTTCGTTATCGGTATGATAACAAGCCTCAGCATACAATAAATACATATCTGACAAACGAATAATTCGTTCATTAACTGGCGAATTTCTGAAATTACCTAAAGCTAAATAATTCTCTTTGGATAAATAATGCTTGTAATTACTAAAGCCTGTCAAATCCTCAGCAACAACACCTGGAGTTTCTCCTTCAAGAATCCATTGATCTGCATATTGCACTGAATTAATTAATGAAGCTTCACGTCTTGGATCGTCATTTTCAAACTCAAGATACAAATCGTAAGTTGCCTGATAACGTCCGTAAGGATCAGCTGCTCCTAACCATGGCATATTTAAAAAAGTAGTAAAGTTTCCATTGTTAGTAAAAGCACCATCATCTAGAGGAGAATCGTAAAACTGTACTTCAAAAATAGACTCTTCATTATTCTCTTCAGCTTCTGAAAACAAATCATGATAAGCACCTTGATAAAGATCGTACATTCCTAATGCAAATAACTGTTCTGCATAAGTTTTAGCTTCAGCCCATTTATCTTTATTGTAAAAATCCTGATTAGAATAACCAATACTTGCCTGAGAAGCACAAACTTTTACAAGCATTCCTAAGGCAGCACCTTTGGTTGCACGTCCTAACTCTTTGCTAGCAACATATTCCGATTTTAACGGAAGTACATCCACTGCAGCTTTCAGGTCTGTTTCAATTTGAGCATAAACCTCAGCAGCTGTCGCACGAGTTTTATTCAAATCATCACCTAATAAAGGAATGGTTACCAATGGCACTCCACCATAATTCTTAACAAGGTCATAATAATAATATGCTCTCATAAATTTGGCTTCACCAACAACACGATTTTGTAAAGACTTATCTGAAACACCAGAAATGTCTTCACCTTCCACATTCGCCAACAACTGGTTCGCAATCAAAATTCCACGATAGTTGTAACGATAGTTATAAGTGAAAAGAAATGCTGTTGCGTCATAGGTATACTCACGCATTTTTAGATCTTCTCTGTCTACTGCATCATCCGTAGTAGAATTACCAAAGGAGGTGCGCCCCCAGTTGTAATGGTATTCCCACATAGGAGAATAACATGCATTTGCCGCTTTAATCAGCTCGGCATCGTTCGAATAAAAACTCTCTGATGTTTGCTCCCCGATTTTCACGGTATCCAGATAATCCTCATCACAGGCTCCTAATGAAAAAATCAAAAGCCCTGCTAATATTATATTTCTTATTTTTTTCATTTTCATCAACTATTAGAAAGTTAAATTAGCTCCAATTGAAAAAATTCTCGCTTGTGGATAGGTTCCGTAATCGATCCCTTGAGTTAATGTACCTCCA
Organism: Labilibaculum sp. DW002; assembly: GCF_029029525.1. NCBI lineage: Bacteria > Pseudomonadati > Bacteroidota > Bacteroidia > Marinilabiliales > Marinifilaceae > Paralabilibaculum > Paralabilibaculum antarcticum. The sequence continues at coordinate 125,332 of NZ_JAKJSC010000010.1, read as the reverse complement.
CCAATCTCTGGATCCAATCCTGAATAATCGGTAATAGTAAATACATTCTGTCCAGAGAAATAAACACGTAAATTAGACATCCAAGGAGTAAGGTTTTTAAAAGTATAACCCAATTGAATGTTTTTTAAACGTAAGTAAGATCCATCCTCAACGTAAAAATCTGAAGCTCTCAAATTTTTCTCTACAGTAGAAGCATTTAATCCAAACATGGAATTAGATCCATTCTGAGCAGTCCAATGATTTTTATAATCAGATGCCATTGCAAATCTTTTGATATCGGCGTAATTGTAGTATTTGAAACCATTAAAAATTTCATTACCACTTACTCCTTGGAAAAACATTGACAAATCGAAACCTTTATACGACATATCGATATTTACACCATAAAATAAATCTGGATTTGGATCACCAATTTGAACACGGTCATCACCATTAATTACTCCATCTGGCTCTTCCATTACACCATCTTCATCTTTATCTGTCCACTGGTCTTTAAATCTATAGTCACCAGCTCCAATTGCTTCACTTGACTGAGCACTAGAAGCAACTTCAGCATCAGTTTGAAAAACACCATCTACTTCGTAACCATAGAATGCACCAATAGGAAATCCTTCTGCAGTTCTTGTAACACTTCCTACAAGACTTACGCTTCCACTCCAAATAGGTACTCCACCACCAAGACTGGTTACTTCATTGTCTACATGAGAAGCGTTTACATTTACAGAATATTTAAAGTCATTTCCAATATTACCTCGATAACCTAAGTTTAATTCGAAACCTTTATTTTCTACAGTACCAGCATTAACATACGGACTACCATCGTAACCTGCATATTGCGGTATTGGCACTTGAACCAACATATCTTTAGTTTCTTTCTTAAAATAATCTGCTGTAAAAGTCAATTTATCATTCAAAAAAGCAAGATCAAGACCAATATTAGTCGACTCAACAGTTTCCCATTGCACTTTAAGGTTAGCCATTTTAACAGGAGCAGCTCCTGCCTGTTCTCCATCACTAAACACATAAGAATACTCAACTTTTGCATCACTACTTTGAACGGTAGAAGCAAATGAGTAAGGAGCAATTTTTGCATTACCTACACGTCCCCATCCAGCTCTTACTTTAATTCTGTTCACAATTTCTTCTGGTAAAAAATCCATGAATTTTTCATTTCTCAATTTCCATCCTAAAGACATTGAAGGAAAACTACCAAATCGTTTATCAGGACCAAAAACAGAAGAACCATCACGACGGAAAGAAGCTGTTAAGAAATAAGTATCAGCATAATTGTAGTTAATTCTACCTAAATAAGAATACATTTTTGTTTCTTCTCCAGAGTTCCATGCATTTGTACTTTCTAAATCTGTAGAAGCTGACAAATATTGCAATTCGTCATTATCATTTGGAATGTTATTCCTTGAAGCTCCCAAATACTCAGATTTATTTTTTTCTGCAGTAAAACCAGCTAGTAAACTAATACTATGGTCTTCAACATCCATATTGTAAGAAATTGTATTCTCACTCAAAAATCCATTAAATTCTCGAGTTGTTTTTGATAAACTGTTGGTTAAATTTTTCTCATTACCATAATCATAAGAAGGCAAATAAGTCTTCTCTTTGGATCTTGAAATATTTAAGCTTACAGATGATCTAATAAATAAATTCTTAATTGGCTCAACTTGCAAATAAGAATTTGCCAAAACCAAAAGAGCTGATTTTTCTCTAACATCTCTATTCAAAATGGCAACCGGATTCGCCAAATCGGAATATGGAGTAGAAGCATATTCTCCAGATTCTTGTCTAACTGGAGTAATAGGATCCATTCTTTGAGCAAGAGTTAAGATACCATTAATTGCATTTCCATTTACCTGATCAGTAGTGGTATGCGACAATGAAACATTAATTCCAGCCTTAATTCTTGAACCAATGTTATAGTTGTTATTCAAACGAGCATTAATTCTTTCATATTTAGAATTTAATACCACACCCTCATTTTTAAAGTAACCAGCACTAAATAAAGTGTTGCCATTTTCATCCCCTTTGGAAACTGTTGCATTAGCTTTGTAAACTTTCCCAACACGAGTTACTTCATCAAACCAATCTGTTGTGTTTTTTGAATTATCAGAAGGAGATTGAAGATTTAATGGTTTGTATGCACTAGATCCTGTAAAAGCAGCAGCATTGTTTTGAGCAGCATTATAGGTAGTCAACCAATCTTCTGTATTCATTAAATCTGGCTCATTCCAAACACTCTGAAGACCAGTCATAAATTCGAACTGAACTTTTGTTTTTTCTGTATTACCTGTTTTGGTTGTGATTAAAATAACACCATTCGCACCACGTGAACCATAAATTGCGGTAGCTGAAGCATCTTTCAAAACCTCAAGACTTTTAAAATCGGAAGGATTTAAACTAGAAATATCATCTAGAAAAATTCCATCAACAACATAAAGAGGAGATGAATTATTCACTGTACCTGTACCACGGACTCTAACAGATAACCCAGATCCTGGAGCACCTGAAGTTTGAGTCACCATAACACCAGCAGCGCGTCCCTGAAGAAGTGCTGCAGCATTTGATACTGGTTGATCTTCCAGATCCTTCGCACTTATACTAGCAACCGAACCTGTAATGTCACTTTTCTTTTGTACACCATAACCAACAACTACAATTTCATCCATCGCGAAATTATCAGTTTCCAGTGCCACATTTAATTCTACTTGAGTACCAACTGCGGACTCAAATGATTTCATTCCAATGTAAGTGAATACCAAAATGGCATCCGTTCCAACTTTGATTTCATATTTTCCATCAAAATCGGTAGTTGTTCCGTTAGTTGTTCCTTTTACGACAACCGAAACACCCGGGATAGTTAACCCGTCTTCTGCACCGGTAACCACACCTTTCACTAACAAATCCTGTGCCCAGGATACCTGCCAGCCAAGAAGCATGATTAACGTAAAGCATGCAATTTTTCTCATAGTGTTAAATTTAGATTAGCAAGAAATAATTAAAAATTACTTATATTTTTATAACTCCAATTCCCGAACGGTTGGGCAAAATTACTTTCCCATCGAGAATCTCAATCCCTTTAAAAGGATCATTTGATATTAATAAATTTCCATCCAAATCGGCCCAATCTACCATAGGCGACAGTTGAGCTGCCGCACTAACACCACAAGACGTTTCCGTCATGCATCCTATCATCACTTTCATATCCAATGAACGGGCTACATTCATCATTTTATGCGCTTCTCGCATTCCTGTGCACTTCATTAATTTAATATTGATACCAGAATATGCACCATGCAATTTTGCTACATCATCCAAACGTTGAATAGCTTCATCTGCGATTGTTGGCAAAGGGCTATGCTGTGTCAACCATGCCATATCATCCAAATTGTGCTTATCCATTGGTTGCTCAACAAAGACAACTCCTTTTTCTTTTAACCAATGAATTTTATCTAATGCCTCTTGTTTGTCTTTCCATCCTTGATTAACATCAACACACAAAGGCACATCTGTAATTTTGCGAATTGTATTAATCATCTCCTCATCGGTACCTCTACCAATTTTCACTTTTAACATTTTATAAGGAGAAGCTTCCTTCACTTTTTCGGTTACTACATCAGGCTGATCCATGCCAATAGTAAAAGTTGTTACAGGAGTATCTTCCTGATTATAGCCCCAGATCTCAAACCAAGACTTATCTAATAATTTCCCTATTAAATCGTGCAATGCAATATCAATTGATGCCTTTGCAGCACAATTTCCTTCAGCAACAGAATCTACATAGCTCAAAATTTCATTCAAGCGAAACGGATCTGAAAATTGTTTCAAATTTAAACTGCTTAAAAATTTCCTTGCAGTCTTATGTGATTCGCCTAAATATGGTGGCATTGAAGCTTCACCATAACCAACAAATCCATCCCACTCAATTTTTGTAAGCATAACCGGAGTGGTTGTTCTGGAAAAGGATGCAATCGTAAATACATGTTTTAACTGCAACTCATAAGACTCAAAACTAAGCTTCAGTCCTTTTCCTGAATAATTTGATTTACCCATTCCTGCTTCACTGCAAGAATTCATCGTAGGAAGCAAAAATGCCGCTCCTGCCAACAAGCCTGTATTTTCTAAAAATTTTCTTCTGTCTATTGCCATTTCTTTTGCTCTCTTAATACCATGGATGTTCAGAAACCCTAATTATACCTGGCTCTCCCATTCTATTTAAAACCCTTCTACCACCCAACCAAGAAACCGATCTGTAATTATTGAAATTTTCAGCTTCAGGCTCAAAACTATTTATCCTAACTCTGCCTGATGAATGAATATATTCTCCTTGGTTCATATACATTCCCACATGAGTAACTTTCATAGGCTTTTCATCTGTCTTTGCTCTTCCGAAAAAAACCAAATCTCCTTCTGCTAATTTCAAAAACCCATGCTCAGGAGAAATGGTATCTCCATGAAGAAACTGTAATGATGCATCACGGGCCAAAATAATCCCGTTTATAAAGTAAACTGACTTAACAAAGCCACTACAATCTACCCCTTTTACAGAAGTTCCGCCCCACAAATAAGGCCTCCCGATAAATTGCTTTGCCGTTTTCGTTAAAAGAGTAGCATCTTCTAATTCTCGGTTTTCCCAATCAGAAAACAGTTCACAATTTGATTTATCAACTTGTATTCTTCTACCATCTGGTAAGCTCAAATCATAGTTGGCTTGATTCTCATTCTCAACTCTAAGGATTGAACCAGCAACCAAATCAGTCACCACCTCATTTTGACCTGGATCTTTTACTACTTCAAAATCAGGAATGAAAATTATTCTTTTCGAATTCCTCCACTGATTCATTTCATTTAGTGTTTTCCGAGCAATTGCGGCACCATCAACCCAAGCAATATATCGATCAGGAGTCTGTATTTGATACCAGCCATTGTCTTCTTTCAATAGCTTAACTGGAGTTCCCATTATTGACTGTGAAACAAGTTCTGCCGAATGCTTTGGGTATGCTCTTAAATTCACAACGCTTAAATTAATTACTCCCCAATTTTTATCCTTTAAACTTTTTCCTGGCAATAAATTTAGACTATCCAATATTCCAACATCTAACTTTTCAAGTGCAGAATACAATGCTTGCTTTGCCATCAATTCACTCGTTTCTCCTCTAATTATCAGCTTATTATTTTCGAAAAAGAATGACGTTTTAAAAATAGCCTCTCTCTGATCTGGTGAATACTTAGCCTCTACCTGTTTGGAAATACTATTTGCTTCAATTAAAAGTTGATTCTCCTTGTCACAAGAATACACACTAAGAAGAAGTAGTAGTATAGAAAAAATAGCAATAGGTAAGTATTTCATTTTTTTATTTTCAATTGGTATTACATGTTACATGCATACAAATATATTAATCTAATATTAAATCACAAGATATTCAACAACATGTTTTGCATTGTATTAATCATAACATGAAAACATGTATTGATTCAACTCTAAGTAATTAGATGCTTTCAAGTGCTTATATTAATGCTGAAACTATTTTCTACACACTGCAATTTCTAGCTTTAAAGAAGTTATCATACAAAACACCTTGCTCTTTCTGCTTGATTATCTAGATAATTGATATACAACATCCTAAATTGAGTTTCATCAATTATAAAAGCTGATATGGATAGAGAAGTATATTGAGCTGAAATTGCTAGTGACGGTAATGAAAAAGATCAAATCGAAAAAAACTATAATAGCAAAAAGGGCTCCGAAGAACCCCTTTTACACTACTACATAGTACCTGAATTAATATCCAGGATTTTGTTTTATTCGAAAATTTTATCGTTTTCTAATCAAAAAGATATTCGAAACATCTCGTTCTCCATTTTTATCGGAAGGTTTATTCATCAATACTTGATTAAAAATCATAGCAGATGAACCTCCACCATCAAAATTCAATGCATCATCGCATCCTAATTTTTTAAGGTATTTGCCTAATTCTTTTAATTTCATACCCATACTATAGCCTGGTTGGCGACCATCTACTACAACTATATACAGATAATTATTTTTGTGATCAAGACCAATTGCGGTACGCGGATGTCTATCTTTCCAAAATCCTTTTCTACTTAGCCCTTCTCTATTTTTAAAATTGACAATTCTTTTCCCATTCTGAATTAATCGAGGTAAGCCTCCTATCAAAAAATGCGGAGCAACACCTTCAGGTGAAATACTTAAACGAATGTCAATCGTGTCATTTTCTCTTATTATTTTTTTTGCAGAGCATCCCAAACCTAAATATTTCCGACCTAAAACGAAATTGAGAGAATCAGGATTAACTAAACACTCTTCAACCTGATAACTCCCAACAGAACCAATAACATCTTTTTTTAATGGCTTTAACTTCCAATATACTACAGAATCATTCTGAACCGGCATTCTTCGATAAAACTTATTATAAAAACAACTTTTGTGTTTTTCAACGGGAACATTAAGACCATCTAGAACTAGAGTATCATTGTTCACCATGCAAATTCCATTAAATTGATAGTTATCTAGATGAACAATGCCCTGTTCGTCCTCCATAAAAAGTGTACGAGACATTTTAACCCCTTTTACAAATTCTCCATCTACAATCATACAATTCTCAAAAACAGGCCTCTCACCGCCAAAAAAATCAGCATTCACAGCAGCAATAACTCTGTTTTCCTTTTTATTTTCCCGAGCTACCATTCGCGAAGTTTTTTCCAAACCAAATCCCAAATAACTATTTGCGATGCTACCTGAAAATTCAAATTTTTCGCATGACATATCAATTCGCAACTGATGAATAACAATTGGCCCTTTCCTAAAAGTAATTTTGCTATATACCACACCATAAACCCCTTTCACTACCATAGTAGTATCAGGAACAGAAGCGAATGTATTCACAATCAAAAAAGTAAACAAAACTAAAAATAAGGATCTCGGAAAGTCTAACTTCATATCAGTACGTTTAAGAAAATCTCTATTTCTTTTCACAATTAAGATTATTAAAACTCATATCTCAATTTGCATAAAACAAAAACATCATAAAGTGCACAGTAGATACTCTACACTTTATGATGCTAACTTGCGGCTAAGGCAAATTCAACTTTATAATTTAAGGTTGTTGCCCCATTCTCCGCCTTATTCTCTTCTAAAAATACAACCGCCTCTAAAAACTAGACGGTTATAAAAATTAGTTCGTTAGATCAACTACATCATCAGCATCAGGAGTGTTCCACCAAACTCTAGTTGGGAAACGCGATGCATCATCATTATCAGGCAAATTAGCTGAATTTCTCTCAATATTTCTATTGTCATATTTAAGAGCACGAATCCACACTTCTTTACCATCAACTTCATCACCTGAAATTGGGAATATACTAGCATTAAGATTTTGAGGTCTCTTAAGTCTTGTAAAAGTATTATCGTACTCAACTCTACGCAAATCAACCCAAGTTTCAGGATTCATTACTGTTGCAATATGTTTTTGAGTCATGATACGCTCTAGAGTAATATTCGCAGCACCAATATTATCAACATGAGTCAAATAATCAGAAATATCACCAGCATCAACACCCATATTAGACATATCTGCCTCGATACCTTCTTTGTATGCAGCAAAAGCAGCCGCTTTATCGCCATTTCTAAAATTTGCTTCAGCTTCAATAAATTTACATTCTGCGTAAGTAATCATATACCAATCAGAATTTGGGCTCGTATAAAACAGACCATTAGGCTTACCATATTGATGTCCTCTAGAAAAATACTCTGTTGAATCCATAACCATTTTAGTGTCCTCTGTAAAAACAACTCCCGTATACGGATTGATATCACCAGCAACAAAATCTACAGTCTCTTTTACACCGTTAAAACCATTTTCACGATACGTTCCCATTGGAACACCTTGATACATATCTAAACCTGTTAAACCATAAAGTTCTGCATCTAAAGCAGGTTGTACGATAAGAGGTAGGCGTGGATCTGGAACAGATTCATTATTTAACAACAAAGGATCTTTTAGATTGTCAACAAAAAACTTCGACCAATTATCTGCACGAGAATCAAAAGCACCTTCAACATCACCACCTTCAGTATCAGACCATGGGTAGATATTATTTTGAGTCTCTTCACCAGTAAATTGTCTTTTGGCATTATCTGCATTTGTACTCATAGCTTTTCCACAAGCAGCAACAACAGCCGCTGGATCATACTTAAAATCACCTGATTCCTTAGCAGTCATGTGATTAAGAAGACGAGCCTTAAGAGCCCAGGCAAATTTCTTCCACTTCGAAATATCTCCTTGGAACATCACATCTGTACCAATTACATTAAGATCTATAGCATTTGGCTTATCAAAATCTAAAAGAGCTTCATCGATAAGCTTATGTATTCCTATATAAGCCTCCTTTTGCGAATTTAACTCAGGCGTAAGAATAAGCTGATTTTTAGCATCATAAGAATCATCCATTATTATATCACCAAGCTGATCGCTAACCATCGAAAAAAGATACGCTCTCAATATTTTTCCAACAGCAGAAAAATGAGGCGAATTATATTCTTCACCTAAGACAATTAAATCGGCAGTGTTTGGAAGAGCATTAGTATATAGATATTGCTCAGCAGCATAAGAAACCGTCCTCCAACTCCATCTTGAATAATATGTTGTTCTTTCAGTAATATGATAAGAGAGTACAGTTCCCTCTCTAGATAATCTACTTTGGCCAAAGCCAGTAGTATTATCTATTGTAGCCATCAATCGTTGTTGAGGTGGCAAAGACATGTTCGATGGTTTTGTTTCCGATTCATTAACATCGAAAAAATCATCGGAACAAGAAACCAATCCTCCTAACAGTAGTAAAACTAGAAATCCGTTAATTATATTTAAGTTTTTCATTTATTGCAATTTTAGAAATTAATTTTAACACCTAAATCAAAACCTTTAGTATTAGGAGTACTTAAGTTATCAAGACCTATAGCTCCAGAACCACTAACAGAGGCACCAAAAGAAGCTATTTCAGGATCTACACCTGAGTAATCAGAAATCATCAATAGATTTCTACCAGTAGCAAAAACTTCCATTCTATCGAAACCAATCTTATCAAGAAGAGTCTTAGGAAGATTATAAGATAACGTTACATATCTAAGCTTAACAAATGTAGCATCTTCAATAAAGTTCTCTGCATTTTGAGAATACTGGTCTTGATAATAATTCTGATCCTTTATAATAGGAGTCGTATTTTTTTCATAAATCGAATTTCCATCCACATCTACACCATTTTCCACAACACCGTCCAAAATAATTGTTTCGGTCATAGATCTATCCTCTGAGGTAGTACTTAAACCATAATAGGTTAAAGCTGCATTGGTAGCATTATAAACATCGCCACCTATACTCATATCTAAAAGGAATGACAACCTAAAATTTTTGTACGACATTGAGTTAATAATCCCCATGGTCCAATCTGGCATACGATCAACATCCGGAAAGATATCCTCGCCAAGAGAATAATTTCCATCACTATTAACTATCCTATCACCATTTTCGTTTCTCTTTGGTCTTTTACCCTTTAATCCGAAAAGGTTACCATCCAAAACAGCAGCACCTAAAGCTGTGCTATTCCATGTCCACGATTGATCGTTATTTACCTCAACTAATTCACCGGGAAGGTCATAAACAGTACTTTCCATTTTTGCAAAATTGAAAGACATATCCCATTGAAATTCACTCGATCTAGGAAATAATGAAACATTAACTAAAGCTTCATATCCTTCATTTTTAACAGATCCACCATTAAGCTGAGCGATATAAGCCCCTGCAGCCGGCGGAAGTCTCACATTCAAGAGCTGATCTTCAGATAAACTATGGTAGTAACTAAAATCTAACTTTATTCTATTCTTCAAAAAGCGAGCATCCATACCAATTTCAAATGAAGTGGTAAATTCAGGTTTCAAATTTGGATTACCTGCCTGATCTGAATTCCAAGTATAACCATCAGAAACGGGAACATAGTGCCATGAACGTAGTGTTAAATAAGATTCTGACATATGGGCACTAGCATCTTTACCAACTTGTGCCCAAGTAGCTCTCAATTTAAGATATGAAAGGAAATTATCAGAAGTTATATCAGTATCAAATTCTTTAAGAAGATCGGAAACAACAACAGAAGTACCTACAGATGGATAGAAGAATGAATGATCTCCAATCGGTAAAGTAGAAGACCAGTCATTTCTTCCTGTTACATTTAAAAATGCGATATTTTTCCAACCAAATTTAGCTTCACCAAAAACACCCATACTTCTTCTTCTATATTTAGATTCAGAAAGAGTTTGGTCATCAGCAGCAATATTTGACACACTATATATATCAGGAGCTTGAAACTTATTACCTCCAGTATAAGTTGTCCTTACATTCTTTTCGTCAACTGTTTGTCCCAAAGTAACGTCAATAGAATAATCTTCATCGAAGGTTTTATTGAACATAGCAAGAAGTGTAGAGGTCACTAAACGACTATTCTTCTCGTACTGTCTAAGATGACCATCAGATCTACCTTTAATAAGAGAACCAAAATCGGTAATTTTTTTATTAAATTGAGAATAAAAATCGGTTCCAATACGATAAGAAATAGTAAGAAAATCGAAAGGTTTGTAATTCAAATTAACTTGTCCAATTAATCTATCAACCTTATCATTATTAGGGGAATTATTAAGACTCCAGTACGGATTATCAAATTCTTGATCTTCTTTTGAATCCATAAATATCTTTTGCGTACCATCTTCGTTTGCATAATCACGTGCATCGTAGGTAACTGGATATTTAAGCATACTTATATAAGAACCTCCCGAAGAAGTACCCTGCTTATTACTTTCAGTTTGAGTGTTAATATACTTAGCATTGACACCAATAGTTAAGTTTTTTCTAAATTTAGACTGTGCGTTGAAAGTAAGATTCAATTTTTCGTAACCTGTATTTTCAATAACCCCATTTTGATCTAAATAAGATGCAGAAGCAAATATATTAGTTTGTTCATTACCCCCTGAGTAATTAACATTGTATTTTTGTGTAATTGCTGTCTCGAATAAATTACTTATATTATCATAAGTAGGAGTCCCATTAGGAATTTCCTCACCCCACGACTGTAAATGTATTCCTGGTGATGCATCATAACCAAGAATATCACCATCACTATTGTAATCGTAACTTCCCTGCCCATAAGCACTTTGAATATCAGGAGTATCTAAAACTTTATCAACAGATAATGTAGAAGAGAATGAAATTTTGCCTTCTCCAGTTTTACCTTTCTTAGTAGTAATAATTATAGCACCTTCAGCTGCTTGAATACCATAAAGAGCTGCGGCTGTAGCACCTTTCAATACAGATATAGATTCTATATCCTCTGGATTAATATCCGAAGCACGGTTAGCACTAGCAACTTCAGAACTCGAATTGGTAGAGTTATCGATAGGTAATCCATCAACAATAAAAAGAGGCTGGTTATTTCCACTCAACGAAGAACCACCTCTAATCATGATAATAGACGAAGCTCCTGGAGATCCACCAGAACTATTAATGCTTACTCCTGCAATTTTTCCTTGCAATGAGTTAACCATATTACTTTGGTTACCAGCAAGTAATTCTTCAGATTTAATATTCTGAACTGCGTACCCCAAAGATTTTTTACTCTTTTTTATACCCAAAGCTGTAACAATAACTTCGTCAACTCCAATTGACTGAGCTGCCATTACTACATCAACAATTTTTTGTCCTGTAAACCCAATCTCTTGAGGTTCCATACCAACAAAACTAAAAACCAAGGTAGTGCCAACCTCTGCTTTCAATTCGTATTTACCATCAATATCGGTAGTGGTTCCAGTAGTAGTTCCTTTTTTGACAATTGATACCCCTGGTAAGGTTACTTTATCGCTATTTGTAACTGTACCTGTCACAAGCAAATCCTGTGCCCAGGATACCTGCCAGCCAAGAAGCATGATTAACGTAAAGCATGCAATTTTTCTCATAGTGTTAAATTTAGATTAGCAAGAAATAATTAAAAATTACTTATATTTTCATCACTCCAATTCCCGAACGGTTGGGCAAAATTACTTTCCCATCGAGAATCTCAATACCTTTAAAAGGATCATTTGATATTAATAAATTTCCATCCAAATCGGCCCAATCTACCATAGGCGACAGCTGTGCTGCCGCACTAACACCACAAGACGTTTCCGTCATGCATCCAATCATCACTTTCATATCCAATGAACGGGCTACATTCATCATTTTATGCGCTTCTCGCATTCCTGTACACTTCATCAATTTAATATTGATACCAGAATATGCGCCATGCAATTTTGCTACATCATCCAAACGTTGAATGGCTTCATCTGCGATTGTTGGCAAAGGGCTATGCTGTGTCAACCATGCCATATCATCCAAATTGTGCTTATCCATTGGTTGTTCAACAAACACAACTCCTTTTTCTTTTAACCAATGAATTTTATCTAATGCCTCATGTTTGTCCTTCCATCCTTGATTAACATCAACGCACAAAGGCACATCTGTAATTTTGCGAATTGTATTAATCATCTCCTCATCGGTACCTTTACCAATTTTCACTTTCAACATTTTATAAGGAGAAGCTTCTTTTACTTTCTCTATCACCACATCTGGCTTATCCATTCCAATGGTAAAAGTAGTTACGGGAGTATCTTCTTGATTGTATCCCCAGATTTCGAACCAGGGTTTCTCTAATAATTTTCCAATTAAATCGTGCAGTGCAATGTCGATAGAAGCCTTTGCAGCACAATTACCTTCAGCAACAGAATCGACATAACTTAGAATTTCATTTAAGCGAAATGGATCAGAAAATTGATTCAATTTTAAACTGCTTAAAAATTTAGTTGCAGTTTCGTGAGACTCACCTAGATAAGGGGGCATAGAAGCTTCCCCATAACCAACAACTCCATCCAACTCAATTCTGACTAGCATAACCGGAGTAGTTGTACGAGAAAAAGAAGCAATCGTAAATACATGTTTTAACTGCAATTCATAGGGTTCAAAGCTAAGCGTCAGTCCTTTTCCTGATTTTCTTGATTTACCAGTTCCAATTCCCCCACAAGAATTCATCGTAGGAAGCAATAATGCCGCTCCAGCCAACAAGCCTGTATTTCCTAAAAATTTTCTTCTGTCTATTGCCATTTCTTTTGTTCTCTTAATACCACGGGTGTTCTGAAACTCTAATGATCCCAGGTTCTCCGACTCTAGTTAATACTCGCCGGCCACCCAACCAGGTAACCGATCTGTAATTATTAAAATTCTCAGCTTTAGGATCGAAACTATTAATTCTAACCCTACCTGAAGAGTGAATATATTCTCCTTTACTCACATACATTCCAACATGAGTAACTTTCATTGGTTTTTCAGTTGTTTTAGCGCGCCCAAAAAACACCAAGTCTCCTTCCAATAATTTTGAATAGCCTTGATCAACGGAAATTGTATCTCCATGAAGAAATTGCAATGACGCATCACGTGCCAGTATAATACCATTCATAAAGTAAACTGACTTAACAAAGCCACTACAATCGACTCCTTTCGACGAAGTACCTCCCCACAAATAAGGTCTTCCAAAAAACTGCTTTGCAGTTTTAGTTAAAATAGTAGCATCATTTATCTCTCTATCTTTCCATTCCGCAAACAGTTCACAATTCGATTTTTCAATTTGTATTTTCCTCCCATCTGGCAGAATGAGATTATAAGTATCCTGATTCTCTCTCTCAATTTCAATTATTGAACCTGCGACCAAATCGGTAACAATTTCTTTTTGCTTTATATCCTTCGCTAACTTGAAATCAGGAATAGAAATTATCCTATTCGAATTTCTCCAAGCCTCTATTTCTTCTTCATTTTTTAACGCAATTGCAGCCCTATCCACCCAAGCAATGTATCGATCTGGCGTCTGTATTTGATACCAACCATGCTCTTCTTTTAAAACCTTCACCGGAGTTCCCATTATAGCCTGCGTAACAAGCTCTGCTGAATGTCTGGAATGAGCTCTAAGGTTAACCACACTCAAATTTACTAAACCCCAATTTTTGTCCTTCAAACTTTTCTCTGGCAATACCTCCAGACTATCCACCAAATTATAATTCAATTCATCTAAATCTGAATACAAAGCAAGTTTAGCTTCAGGTACAGTTGTTTCACCCTTTATTATCAATTTATTATTATTGAAGTAAAAAGTCGTATGATAAATAGCCTCTCTTCCATCTGGTGCAAATTGGTCTTTAATATTCTGGGAAATATTATTTGCTTCCATCAAAAGTTGCTTTTCATTAGTACAAGAGCAAGCAATTACAAAAAGTATAACAAAAAGAAAGTGTTTCATTTTTAAATAATGAATTGGTATTACATGTTACATCTATACAAATATAGAATTCTAAAATTAAATTGCAAGATAATTAGCCACATGTTTCACAATATTCTTATCAAACCAATTACACCAATCAAAAATATACTAAACAATAGGAAACAATAATATATTAATCTTTCTAAAACAAAATCAAATTAATTCTTTAATGGTCAGTAGATCATTTCATAAATTAGATATGAGAATCTACTAACAACTAACTACTTTATCTAAAAATTAATGATACAATCCGAAAAAACAGCAAGCAAGTCAACTCTCAGATCTAGAGCAAACTCCAAAAACAGCTTTTAATAAACTGGAACTTATAAAGAATCCACACTATCAACACTCCTAACTTACATTAGTCCTATTACTAAATCACGCATATAATTTTTCATTACACAATTTAATGGGAATTATTCTCAAAAAATCCAAATGTGTCGTTGAAGGCTAATTATCAATAGAATAAAACCCATTACAAATACTCTTGCCATGAAAATAATTCGACAAAATATTTCTTATTTGTAATGTTATAAATCAAAAATAGTTGAATTAAATGATGAAAAAAATCCTTGTAAAAACCTCCTATACAAAAAATCACCATGTAAGATGTATTACATGTTGGTAATTACTTTATATTTGTATAGTAAATACAAAGTTTATGAATTGAGATCAAGAATATCATCAAATATAGATGTGCTATTTCTGGTAGAAATTTATACATATAAAATATTAATTTTAGGAGTAAACTTCATTAAACAGATCGTTGAATTTCTCCTCTTTATTTAAAATTGATCATGAAAAACGCAATAATCCTCTCCCTAATTCTATTCTATTCAATTCTAAATTCAACAGCACAAACAATTGATTCTATCGAAGTAAAATCTAATACTGAAAATATAGATTCTATAATTAACCGAATTCAAAAGATCAATTCGTCCGTCAACATAATTAAAGATACAAAAAGACTCATTCCTATTAAAGAATTAGGCAATACGAAAATTATTTCTTTATCAATAGACACTCTAACTACAATTTCTTCCTTTCAAAAAACACTTAATAAATATTCTCGTATTAGTTGCATCACAATTAACACTGACTCTATATCAGTCAATTATGAAACAGGTGACCTCCAACTAAAGAATAATGATATTTTAATATTAAGTATTCACGATATTTCATTTGAAAACTTACAACAGTTCTCAAATTTATTTTCTAAGCTAGAGGTTTATCCAAATATTATTCTTTCCATTTTTGGTTCACTAGAAAAACTAGAATCCCTCCCTATTTTCAAATGTGCATCAACCATACTATTTTCAAATACGAATACAGAGGATACTCAAAAAGTTGCAGCTCAAATTATTTTTGGAGGCATTAATTGTTCTGAAGGTAGACCGACAACTGACAAAGAATCCAAGAATGAAACTGATAATACCTCAAATGAAACAATCCGATTTCAATATACCGTACCTGAAATGGCAGGGATTGATTCCAAAACACTGAATGAAACCATTGATTCTGTTGCTCAACTTGGTCTTGATAACAATGCTTTCCCAGGTTGTCAAATACTAATAGCTAAAGACCGAAAAGTGATTTACCACAAATGTTTTGGATTTCACACTTACGCAAAATTGCAACCGGTACTCTCCGATGACATTTATGATTTGGCATCGGTTACAAAAATAACAGGACCACTTCCTGCACTTATGCGATTTGTAGATGAAGGCAAAATCGATTTAGATGAAAAATTATCTGTTTACTGGAAAGATTTTGAAAGATCTAATAAAGCTGGCCTCCTATTTCGGGATGTTCTTGCTCATCAAGCTCAACTAACCCCATGGATTCCATTTTGGAGTAGCACAGTTGATGAGCAAAAAAACTTCAAAAAACACATTTTCAGCTATACAAAGACGAAAAAATATTCCGTTGAAGTCGCTCCCAAAATGTATTTAAACAAAAATTACAGAAAAAAAATATATAAAAGCATTAAAAAATCAGACTTATTGGATAAAAAAGAATATCGCTATTCAGGACTAGCGTATTTTATATTTCCAGAAATGATTAAAAATATTTCCGATAAAGAATATCCCAATTATCTAAAACAAGAATTTTACAAACCTTTAGGTGCGTATACGATAGATTTTAACGCACACAATAACTATCCTGCCTCTAGAATTATTCCAACAGAGAATGATGATTATTTTCGTAATACTCTGTTGCATGGATATGTAGATGATGAAGGTTGTGCAATGATGGGTGGTATATCAGGAAATGCAGGTCTATTTGCAACGGCAAATGATTTAGCAAAGCTGATGCAAATGTATTTACAAATGGGCGAGTATGGAGGAAAACGATATATCTCTGAAGAGACAATGAAAGAATTTACCAAAATTCAATTTCCAGACAATAACAATAGACGTGGTTTAGGTTTTGATAAACCTATACTTGGAAATGATACCTTATCTATTGAGAAGTGCTACCCAGCTTACTCAGCGAGTACAGAAAGTTTCGGACACTCTGGTTTTACGGGCACCTTTACATGGATGGATCCTAAAAATAATTTGCTATATATTTTCCTATCCAATAGAGTTCACCCAACAAGAGCAAGTCGTCAGATTTATGAAAAAAATATTAGAATTTCTATTCATCAAGGAATCTACGATGCGATTCAAGTATTTAATGAAAAATACAAACAAAAACCTCTTAGTAAACTGTAAAATTAACATCTCCTATAATTTATATATAGCCAATTAATTAATAGAACTATTTCAACTATGTATTTCATTACAAACTCATAATCAATCAGATGGATTTATACATTGGTATAATGTCAGGAACAAGCATGGATGGTATCGATGCTGTTTTAGTAGATTTCAGTGAAGGAAAAGTGAATGTACTCCAAAATCATTCGGAAGATTTCCCAATTGAGCTAAAAGAAAAATTAGATCAATTAATAAAAACATTCCAAACCGATCTACTTACACTGGGAGAAATTGATCATCAACTAGCACTATGCTACGCCAAAACGGCAAATAATTTAATTAAAAAAGCGGGTGTTCATCATTCCCAAATAAAAGCCATTGGCTGTCACGGGCAGACCGTTTTTCATTCTCCATTATCAAAGTATCCATTCACAATGCAACTGGGTGATGGCAATTTAATTGCTGCAAAAACAAAAATCACCACAGTAACCGATTTTAGACGAATGGATATGGCTTTGGAAGGTAATGGTGCACCTCTCGCACCTGCTTTCCATCAAGCCTTTCTGAATTCGAACGAGGAAAAAAGAGGAATTCTAAAT
The DNA here is from genome assembly GCF_029029525.1 of Labilibaculum sp. DW002. Lineage (NCBI taxonomy): Bacteria > Pseudomonadati > Bacteroidota > Bacteroidia > Marinilabiliales > Marinifilaceae > Paralabilibaculum > Paralabilibaculum antarcticum. The sequence goes on along the minus strand of NZ_JAKJSC010000010.1, from coordinate 107,613 downwards.
TTGGGCGGAATTGCAAACCTAACAATTACTGCAGATCAAGAAAAAAACGCAATTGGATTTGATAGCGGTCCCGCGAATTGTTTAATGGATTCCTGGATTTACAAAATCCAAAATAAAAAGTTTGACAATGGAGGAAATTGGGCCAGATCCGGAAAAATTATTCCTAAGTTATTAGACAGTATGCTAAAAGAAGAATACTTTCAAAAACCTGCCCCAAAAAGCACCGGAAGAGAATTATTCAACTTAAACTGGTTAAATAATCACCTCAAACGATTACCAACTTATCAGGATGTTGATGTCCAATCAACTCTACTTGAATTAACTGCAATTACAGTTTCCAATTCTGCGATAAAATCAGCTCCTAAGCTTGATGCCATTTATACCTGTGGAGGTGGAGCATATAATGATTACCTACTGGAAAGACTACAACATCACATGCCAAATGTCAAAATATCTACAACAGATGAACTTGGAGTTTCGGTACAACTTGTTGAATCAATAGCATTCGCCTGGCTTGCTATGCAACGAATAAATAAGCTACATGGAAATTTACCTTCTGTTACTGGAGCATCACAGGATGCATTGCTCGGTGCAATATATGAATGTAAGTAAAGTGCTACAATACAATTTAAAAAAGAGTTTGATTATAATAAACCAAACTCCTTTTTACTTCCTCACTTAATTAACCAAATATTTTTTCTATTAGATTTATCTTGATGTTGATTTGGTATTAGACATCACCATCCTTTTTCGTTCAGAAATAAGAACCAAACCCAGAAAAGTGATCAATCCATTTACAATCAGCAATTCAAACCCAAATCTATATCCCCATAAAAGTTGCTCTGAATAAGTACTTATCATATAAGTTATAATTGGTGATAATACACAAATTAACGGAACCCATTTATCTCTCACAATTCGTGAACTTCCCAAGCCAAAAGCGAACAAGCCCAACAAAGGACCATATGTATAACCTGCCACTTTAAACACAGCAGTAACAACACTCTGGTCATTTATCATGCTAAACACCACAATCACAACAAACATGATAGCTGAAAACATTAAATGAATTCCCAACCTCTTTTTTTGCGTTACTTCTCCTTTCAAGAAATCGACACAAAAGGAAGTTGTTAAAGCAGTCAATGCTGAATCTGCACTAGAATAGGCTGCCGCCGTAATACCCAATAAGAAAACAACTCCTGTTACTAATCCAAAATGATTTAATGCGAGAAAAGCATACAAATCATCCGTTTTTTGGGGAAGAGTTATTCCATGTTGTTCTGCGAAAACATATAACAAAACTCCTAAGCACAAAAACATCAGGTTAGCCAATACAAAAGATAAACTAAACCAATAAATATTTTTTTGTGCTTCTTTGGTATTTTTGCAAGTTAAATTCTTTTGCATCATATTCTGATCCAAACCATTCATTACTATTACTACAGCAATACCTGCAAAAAATTGTTTGAAGAAATTTTGAGGAGATCGCCAATCCCAATTAAAGACACTGGAAAACTCACTATCACCAATTACCTGAACAACACCCTGAGTGCTAAGATCCAAATCCTTAACAATTACGATGATCGTAATAATAACAGCACCTAGCATAAATAGTGTTTGCAATGTATCTGTCCAAACAATGGTTTTAATACCACCCCGAAAAGTATAAGCCCAAATCAGTAAAATAGTAATAAATACAGTTACCCAAAAAGGAATGCCAAAAGCATTAAAAAAAGCTAATTGAAGAACTCCAGCCACCAAAAACAAACGAAAAGATGCCCCAATTGTTTGGGACACTAAAAAGAAAAATGATCCTATTTTATAAGTACCAATACCGAATCGTTGATTTAAATAGGAATAAATCGACACCAATTTAAGTCGATAATAAAGTGGTATCAACACTTGAGCTACCACAAAATAGCCAACAAAATTTCCCAATACAAACTGAAAATAACTCCAGGCCGTATTGCCAACCTCACCAGGTACAGAAATAAATGTAACACCCGATAAGGAAGCACCAATCATACCAAATGCTACCAAATACCATGGAGATTTTCGGTTTCCAGTAAAAAAAGTTTCATTATTACTATTACGTGAAGTGATCCATGATATAAGCATCAATAGTCCAAAATATCCAAAGACAACACTAAAAACAATCCAAATATTCACTAGCTCTATTTTTAAATTTTTCTCAACTCAACAAATAAAAAATTGATAATTATCGGATTACCTCCATAGATGGATCACTTTCCGTATTGGTTCTACTTAGAGATGTTACCACGTATTTATATCCCTTATCTTCTTCATTCAACTTAAAACTAGAATTAACAGTTAGGCCAATAATTTTATTGGCATGATTTAAATTTACCTTAGAACCTTTCTTAAATCTATAAACCACATATAATTTTGCTAAATCAGTACCATCCCACTCTAAAGAGCTATTCGTTTGATTAAATTTAATTCCTACTGGAATATTTGGAACAATAGCTTTAATATTTCTATTTTCAGGAACAATTGCCATGTTAGCATATACATTGTCAATTAGTTTTTCGTTTATTCCTTCCAAATTTTTCGTGAAAGATTTAGAGCTAAAAAACATACTTCCATCAAGCCCTTTCAATCTGCGAACCATTCGAATCTGTCTAATGATTTGATCTGAATTCCGCCAAGCTTTTACTTTCGATTTAGAATTCAACCGGTACGCACCATGACCAATATAACAGGGCTTGCCAAAAGAATTTTTTCTCCACCATTTCGCAATTATTCTATGATCGGCTACTTTTTTACCAATGTGCCAATAGATTTGAGGAGTTACGTAATCTATCCAATCATTTTTTAGCCAAAGAAGCACATCCGCATACAAGTCGTCGTAATTGGTTTGTCCTGCTTTTGTTTTCGAGCCAGATTTATCCATATCCTTATTGCGCCAAACTCCAAACGGAGAAATTCCAAACGGCATCCATGGCTTTATCGATTTAATGGTATCGCTAACTTGCTTGATTACAAGATTTACATTATTTCTTCTCCAATCATCAATCCTATCTGGATAAAATTCACCACCATTTTTCACAAAAGCCAAAGAATCTGGAAAGGGAGTTTTTCTAATTTTATATGGATAAAAATAATCATCGAAATGAATTGCATCCACATCATACCTTCTAACCACATCTCCAACAATTTTAGCGAAATGATCACGAGTTTCCTGCAAACCAGGGTTAAAATACCTATGCTTCCCATACTTTAAAAACCATTCTGGATGAACATTCGTGATGTGCATCGAATCCGTTTTAGTTACTGCATCATCAAAGATAGCTCTGTATGGGTTCAGCCATGCATGTAATTCTATTGCTCTCTTGTGACATTCCTCTATTGCAAATTCAAGCGGATCGTAAATTGGATCGGGAGCAATACCTTGCTCGCCACTCAACCATTGTGACCATGGTTCGTATGGAGATTGATAAAAAGCATCGGTAGCTGGTCGAATCTGAAAAATAATGGCATTCATTCCATTCTTTTTATGCTGATCCAAAAGAGCAATCATTTCCTTTTTTTGATTCTCAACCGAAAGCCCTGTTTTCGATGGCCAATCAATATTAGCGACTGTTGCCACCCAAACAGCACGCATCTCTCTTTTCGGAGATTTCTTTTTTGCCATTGCTCCAAATGAAACCAATAGCATTAGTAATCCAATTATTACTTTTCTATTCATTGTAGTTATATATAACGTTCATTTTACAAGTCCAATTACCGAAATAATTATTCACTTCTTCTGGACACAACATCCAAAAACTTCTCCTCCGTAAATTGACTAATGAGAGTAAATTCATCTCAATTAAAAAGGTTAAATTTGTTTTGTTTATTTCTGACAACTCGCAACCAATAAAAAGGAAACAAAAAATAACGACTTAAACATTTAATGATATTGTTAGAATTATTAAGTTGTCATACATGTTACAAAAATATAAAATTTATTAGTTTTGCAATAGAATAATCCAGAAAACAAGTGTCAAAATTGCATAAACTTAAAAAACCGTTATCATGATTAATAACAATACATTACGAACTTATGCAGGAACAGTATGCTTCCTTCTTTTAATATGTGTACAAATATTATTTTCCACAAAACTAATCCTTGCTCAAAAGGTAGACACAGGCATAGATGTACTACAAAAAACCAACTATTCTATTCTTAAAGGAAAAAAGATTGGAATCATCACCAATCCTACGGGGGTGAATAAGAATCTAGAGTCGACTATTGATTTGCTTCACTCTTGCAACGATATAGAGGTTAAAGTTCTTTTCAGTCCTGAACATGGCATACGAGGAGATCATGCTGCTGGCGAGAAAGTCGCAACATACACCGACAAAAAAACGGGTATCCAAGTCTATTCTCTATACGGAAAGCAAAAAAAACCAAATGCTAAAATGCTAAAAGGTCTAGATGCAATTGTATATGACATTCAGGATATCGGAGTACGTTCCTATACCTACATCAGTAGCATGGGATTGCTAATGGAAGCATGCGCCGAGAATGATGTAGAATTTATTGTACTCGATCGCCCAAACCCTTTTGGAGGAATAAAAATTGAAGGTCCCTTAGTTGAACCCAGCCAAATATCTTTTGTAAGTCAGTTTCCTATCCCATATGTATACGGACTAACTTGTGGAGAATTGGCAAAGTACTTGAACGAAGAAGGCTTATTAAAAGATAGCAAGAAATGTAAGTTGCAAGTTATCACTATGGATGGATGGAATCGAAGCTTGACTTTTAAGGAAACTGGTTTGCCGTGGGTACCTACTTCGCCACACATTCCCAATTCGATGAGTGCAATTTACTATGCAGCATCAGGCATACTTGGTGAGTTGTATACCATTTCGATTGGCGTAGGTTACACGCAACCATTCGAATTATTTGCTGCAGAATGGATTAATGCTGATGATTTATCAGAAAACTTAAATAATCTGGACATTCCAGGTGTTCTATTTCGACCTGTACACTACAAACCATACTATTCTGTAGGAAAAGGCATTATGCTTCATGGAGTTCAATTGCATTTTACGGATATTCAAAAAACACCAATTTCACTCATTCAATTTTATGTGATGCAAGAATGCCACAAATTAAATCCCACTAAAAATCCTTTTGAAATGTGTCAAGCATCACGATTAAGTATGTTCGACAAAGTATGTGGCAGCAAAGAAATACGAATGCGATTTACAGAAAACTTTCTGGTGAAAGATATTGAAGAACTATGGTCTGCACCAAAAGAATCATTTTTAGGAACATCAAAAAAATACTGGTTGTACGAATAAGTACAAAATGGAATTTAAATGAAAAAGCTTCGGATTAATTCCGAAGCTTTTCTTTTATATTTTAATAAATATTTTCCGACGATATAGGAATAATACAATGAGCCAATAGACAGCTATATGTGCCAATGCAAAAAATAATGATCCATTTAATTCTCCCGCCCAAGAAGCAAATCCATTTTTATACAACCAAGCATATCCAGTTATCGAATTTCCTGTCTCATTCGAAAAGTGAATCAAATAAATAATCACTTTCACCCAAACTCCTGAGAGAACATAAATGAATAACGGATTCATACCAAAAACCAAGAAAGGATGAGCCCATTTTTTATAATCCAAAATATCGATTAGATATATCATTACAGCTAAAACCAAAAGAGCTAAACCTGCCGTATAAACAACATAAGAACTAGACCATATTGGTTTATTAATAGGAAATCCTAAGCTCCAAATTAAGCCAGAGATAACACCTAATGCACCAAACATCAATAGCTTCCCAACCAACTTCTTTCGTTCGGTTGACGCAATTAAAAATCCTGAAAGATATCCAAGAATCACTGTTGCAATCGCAGGAAGAGTACTAAACAATCCTTCCGGATCGAAAGTAATTCCAAATCCCTTATACATATGACTTGCACCAAGAATTAGGCTATCGAAAGCCATTGTCGGATTTCCTTCCAAACTATATGGATCATCACCGCCAAGGAAAAAAACCAAGCCCCAATATGCCATTAGAATAGCCAGTGAGGCAATTACCAAACGAACTTTGCTCAACCACAAACAAAGTAAACTTCCTATTCCATAAGCCAAGGCGATTCTTTGCAAAACACCCATTATTCTCAAATTTTCTAATTTGATATGCACAAATGGAAACGCATTTAGCAAGAGCCCAATGCCAAAAATTATTACAGTACGTTTCAGAATTTTCTTTCCTGCCTCGGGACTTAATTTATGATCGAATTTTCCGAAAGCAAACCACATTGCAACACCAACAGCAAATAGAAAGAAAGGAAACACCAAATCGGTTGGCGTACAGCCGTGCCATTTAGAATGGAGCAATGGAGCGTAAACATGCCCCCAACTTCCTGGAGTATTTACAGTAATCATAGCTGCAATGGTTAATCCTCGAAAGGCATCCAAAGCCATTAATCGTTCCGTTTTTTCCATCTTTTTGAGATTTTAGATAAGATTTTCTGATTGCAAGCAATTCTTCCATATTTTATAACCTGCCTCATTTAAATGCAGACCGTCGCTCGTATAATCTTTTATCAATTGGTATGTATAGGTTGAAAAAGCTGTATACAAATCTACAAATGTGACCTTTTCCTTTTCGCATAAATCTCTCAAGTGAAGATTAACATCCAAAATATCCATCTTATCAAAATTGCCACTCTTAAACATTGTATCATTAGTAGGTAAAAGGTTTTGAACAATCAATTCAATCTCCTTATGTTCTTTTACTTTTGACAAGATGATTTGATAATTCTTAAGAATCTCTTCACAATTTAAACCATCCCCCAGATCGTTGATCCCCATCATCAGAAAAATCTTTGAAGGTTTCCATAAAGTCACCTCATCTATTCGAGAAATAATTTCTTCTGATTTCTCACCTGACATTCCAAAATTTACAACTTCTTGATTGGGAAAATATTCTTGCCAATTTCCTTCATTCGTTAGGCTATCTCCTAAAAACGCAATTCTATTTCTCATGATCATCTGATTTAATACCAAACTTAGGATCTACATGAATCAATTTCACCATAATAAAACTTGGAATCGTACATATCATCACCCAAACAAAGAAGTGTTGATAGCCCAACAATTCCTGCAACCAACCAGACATCATACCTGGAATCATCATTCCTAAAGCCATTAAACCAGTACAAAATGCAAAATGAGCCGTTTTGTGTTTTCCTTCCGACACATAAATCTGATAAAGCATATAGGCCGTGAAACCAAAACCATAACCAAATTGCTCAACGGCAACCGAAGCACAAATCAAAAAGAAAGAATCGGGCAAGGCATAGGAAAGATAAACATACACCAAGTTTGGTAAATTAATAGCAATTACCATTGGCCACAACCAGTATCTTAAGCCATTTTTGGAAGCCATATAACCTCCCAATAAACCTCCTAGAGTTAGAAAAATGATTCCTATGGTTCCATATATTAACCCAACATTACTGGTGGTAAGTCCTAAACCACCTACTTCTTTTGGATCGAGAAGAAAAGGAGAAGCCATTTTCACCAATTGTGATTCGCCTAAACGATATACTAAAATCAGACCTACAATTTTCAAAATATCCTTTTTGATAAAAAAGGTCCTGAAAGTTTCGGCAAAATCAGTAAATACTCCGGAAAAACTTTTCACCTCTCTATCCTCATCTTCTTGAGGATATGGAAGTGCAAATTTGTGATACAAACAAAAAAGCAAGAAGCCGGCAGCCAAAATATAAAACATTAATGACCATGCCATTGGAATGTTATTTTCAGTACTCCCAAGCAGCTTTGTTTTTTCAAAATAGCCCGCTAGAATAATTAAAAGTCCCTGTCCTGTAAGCATGGCAATTCGATAAAACGTACTTCTGATACCGATGAAGAAAGCTTGTTTATTTTCATCTAAAGCATGCATGTAAAATCCATCGGCAGCGATATCGTGTGTGGCAGAACTAAATGCTAAGAGCCATAAGAAAGCAAGTGAGGCCTGAAAAAAGTTTGTCGTTGGGATTGTAAAAGCGACTCCGGCTAATGCAGCTCCTATAAGTAATTGCATACTTATTATCCACCATCGCTTACTCTTTATAATATCGACAAATGGACTCCAAAATGGTTTAATTACCCATGGCAGATATAACCAAGAGGTGTAAAGTGCAATGTCCGTATTCGAAATATCCAAACGTTTGTACATAATGACTGCCACTGTCATAACCACGACGTAAGGAAGCCCTTCAGCAAAGTAAAGGGATGGAATCCATGCCCATGGTGATCTGTTTCGTTTGCTCATCCTGACTTAGTTCAATTTATTAATAACGTTTTTCTAAGCTTGCTCCCTTGAAATAGTGAAGCAAAATTTCTTTGTGAGAATAACCATTGGCTCCCATTACGGCTGCTCCAATTTGACAAAGGCCAACGCCATGCCCCCAGCCAGCACCTTTCAGAATAAATTTAGCTGGAATACCATTCTCCTCACCTACTCTGTCAACAACAAATTCGGAGCTGTACAAATGCGATTCAGAAAGCACTTTACGTATTTCCAATTCTTTTCCAATCACCAAGCTTCGCTTTGTCCCTAAAATTTTCAATTTGATTAAACGCCCAGACTCTCCTCTCTCAACAGGTATTAAATCAATAATTTGTCCAAACTCTTTGCCCGTTTTTCGTTCTATCAATTCTGAAATCTCACCTTGTGTATATGATACTTCCCAACGATAAAAGTCCATGGTCTCCTGATCGTAATCGTTCAAAACCTGAGAAAGAATTTCCTTATCGGTGGTATTGCAAAATGCTTCAGGAGAAGTACGAATCCATTTTACTGCGGCTTCTTCATTTTCCAGATTCATATCATATCCTGCAGGAATTTTCGGATTATCAATAACCGCTTGCAAGTATTTATGATTTTCAGGTTCCCAAACATTTTCAAAAGTTTCAGCAACGCCACCGCAACATTTCGAGAAACGAGCATCGCAAACTTCACCCTCACTGGTCAGAACCAATCCACGAGTAGCTTCAATTGCATCAACTACCAATTTTGTTGATTGCTTGGTAATGCCTTGGTAACGCTGACAATGATCATCTGCACAAACATCAAAATTCACATGATCTTCGCGGTCGTACCAACGAATATATTCCTCATCGGTTTCTGCAATACTTTGATAATTGGTTTCTGATTTTTTTAACTCTGCACCCTTTATCACCTGTGCAATTAACCAAGAACGGGAGATAATTGCGTGAGCTTTCAACAATTCCATACTGCTCGTTGCACTCATTTCAGATGAAATAACACTCACCAAATAATCTTCGAGAGAAAGAACATTGATGGCAGTCAATTTTTCATCTTCACAAATAAAGTGCAATGCTCCTTTGAAACGCTGATCTTCTTTTCGCTCCCAATGAAATTTAATTCCAATCGTTACATCAAAAAGATCGAAAGATCCTTCTTCGTAGAATTTAGGATAGAAAATCAGTTCTTCATCCACAAGACCATCAAAAGCTATCTTATCGTTTATATAGCTGGCAGTTTGCTTTCCTGTATATTCTTCTCCATTTTGTTGAAGTATGTAAATTCCATTTAATGTAAATGAGATTTTAGGCTCGTACATGATGCCTACCCGTAATTGTGGCTCTTTCATATTATAGTTTATTTGACGTTCTGTTTATGATAGTTTTTTCTCATATCTCCAGAATACTCTTTCAACAACAGCTCCTGCATGGTGAGAATAAAAATCGATTGGTCCTACCCATGGAATAATAGCTGTTTTGTAGCCCAAGTTTTTCAAATCCTCCAAACAGCGATACAACAAAACCTTTCCTATTCCTTTCCCGCGCAAATCAGGATGTGTACCCATTGGGCCAAACCATGGTAAGCCTTTATTATTTGCGCTGTGTGCCGAGAATGCTTTTATTTTTCCCTTTAACTTAGCTACATGAATAGCAATCGGATCTGATTTATAGGCCATCGCTAATTCAAATTGCCATAATTTCCATTCCTCAGCAACAAAGTCCATCAATTCATCCTTATTTTCTATTGTTGCACGACAAATTTCAATATCATCCGATTTTAAAGTCGATATCTTCTTTTCATCCGACCATTCCCGATCAGACAAATTGACTACCAGATTAGAAGTGTCCATAAAACGATTGAATCCCATTCGCATAGCAAAGCAAAGTGCTGGCGTATATCTTGGATCAATTCCTGGCATGAAATAATTCATTGGAACATCACCCAAACGCATTACATCTACTTTCCTTAAACGCAATTCGTTTTCCAGTAATTCATACATTTTTCTTGCAATTCCTTTTCTTTGATGAGTTTCACTTACCGCCATTAATTTTACATAGCCATAGTTCACTCCTCGAATATCCATTCGACAGGTTCCCATTAAAAATCCTACAATAGCAGCCCCTTCCTCGGCAACCCAAATAATTTCAGGATTGTAAAAAGGATCATCGTAGATTTTCTCGTGGAGTAATTCTTTGGTAATAGAATCGAACTTATATGTGTTTTGACACAAAGCCAAAACTTCATCAAAATCCTTATCGTGATATTGTCGTATGGTATTGGTCATATTTCTTTTAATTACTTAAAGTTTGATTTGTAGTAAAAGCATTTTACAGTTGCATTGCTTCCAGTTACAATTGCATTTTTCCAAGCTGCATTCCTATTTTTCCCGTCTACAATTGCATTCCTTCAACCTACATTCCTATTCCTTCCAGCTACAATTGCATTCCTTCGGCTTACATTCCTATTCCTTCCGGCTACAATTGCGTTCCTTCGGCTTACATTCCTATTCCTTCATAGAAAATGCAAGATCTTAGACTAAATTCTTTTTTACCGAAGCACATAGTTTCTTGAAAAAAGCTTCATCAACACTTACTTGTTTGAAGATATCTACAATATCATCCGATGTAATTTTCTCAAAATCTTCTCTGCGCGGAGTAATAAACACTCCTCCAAAATCGACCGATGCAGGGCTTATGAGCAATTGCTGTTCGCCTTCGGCAAAATATTGCGATGGACGATGCAATTTTCGTGGAAACAGATGCATTATGTATTTGCCATCGACATAAGAACAAATCACATTTAGCATTGGCTCTTGTTCTTCAGGCTGCATAGCAGAAAAAGTTCGATAAAAAACAGAAACCGCCTTCATCATTTCTTTTCCATTTTCTGATTCTATGGAAATCATCTTTCTTAGATAATTTGGGAAAGCCCTCATCTCAAACTTTTCCGAATCAGTCAAAAGTTCCGATTGCGTTTTTTTCAAATCAGTATACTCTGTTTCTACTGGCATAAAATCTTTGTTCCCTGCCTGAAAGTGCATATGATCGGGAGCTGATGCACCACACTTTGGTCCGTTATAAAACAAGGTATATCCTTGCATGTTTTTAGCCAAAGACAACATTCCTGAAACATTCCCTTCAAAATTCTGATCGACATGATCTATTTTTGGAATGGTAAAATGCTGTGGAATGATCGGAAACGGATTTACCAAAATAACAAAATCATCGCCTTGAGCGATACCACCCTGTTCTTTAGGAAGTTTATCGGTACACAAAAAGCAAGCTCGATTTTCAATACTCTTTTGATCTACTTTTGCTGCAGATGATCTTATTCTTTCAGGATTAAACTGAACTTTAATTTTGAAATCATCAAACTGAAATTCTTTCTCTTCAACTTTTTCCAATCCCTTGTAGTTTCCTGTTGCTAAAGGCCAATCTTTAAGCTGATTGTTCAGAAAATCCCCTAATATCTGTGTAGAAGATTTCTCCTCTAATAAATTCTCTAATTTATTTATGCTGTTTACATTCATTCTTTTCCAATATCTTAACAAAACATACTTCTATAGTCCCTTTGTTAAATTAAATCATTTAACGCTTACAGGTCTTCGACTCTGTCAGGTTATAGCCTACTGCAATCGGGCCACCATAATTCCCGATTGATATTTACTATGCATTAGCATTTCTGCCAATGGAATATCTGAAATCACTACTTTTTTAGCTTTGCTCGAAGCATGCATCAAATGCAATCGGTTATTCACATGAATAGCAATACCAACATGGGATATGTCCAATCCCTTAATTTTAGTAGTAATGGCAATTAAATCACCATTTTGAATTTGATCCTCGAGCTGTTGAATATTGGTTTCTAGGATGAAAAACATATCTCTTTTATTGATTTCATTTTCGGTCTTCCTGATCTCTTCCACCAATGAAGTATCCGCTTGTAAGGCAGGATATGAATTAACATGTGTACTCATAAAATTGATGGTTTGATTGTATTTCTCACCACCAATTTCAGTTGTAATATTCTTTACAATTCCTTTCTTTTCATTTTCATAAATCCAATCGGAAAAATAATGCAATCGCGAAGAATAATCAGTCAATTTGCCATTTCGGTAACGCAGGTTTTCAAGTTCATTCAAAAAATCATCCGTTTGAACCGAATCTTTAGCTAATGCATTTGATAGAGCAATAACATTCTCTAAATAAGTTGTACAATCCAACTCCCGAAAATTAACAACTAGCTGTTCTTTCTCATTTCGATCCAATGTTCCACCAACATAAGCTGTTTGCATAAACATTTTTGCCACTTCAATTACCCGATCATTCAATGATAAAGAATCGATAGACATCGATCCTGCTATTTTCCGAATGGAATTAAAGATTTCATGATCTGTAGAATCAGAAAGATGAATTTCTTTCCTGACTTCCTGCGACTCACTTTTTACGGTTTTTCCTTTGCAAGCAATTAAAAAGATCAATAAAACGGCAAAAACACACCAAACCTTATTCTTCATATTCTTCTATTTTAGAGTTTCGCACTAATATTACCTCAGTATTCCTATTTATTTTCTCTGTGAATCTCAGTACACTCTGTGGTTAATTTTTTTTCACCATGGAGAACACTGAGTTACACAGAATCTAAATCATGTATTTTAATCTATTTCTGGCTCAACAATTTTCTAGCTTTCAATTCGATGGTACGAATACGATCTTTGTAAGTATTATGAGCATTCATTTTTTCGATATCTAAAGAAGCATCAGAATTATCATCCCAACGACGACACAGATAAATTGGATCGTAAATTCTACCAATTTGATAATTACGAGAAATGGCCAATCCTAAAGCATAATCTTCACCGTAATTTACATTTGGAATCGGATTCTTACGTAATACTGGTGTGTAAAATGCTCGAGGCGCACCCAATCCGTTAATACGAAGTGCATTATTTCTTCCATTTTCAGGTGTCCACTCTTTGTGATCAATAATTCCAGGAGGAATTTCTTCCAATGCAAAGTTCACCATCTGATAAGTTCCAACCACCATGGCACAGTTTTCTCGATAGAATGCATCAACAACTTTTTGCACAGTGTCTTCACCAGCATACAAATCATCACTATCCAACTGAATGGCGAATTTCCCGCAAGCTTCATGAGCTACGGCCTCATTCCAACAGCCTCCAATTCCCAAATCTTTTCGTTCTGGAATAATGTGAATAATACGATTATCTATAGCAGCATATTTTTGAATAATTTCAGTTGTTCCATCTGTAGAGTAGTTATCTACAATAATTAAATTGAAATCAACATCTGCTTTTTGAGCCAATACCGATTTAATCGCATCCTCGATTGTTTTTACACGATCGCGAACCGGAATTACCACGGAAGCTTCCACTTTAAAATCACCTTCTTCAAAAGCAACATTATCAAATCTTGGTGCTAAAAAAGCTCCAATTCTCTTCAAATGTTCAGTGCAAGCAATTTCCATTTCTATTTGTACTGCGCGATTCTTAGGATCAACGTAATCGAATATTTTCTCTCCCGATTTTCTTGTATCCATTTCTTCTTCGGTGTACAATACTTCTGGGATCCTCATAAACTCTGATCGGGCAGCCATCGCCAAACGCAACTCATACAATCCTGCATGACGAAAGGTAGTATCAACGTCCTTCACAGCTTCTTTTAATACTTTTGTATCATAAAAAAGAACCGATCCAAAATTAAAATCATCTCTCAAACTTCCTTCCTGATAATCGATTACTGGGCAATTTTCGACCACGCCATTTTTTATCGCGCGATAATTCGAATACACCAAACCACTATTTGTATCCTTGGCTACTTTCATAAATCTGTCCAAAGCCAATTGCCCCATCGTTAAAGCACTTGTTTTTGTGTAGATGAAAACATATTCAGAGTCTGATTTCTCAGCAATAGCATGAATTGTTTTTCCGTGTGATAAGGTTTCTGATGTTAAAACATTAACACCTTCAGCCTCTACTTGAGCATCGCCACCCACAACATAAATCGCAGCTACCAAATCTGATTTCACTAGCTCATTGATTGTAATTTCGGTCTCTTCCTTTGTTCCAAAAGGAATAAAACATGTCACCTTTCCGTTCATAGTAATTATTGTATTTTAATATTTTCTTATACGATTTTACAGATCAAATTATACACTCTTATAATGCCGATAGATATCTAAAACACAGTCATAAACGAAGTGAAATAAATGTGTAATTTTAGATATCTATCGGTATTACTGATTAAAAAATTGAAGCATCTGTTTCATCAATTCATTTCGATACTCCTTCGATTTTAGCGTTTCAAATGGAAATCCTAAAATTACAGATTGATAATTTCCATCATACAATACTCCAGCACTCTTATTATTTCCTGAATAACGAAGAAGAACTTTTGCACCATCACCTTTAGGCTCAATCGCGTCGGGTGCTTCTACCTTATATATATTAGGTGAATACCCTGTTTCAAATTGATATTCTCCTTTAAAGATATTTCTTACTTCATTGGTATGTGATACATTCCCCAATTTACTTGCATGATTGGTTCTAAACTTAAAATGCAATTCATCCTCAGCAAAAGCAATTGCCAAGCTATCGCCACAAAGTACCAAATCTGTTCCTACATATGCTCCCGACAATATCAAATTTGTATTTTCGCAGCTAATGTATTTTCGAATTGCCTCTCTCATTTCAGGCGTATATATAGTAAAATCTTTATTCTCCTTCCCATAAATTCTCTTGGTAGTTTTTTCCTCTCCAAAAATCAAATCCAATACGGAATAATCCTTCGCTTCCCAATTCAATTCCACAAATGCCTCATCACTCATCGACACAAATCCAAATCCATTATCGCGAATCGCTTGTCCATGTACAAAAGGATAATCGAAATTATTCCCCGGTATTATTCTTTCTTCCTGATCTGCATAGCAGCTTCCATGACCTGATGCATCATCATCCAACCATTTTGATTGTCGATCGAAATCGTACTGATCACCTACGTAGGCAATATTTCTTTTGTAGGCGACACCTTCATCTTCGGAACTTAAAAAACCAGCCAATTTGCCATTATCAAAACCCTGCGGAGCCGAAATACGATCAAATCCGTTAACAATTAAAACAGGTTTCTTCCCATTTTCAGATTTGCAATAGGCCAATATTTCTGAGTCGAAACTTTCTCCACCTTTATTTAATGCTGTTACCTTAAAACTGTAAATTGCACCTGGTTTACAATTCGCGATTTTGTACTCAGAATTCTTAACAATCGTTCCCTCATCAAAACCTTCGTCCTCAATTCGTTTATAAACTTTATAAAAATCTGGCATTGCCGTAGACTCTAATTCATCTTCAACAGGTATCCACGAAAGAACAATCTCCTTTTCAGTTTCCCTGATTTGAAAATGATCAACAGGTAAAGGTTGAACCACATAATCTCTTTCATCTTGCGATGATAAAAATTTCAAAATCCCCTTGTAATAGGCTCTGCTGACATCGAATTTAAACTTCGGATCCATTCCCTGATACATATCTGCAAAATTTTGATGCGATAAGAGTTCAGACAACATAGTAGGAACTTTTGGGCGGTATGCTTCAGAATATTGCTTGTTCCACATTCCTCTACGCCTCCATTTAGGCTCATACTTCTTGCGAATATCTTCCACAACCTGCGATTGAACAATATCCGTTAAATCGCGACTTGCCCATTTCGATTGTCCATTTGGAAAATGATCCTCGCCTCTGGTTGTTGAATAAATGGCCAAAGATCCAATGATGGCATCATTCGGTGTAATTCCAGCATCTGTATGAAATGCCAAAGCCATATCAATTGGAATACTCAAGCCTTTTGCGTCAACATTTTTTGTTGGTCCTGCGGGTGCTCCAATTAAATAATCCACCCACTCTCCACGACTCATGTAATCATCTTTGTAATCCGTTTTGCCAATTTCTCTTTTCTGAAACTTGGCAGCATCTTTTCCGCGATTACTATAATCTGCTTCGTAATCTTTATTGATACTATAAACGATGGAATCTGGCATGCCGGCATACTGAAGATAGTAACGTGCAGCCTCTTGATATCTTGGACGACTACTCGTATATTTTTGCCAGATTCTAGAATCCATATTAAACCCAAGCTCTGTTCTTTGTTTTTTTAACTCCTCTAATTCTTCCGGATTTCCTCGGGCAATATTCCCCATTCCACCACCAAATCGAATGGCATCTGCCGAAATCCATTTCCCTGGTTCATTACTCTGGTTAGTCAATTCAACCATTCCCTTTTCAGTATTTTTTCCTTTATCAAAAAGAAAAGTTCCCAAATAAATCCAGGTTTTACCTCCCATGCTCTGATTCACCAAAAATTCAGCTTTACCACCTGCATGGTGCACAATGTAATGCGCGTCATTAACATTATCTTCATCATCAGAATAGGAAACATAAACTGCATATTCTCCTTTTTCTTGAAAATTAGGCAAATATTGAACTCTAGCAGATTCCTCGGTATTAGCCTCTGCCTGATAGCTAGTTCCCAAATCAAATGGATTTTCACCCTCAAGATAAAAAGGATATTTATTGGTAAATCCCGCTTGTGAATTCAACTCCCAAACAGAATCTGTTACAAGATATTCCGATCCTTGTGACGACCATTCAGCATCTACAATTACTTCATTTCGCTGAATATCCCTCTCGCGTGGAAACAAAACATTGGCTCCAGCCTTTTCTAGCATAGGAGCAATATAAGGAACAACAAATTCCATTGTCCATAAATCTTCAACCGTTGTATAAACTCTTGCACGTTGCCATTCCCATCTATCCAAAGTATTTTCGTAATACCATCCGTGCGAATGCCAAAGAGCAATGTGTTTATTTTGTAAACCCTCAGTTGGATCATTTCCAACATTTATTCTTCGTACCAAAGGATGAACGGCTTCCGGATTTTTGCTCAGTCTACTCCTATCAATATCATTAACATGAGTTTTATAAAAATTAGGAATTAGATCTCTAATTTCCAGCCCCATGCTCTCTATCCTTAGCTTATAGTTTCTAAATTTCCTTCCCAAACTTTCTTTCAGCCCAAGGTAATTTTTCTCTACTGATTCAAGACGAAAAGGAATGTAAGTAAATGTAGGGTTCATATACAATACAATTTCCTTTTGCTCTGAGTCTATTTGTAAACTATCGAAGCGAAATTTGTAAGAAAATTCTTTTGAGGCATTCTCAACAAAAGTTTGCGCTGCTTTTTCGGCTTTTCGCTTTAATTTGTCTGATTTCTTTGCTGCTATCAAATTAAAATTTGAGAACAACAATAAAGAGATCACAAAAAGCAGTCTGAAAAAACGGATATTTCGAAAAAATCCAAGCATGGAAATCATTATTTTTACATTTAAAATGAACCAGTTAAAGAGAAGACCAAATTCAAGCTATTGAATTTGGAAATTCTCAGATAAATCTAAACAATAAACCTGACAAAAGCTTCAATTGCTTCGTATTCTGCCAAGCCCAATTTGTTAAATAAATCAGCTGTAGCCCTATTTCTTTCTTCCGATCTTTGCCAGAACAATCTCGAATCATTCCCCAAAAATGGAGCACTCTCCATTTGCGACTGATGGCGCAAGATGGCATTTCGTTTGTGTTGCAATTCCTCAGGACTAATTGGCACTGCCATTTGAATTTCATCCAAATTCCATTCCTGCCATGCTCCTCGATACAACCATACGTAACAATCCTTCATCCATTCCTCATCCTTTACAATTTTCAAGGCCTGATAAATCCCTTCCCAACAAACCCGATGAGTTCCATGAGGATCGGACCAATCACCTGCTGCAAATATCTGATGTGGTTTTGTTTTTCGAAGCAAATTCACAATAATTCGAACATCTTCTTCCCCTAATGGATTTTTCTTAACAGCACCCGTTTCATAAAAAGGAAGGTCTAAAAAGTGAAGGTTTTTTGATCGTACGCCAACAAATCGACAAGCTGCCTTTGCCTCTCCTCTTCTAATTAAGGCTTTCATATTTCGTACTGCGGATGTATCGATTCCTCCTGGCTTTTTATTTTTCAAAAGAAACTTTTGAATATCTTCAATAACACACTGAAGATTTCCTTCGTTGGTATCATGAGTTCGTGAAAAACTCTTTACAAATGAAAGATATCTCACCGCCTCATCATCAGCAACAGCAATATTTCCAGAGGTTTGATATGCGACATGAACTTCATGATTCTGATCGACTAATCTTTTCAAAGTTCCCCCCATCGAAATCACATCATCATCAGGGTGAGGACTAAAAACCAACACTTTTTTAACAGCTGGCTCTGCTCTTTCAGGACGATGAGAATCGTCTGCATTAGGCTTACCACCTGGCCAGCCCGTAATGGTATGTTGCAAATCATTAAATACTTTTATATTTACTTCATAAGCAGAACCATAGAAAGCAAGTAATTCACTTAAACCATTGTCGTTATAGTCGCGATTGGTCAATTTCAATATTGGTTTTTGCAATTTATTACACAACCAAACAGCAGCTTTTCGAATCCAATAACGATCCCAGTCTACACTGCCAACCAACCAAGGATTCTTCACTCTTGACAATTCCCCTGCAGCTGGCACATCCAAAACGAACTTCACATCAGGATGTCGTTGTAAATAACTTGCAGGAACCGCATCGCATTGACTTTCTTCCAATGCCTTTTTAACAATTGTTGCTTTTCCTTCACCCCAAGCCATCAAAATAACCCGTCTGGCTTTAAATATTGTCCCAACACCCATAGTTATAGCAGCTTTGGGCACATTATTTATCCCATTAAAATCTTTAGCTGCATCTCGTCTTGTCAATGCATCGAGCATAATCAATCGGGTTTTTGAATCCAATTGCGAACCTGGCTCATTAAAGCCAATATGTCCTGTACGACCAATTCCGAGTATCTGTAAATCTAATCCTCCAAAAGAATCAATCAATTTTTCATACTCACTACAATATCCAGTCACCATAAGCTTACTCACCTCTCCATCGGGAACATGAACTTGATCTTTAGGTATGTCAATATGACTAAACAAAACATCATTCATGTAATGATTGTAGCTTTGGGCACTTAATTTTAACATAGGATAATACTCATCCAAATTAAAAGTAATCACATTCTGAAAAGATAAATCCTCCTCCTTGTGCAAACGAATCAATTCTGAATATACACCTAATGGCGTTGCTCCAGTAGCAAGACCTAGCACACAGTTTTCACCAATCTTTTGTTTCGACTTAATCTCATTGGCAATTTCACCAGCAACCCATTTGGCAGCTTTTTCTGCAGTCGAAAAAATATCTGCTGGCATTTTTTCATATCGGGTTTTCACTGTTCTGTCGAACTCATCTGAAGGTTGGTAATACAACTTGGCTTCATCAAGTTCTTCTCTAAACTGTAGTATCTGATTTTCCATTTTGCTATCTCCTGATTTAAATTACTTTCGGATCAAAAATAGAACAGAAAATTAAATATTCCAAAATTGGTCATACATGTTATATAATACTTTTCACAAATGTTTAATTTTTATATATTTGTAAAGTGAAAACAAATACATCAATACAATAAGGATATTAGGGAATACGGAAGGAATGAAAATCTAAGATTACAAATTAGATATTTATTAAAATATTTGTAATTTCATCTTAAATTAACATTCATCATACATGTTATAAAAATAAAATAATGATATTAATTGCAGAAAGCGGCTCAACTAAAACGGATTGGATTTTGCTTGGAAGTAAAGGCGTAACCAAACGTCAACAAACCTTAGGCATCAATCCTTATCATCAAAATAAGAGCTCAATAATTAACATTATAAGCTCACTAGATAATTTTGATTCAATTAGCAAAATCTTTTTTTATGGTGCCGGCTGTGCTGTTGATGAGAAGAAACAGATCATTAAAGATGCTTTGTTAGAAATATTTCCAGGTGCCAATTGTGAAATCAACAGCGACGTTTTAGCTGCTGCTCGATCTGTATGCGGTATCGAAAAAGGAATAGCATGTATCATTGGTACAGGATCCAACTCCTGTTTATACAATGGAGAAAACATTGAACACAACGTTCCACCATTGGGATATATTTTGGGCGATGAAGGTAGTGGAGCCGTTATGGGTAAGAAGCTAATAGCTGATATATTAAAAAATCTTGCTCCTAAAGAAATTAAAAGTGCATTCTATAAAAAATACGAATTGGATTATGGTGAAATCATAAACAAAGTTTACAAAGAAGAAGCACCAAGTCGTTTTCTTGCACAGTTTACTGTTTTTCTTTCTGAGAATATTCACTCTCCATATGTATCACAACTGGTAAAAAAGAGTTTTAGTGAATTTTTTGAACGAAATATAAAACAATACGACAATCACACTAGTCTTCCAATTCACTTTATTGGAAGTATTGCATTTTACTTTAAAAATGAATTGCAAATCGTGGCAAAAGAAACAGGTTTAAGCCTGGGTAAAATCCAGCAAAGCCCATTAGAAGGATTGATCCAATACCACCTTGGTAAATAAAAATAAAAGAATGAACAAAGAAAGCAATCAAAAATCTTCAAACAGAATAACAGAGTCTCCTTCTAACTTTTCTAATTTGGAAAAGATGTCGGTTACGGAACTACTTACCGGAATTAATCAAGAAGATGGACAAGTTCATTTAGCGGTAAATCGTTCTATTCCAAAAATTGAGAACTTTGTAAGTTTACTGATTGATCGTATTAAGGCCGGAGGTAGATTATTTTATTTAGGAGCTGGAACAAGTGGCAGACTTGGTGTTTTAGATGCCTCAGAGTTGCCGCCAACTTTTGGAGTTCCTGGAAATATCGTAATTGGATTAATTGCAGGAGGAGAAAAAGCTTTACGAAATGCAGTAGAATCAGCTGAAGATGACTGGGATAAAGCATGGGAAGAAATTCAAGAACATGGCTTTAATCAAAATGATTCAGTATTGGGAATTGCAGCTTCGGGCACAACTCCTTATGTTATAGGTGGCGTAAAAAAAGCTCGCGAAAATGGATTACTAACAGCATGTATTACTTGCAATCCTGAAGCTCCGGTTTCTAAAGAGACAGAAATTGTAATTGAAGCAATTGTTGGACCTGAGTTTGTTACAGGAAGTACCAGGCTAAAAGCAGGAACTGCTCAAAAAATGATTCTCAACATGATCACCACCAGTTTAATGATTAAATTGGGACGAGTAAAAGGGAACAAAATGGTTAACATGCAACTAACCAACAAAAAATTGGTTGAGCGTGGAACCCAAATGATTATGGACGAGTTAAATCTTGACAAAGAGACATCAAAACACTTACTCTTAAAACATGGCTCAGTAAAGAAAGCCATTGAAGCTTACAAGTAGATTATAATTTAGAATAAATAAAAAACGGAGACTGAATCATCAATCTCCGTTTTTTATTGAAAAAAATAATCTATTTTTTCAAATATTGTGTATAAATCTCCAGTGTTCGATTTATTTGTTCAACCATTGCCTTATAAGCCTTATCTGCATCTTTGTCTCGAATTGCTTCAAAAATGGTACGATGAGCTTTAATTGTAAAATCTTTCTCTCCATCTACATTTGCATAAATTAAATTACGCATACGAGGTAAAAGCGAATAGACTGGTTCCATTGTAATAATAACAATTGGATTGCCAGTAGCCTTAGCCACATTCAAATGAAATTTATTAATGATATCAGCTTCCATTTGCGTATTATCTGAATCACAATCCTCTAAATCAGTTATACTCTTTTGAAGTAGCTCCAAATCCTTATCTGTTCGATTATTCGCAGCCATACGAGCAATTTCTGGCTCGAACACGCGTCTCACTTCAATAATCTGAGGAATTAAATTGCTATCAAAACTCAGATCATAATACAAATTTAAGGAATCAATAGCATCTGTTATTTTCAGTTCACTAACAAACATGCCGCTTCCCTTTTTGATTTGAATCAAACCTCTCGCACTTAATCTACGCAATGCTTCGCGCAAAGCAGTTCGACTTACAGCAAACATCTCACACAATTCTCGCTCCGACGGAAGTTTAGCTCCTACCAATAATTTCTTCTGGCGAATAGCCTCTTCTATTCGGCGCTCAATCTTCTGACTAAGAGTTTGAGCCGATCCTATTTTTCCAAAAATTTCCTCCATGACAACAATTTTACTTCAACTTGTATGATCTATTTCAAAATATCTAGCAATAGACATGTTCATCACGAAAAAATCACACAACTAAACCCAAGTACAAACATAATCAGAAAATACCGAATTTCAAGATTTCAGCTTTATTTTAAACGATTACGAAGATTCCATTAAATTTATATAATAATTATTAATCATCAATAAGAAAAGCCTTTTATTCACATATTCAATGTGAAAATTCATCATACCAAAATAAAATAAGCCTAAAAAAAGGGTATTCTAGTTAAGAATACCCTTTCAAAAATTATTTTAATTACAAGTTCTTATTTCATCAATTCAGCATAGTGCTTGTAAAACAATGGAATTGTGTTGATTCCGTTGTAGAATTGCTCTAATGGGAAGTTCTCGTTTGGAGAATGAATTGCATCAGCCTCAAGACCGAATCCCATTAATACAGATTTTGTACCCAAGATCTCTTCGAAAGTAGAGATAATTGGAATAGAACCTCCTGAACGAACAGGAACTGGACGCTTACCGTAAACTTCAGTATAAGCCTTATCAGCTGCTTGGTATGCAGGAATATCAATCGGACAAACATATCCTTGACCACCGTGAAGAGGCGTAACCTCAACCTTTACACAGTCAGGTGCAATTGCTTCAAAATGCTCTTTAAATAGAACAGAGATCTTTTCCCAATCTTGGTTTGGAACCAAACGAGTAGAAATCTTAGCATGAGCTTTAGATGGCAATACAGTTTTAGCACCTTCGCCAATGTAACCACCCCAAATACCACAAATATCGAAAGATGGACGAATTCCTGTGTGCTCTGAAGGTGTGTAACCTTTCTCACCAGCTAATTCTTTTACATCAATTGCTTTCTTATATTCTTCAACATCGAAAGGAGCTTCAGCCATCATAGCACGCTCTTCTTTTGATACTTCAATTACGTCATCGTAGAAACCAGGAATAGTGATATGACCATTCTCGTCAACCATCTGAGTAATCATTTTAGCCAATACGTTGATTGGGTTTGCAACAGCACCACCAAACAATCCTGAGTGAAGATCGCGGTTAGGGCCAGTTACTTCAACTTCCCAATACATTAAACCACGAAGACCTGTTGTGATTGATGGTATATCCGGAGCAATCATACCTGTATCTGAAACCAAGATGATATCTGACTTTAACATGTCTTTATGCTCTTCGCAAAACTTAGGAAGATTAGGAGAACCTACTTCTTCTTCACCTTCAATCATGAACTTTATGTTACAAGTCAAGCAATCGTTCTTAACCATGTATTCAAAAGCCTTAGCATGCATAAAAGCTTGCCCTTTATCATCATCAGCACCACGTGCCCAAATTTTACCATCTTTTACTACTGGCTCAAAAGGATCAGTATCCCAAAGCTCAACTGGATCAACAGGCATAACATCCATATGGCCATAAATCAATACAGTTGGTAAAGCTGGATCAATGATCTTCTCACCATAGGTTACTGGGTTTCCTTCTGTTTCCAGAACTACTGCTTTATCAGCACCAGCATCTAACATCAACTGCTTCCAGTATTCAGCAGCTTTGTACATTTCTGGTTTGTTAGCTTCAATTGAGCTAATTGATGGGATGCGAATCAATCCGAATAGTTCATCAAGAAATCTATCTTTATTCTCTTCGATATACCCTTTAATGTTGTCCATGTTGTATATGTTATTATTAGTATTTAAAATTTGAGTGGTAAATATACAATAGAAGATGTAATATTAGATATCTGATTTGAGAATAATTTGGTAAAAAACCTTAAAACAGGCAAATACAAAAAAAACAGCAACTCTTAAGCTGCTGTTCTATATTATCTATCACTAAGAGATCTATTACTCTCTTTTCTGCATTATCTCATCAATATGCTCAGCTGCATACTTTAATTCTTCATACCAATCTTCACCATATTTTCGAATTAATGGATCCTTCAAAAACTTATACACTGGTGTGCCCATTTTGAAACCTAATTCACGAGCAGGAGCACAAATTTTCCATTTGTTATAGTTTACAGCATCGAATTCTTCATATTTCTGAATACGAATAGGATATAAAGAACAAGAAATTGGTTTGCGGTAACTTATTTTCCCATCAAGGAAAGCTTTCTCAATACCACATAAAGCCAATCCATTTTCAAAAACCGTGTAAACACATTCTTTATCATTGATAATTGGAGTTACCAGATCGCCATCAGAATCAATAACTGAAGTACCTTGTTTCTCAATTTCGGCAATACCCTTTTCATTCAAGTATTCCTTAATATCAGGATAGATTTCTTCAAGAATGGCTTTTTCATCATCATCTAATGGTGCTCCCGAGTCTCCTTCAACACAACAAGCTCCTTTGCATTTCGCGAAATCGCAAATAAACTTCTTCTCAATCACATCGAGACTTACTATGGCATTTCCTATCTGTAACACAATAATAACTTTTACAATTTCTAATTAACGGATTTAGAGCAAAAAAAATCCGTACTATCTCGCAAAGATAGTACGGAAACTTATAATTTCAGTTACAATCTTTTATTTTATGATCAAAGATTTACCAGTCATTTCTTCCGGCTGCTCAAGTCCCATGATATCAATAATAGTTGGAGCTACGTCAGCTAAAATACCATCTTCTAATTGCTTAGGGTTCTCAGTTACCCAAATACATGGAACTGGGTTAAGAGAGTGAGCCGTATTGGGCGATCCATCAGGGTTTACTGCAAAGTCTGCATTACCATGGTCAGCGATAATAATAACATCGTAACCATTTGCTTTAGCAGCTTCAACAACTTGCTTAGCACAATTATCAACCGCCTGAACAGCTTTCGAAATTGCTTCATAAACACCTGTATGGCCAACCATATCGCCATTCGCGAAATTCAAACAAACAAAGTCAGCTGATTGTGCATTCAACTCTGCTGTAATTTTATCGGCAACTTCTGGTGCTGACATTTCTGGCTGCAAATCGTAAGTTGCGACCTTAGGAGAAGCAGCTAACAAACGAGTTTCGCCTTCAAACTCAGCTTCGCGACCTCCGGAAAAGAAAAATGTTACGTGAGCATATTTCTCAGTTTCTGCAATACGAATTTGTTTTTTCCCAGCATTGGCAACAACCTCGCCTAAGGTATTCTTAACATTATCCTTATCGTAAATAACATTCACACCTTTGAAGTTAGCATTGTAACAAGTCATGGTGTACCAATCAACATTCATGGTGTGCATACCAAATTCTTGCTTATCCTCCTGAGAGAATACAGTAGTCATCTGGCGCAAACGGTCTGTACGGTAGTTGAAACAAATTACAACATCACCTTCCTCAATTTTAGTTAAAGGAGTTCCTGCCTCATCAACAGCCACAACAGGCTTAATAAACTCATCACTCACACCTTCAGCATATGATTCTTCAATAGCTTGAATCATGTCAGTAGCCGATTTACCTTCAGCTTTTGTATATAAATCGTAAGCTAGCTTAATACGCTCCCAGTTACTATCACGATCCATTCCATAATAACGTCCAACTAAAGATGCTAACTTAGCTGATCCTTCAATCTGAGCCATAAAGTCCTTAACGAATTCCAATCCTGATTTTGGATCCGTATCACGACCATCAGTTAAACCGTGAACAAAAACATCTTCCAATCCATAAGCCTTAGCTGCCTTACAGATTGCAATTGCGTGTGAGCTTAAAGAATGAACCCCACCATCACCAATTAAACCAATTAAATGAAGTTTTGTATTGTTTTTCTTAGCTGTCGCAAAGGCTTTCACCAACTGCTCATTATCATTAATTGAACCGTCTTTAACAGCATTGTTAATTTTTACAAGGTCTTGAAAAACTACACGGCCAGCACCAATATTAAGGTGACCAACTTCTGAATTCCCCATCTGTCCATCAGGCAAACCAACAAAGTTTCCTGCAGCCTGTAAAGCCGAATTCGGATATTTTGCTTGTAAACTATCAATATATGGTGTTTCAACTGTTGAAATAACATCTGAATTCGATTTATCTCCTATTCCCCATCCATCAAGGATCATCAATAGAGCTTTCTTATTATCAGCCATTTGTCGTATTTTGATTATTCTGTATTTGTAAATTCGTCTTGCAAAACTACCTTATTAATCTCAATAATAAAAGAACTTACAACCCTGAAAACCTTTATTTTACATCGAAAACGTTTGCTTTGGTAAAATTGTTCAAAGACGAACGACTATAAATGAAATTCTGAGGATAATCTTGATGCAGGAAACTATAAAATAAAAAAAAGACCTTTTACAGGACTCGTTAATATGTAGACTTCAATTTTCATATAAAAAAAGAGGGGAAGATTATTAAAATCTTCCCCTCTTTCGTGGTGCCACCTGGAATCGAACCAGGGACACATGGATTTTCAGTCCATTGCTCTACCAACTGAGCTATGGCACCCTTTGTTTTGGTGCTACAAATGTAAATAAAAATTGTTTTTCACAAAATAAAAAATGAGGCTAGACCTAAAATTACAAGCAAAAAATCATCAATATAATTAAGTATCAACTTTTTTCGAAATGCTATTTAGAATGAATCAAAATATTAGATTAAGAAATATTGAACAATAGAAGGCATTTTAATGCGTTAAAAATCTATCTAGGTATAGTTTTTGTTGTGAAAAAGTATGCCCTTTGGGTAAATTACTAATTTGAATACAAATCATCATCATATGAAAAACTCATTCTCTAAGTTATTGTTACTAATTACAGTAATACTTACTTCGTTAGCATATACCTCCTGCAATAAAGACGACTCGGATCACAAAAAAAATGAATTTGATGTGATTAATGAGGTAATGGAAGCATGGTATTTTTGGAATGATGAATTACCAGATATCAATTCCTCGAATTATAATTCTGTCAATAACTATTTTGAAGAGTTATTGGTCTCAAAAGATCGTTGGAGCTATATCGCAAATCGCGATCAGCTATTAGCCTACTTAGAAAATGGAACCTATATTGGATATGGACTTGGCTTTAAATATGATAGCAACAACGACTTAAGAGTAAAACTAATTTTTGATGAATCGCCTCTTGCAGCTGAAGGAATAGCTCGTGGCTGGAAACTAATCAACATTAATGGCAAGGATGTTTCTAGTTTAAGTGACAATCAAGTTCTAGATGAACTAGACAAATCTTCTGCACAATTCGTATTTGAAAATAATATTGGCGAACAAAAAGATTTCCTAGCAAGTCAAATTACTCTAGATCAAAATTCAGTATTAAAAAGAGAGGTAATCGATTATCAAGGAATTAAAGTTGCTTATTTAGCATTTGACAGCTTTTTAACAAAATCGGAAGAGGAATTGAATGAAGCCTTTACTTACTTTAAAGAACAAAGCGCAGAAGAATTGGTTTTAGATCTCAGATACAATGGTGGTGGAAGTACTGCAATTTCTAATCAATTATCTTCATTGATAACTGGCAATGCCTTTACAAATGATATATACTCTAAGGTTTTTCACAACGAATCAAAAATGAGTGAAGATTTTACTGAAGCATTCCAAGAACAAGCCGCTGCATACGCTTTTGATCGTGTTTTTATAATTACGACATCGGGAACAGCATCGGCAAGCGAAATGGTTATTAATGGCTTAAAACCTTACTTAGATGATGTTATTCTAATTGGAAGTACAACCCACGGAAAACCTGTTGGCATGTATGTTTTTGAAGATATATCATTAAATCTGGCTATCGTTCCAATTAGTTTTAAAATTACCAATGCTGCTGATGAAGGTGATTATTTCGAAGGTATTCCTGTTGATTTAGAAATATCAGATGATTTGTCATATGATTTTGGAGATATTGAAGAAAGCAACTTTAAAGCTGCCTTAGATTATATCGTAAGTGGAAACTTCCCAGTTATAACTGCTGCAAAAGCACTATCAACAAACGAACGTGAGTTTAAGAAGAAAGGTTTTGATGAATTGGTTGGCGCAAATTAAACCAAAATAAGATATTGTAAAGAGTCAATAATCGTTTCTGATTATTGACTCTTTTTGTATGTACTCATTCAATATATCCGAATCATTTTTTATATTCTATCTAAATAACAACATATTAGATAAGCTTCTATCAATGATTATTTATTAATTAACTATCTTCTTCATAAGAAATTAGAAAAATCCATCAGGGAAATAAGAGATAAGAAAAGTATAGTAAGATTGTGAAATATTTATCAAAATAAGACTTTAAACATGTTCCCATTTTTACGACAAATAATTTTTGAAACTGTAAAATATCAAGTAAAGAAGAAAAAAACACCAGATATTCAAGTGCATAAAAAAGTAAAAAATGCAACGGTTGAATTAATTCATATCGTTCATGATTTTATTTTCATTCTTTTAGGTATTCTTTGCGCAGGTTTTGGCTTAAAAGGATTTCTACTCCCCAACCTATTTATTGATGGTGGTGTAATGGGGATTTCCCTAATGATCGCTGAACTTACCGTACTACCCCTATCAATTTTAATTGTTGCAGTTAACATACCATTTTTAATACTGGGATTTACTACACTAAGTCGTCAGTTTACAATTAAAAGTATTATTGCCATAGTATTACTGGCAATTACAGTTCATTTTATACCATTTCCCATAATTACGGAAGACAAATTACTGATTGCAGCATTTGGAGGATTTTTTTTAGGTATGGGAATAGGATTGGCTATTCGTGGCGGATCTGTAATCGATGGAACAGAAATATTAGCTATTTATATAAACCGAAAAACGCCATTAACAATTGGTGACGTAATTTTGATATTCAATGTGCTTATTTTTGGAATTGCAGCATATGTTTTGACTATTGAAATTGCCCTATATGCAATTTTGACATATATAGTGGCATCAAAAACGGTTGATTTTGTTGTTTCAGGAATTGAAGAGTATGTAGGCGTTACAATTATATCAGAAAAAAATAAAGAGATTAGCCAAACTATAATTGAGAAATTAGGAAGAGGATGCACCATTTATTACGGCAAAAGAGGGAAATCTCAAAAAGAAACGGAAATCATTTACACGCTAATGACAAGGCTAGAACTAGCAAAATTACACATGGAGGTTGATAAAATAGACAGAGATGCTTTTGTCATTATGCATAGTATAAAAGATGCAAAAGGAGGTCTCGTCAAAAAAAGGCCTCTTAAGTGAAAACTACATGTTAAATTTCTGTTTAACACACAATATTCATTTGAATTATATGCACAAAAAAGCCGATCTTCTGATCGGCTTTTTGGGTGGTGCCACCTGGAATCGAACCAGGGACACATGGATTTTCAGTCCATTGCTCTACCAACTGAGCTATGGCACCCTATTGGTATTGTTGTCAAGAAAAAGTGGTGGTGCCACCTGGAATCGAACCAGGGACACATGGATTTTCAGTCCATTGCTCTACCAACTGAGCTATGGCACCGCTTTACTTGAGCGACACAAAAGTAAGCAAAAAATTATCGCCTCCAAATAAAAAATAGGAAAATACACAGGTTTTTAATCGATATATAAAGTTCTTATTACCTTTGCAGCCTAATAAAACTCTATATGCTTTTCGAAACTCACACATTATCAAATGGTATCCGTTTAATCCATCGCCAGGTGGATCAAAAAGTAGCACATTGTGGAATCATTCTAAATACTGGTTCTCGCGATGAAAGTGATGACGAGTGGGGTATTGCACACTTTATAGAGCATGTTATTTTCAAAGGAACAAACAAGCGTAAAGCCTATCACATCTTAAATAGAATGGAAGATGTAGGCGGAGAACTTAATGCCTACACCACAAAGGAAGACACTTGTATTTACGCCACATTCCTGGACAAAGATTACAAACGTGCCTTGGAATTGATAAGCGATATCAGCTTTAATTCCATTTTCCCTGAAAAAGAACTGGAAAAGGAGAAAGAAATCGTTCTCGATGAAATCAATTCATATAAAGATTCGCCTTCTGAATTAATTTTTGATGATTTTGAAGATTTAATATTCAAAAACGATTCTATTGGAAGAAATATTTTGGGCACTCCTGAAAATATAAAAAGTTTCACAAAAGAGAACATTCAAAAATTCATAAAGAATAATTACCACACCGATCAAATGGTAATTTCATCAGTCGGAAACATTTCTTTTAAGAAATTGATTAAAATGGTTGAAAAATTCTTTGGGCACATACCTGAGAGTATTCGCACGACCAAAAGAACAAAACCAAATTCCTATAAAGCTCGCACACAAACCATGATAAAGAACACACACCAACGTCATTGTATACTAGGAAATGTAGCTTACGATTTAAATGATGATAGACGAATTCCCCTTTCATTATTGACTAATTTACTTGGTGGCCCTGGAATGAACTCTCGCTTGAATTTGACTCTTCGAGAAAGACATGGCTTGGCTTATAATATAGAGTCAAACTACTCACCATATGTCGATACTGGTGTTGTAAGCATCTATTTTGGTACCGACAAAGGCTATTTAGATAAATGTCTGTCACTAATCTATAAAGAGATGGATTTACTATGCACCAAAAAGCTTGGAGCAATGCAACTAAAACGAGCAAAAAATCAAATACTAGGACAAATTGCTATTTCTTGTGAAAACAATGAAAACTTGATGCTTAGTGTTGGGAAAAGTTATCTTCTTTATAACAAAATAGATTCTCAGCAAGATATTTACGACAAAATTGAGAGCATTACAGCTGAAGAACTTCTTGAAGTTTCGAATGAGATTTTAAACAAAGACAATTTGACCACTTTGATGTATAAATAATACCAATTAGTATTTAAATTATTCAATCATCTCACTTCTTTTAGGATTGATTTTTAGATATCAATCGGCATTATACGAGAATTTCATTTCTAAAATCGTATAAGCATGATAGAAATTAATAAAGCACTAGAAGATTATATATTAGGGCACTCAGAAAATGAGGATCAAGTCCTAAAAGATTTAAACAGAGAAACTCACGTTAAAATGCTACGTCCACGAATGCTTTCAGGACACCTTCAAGGCAAATTTTTAAAGATGATTTGCCAAATGCAGAATCCAAAACGTGTTTTAGAAATTGGTACCTATACTGGGTATTCAGCGATTTCTATGGCAATGGGAACCTCTTCTGATTGTGAAATTCACACCATAGATTGCAACGACGAATTAGAACATTTCACTCGTAAATTTTTCAAACAGTCTGGTTGTGAAGAGCGTATAAAATTTCATATTGGTGAAGCTCTGGATATCATACCGAAACTTACCGGAGAATTCGATTTGGTATTTATTGATGCCGACAAGCGCCAATACATTGATTATTACGAAACTATTATGCCTTTATTAAAACAGGGAGGCTTCATTCTTGCTGATGATGTTTTGTGGGACGGAAAAGTAGTAAATGAAACAGAGAATCACGACAAGCAAACTCGTGGAATTTTAGAATTTAATAAATTTATTCAGGAAGATTCCAGAGTGGAGAATGTTCTTTTACCAATACGTCATGGTTTAATGATGGCTAGAAAAAAATAAAGCTTCAAGTCTCAAGTCAAAAGGATAAAGTAAACTACTTATTTACTCAAACCTCATTCACTCATTAATTATTTTAACAAGGATGGTAGCTCCCAGATTTACATGGCCTTGTTTTTGAATCTGTCTCCATCCTTTTTTTTCGAGCTCTTTGGAAATAGCTCCGTTCAACATTCCATGTGCAACCAAAATAGCTGTTTCCTCATGCCTAGCAACCTTAATTAGGTTTTCAGCTGCCTTATTAGCTCTTAGCTTTGCCTCTTTATGGCTTTCGATGCCTCGATGATTAAATCCTAACATCCAGCTACCACGACTTAGTCCTTGCCACAACACCATTGGCAGTTTTAAAAAACTATTTGCATCAATCATTCTAATTTCAAATTCTCTAAATATAGAATCTGCTACTACAGGATATTTATCTCCAAAAATATTTAGCGCTGTTTCTTGCGATCGCGGCAAGCTAGAGCAATAAATTGTATGATTCGATTGTAGATTGACCGAAACTAAGTCAGGATCAAAAGGGATAATTGGAACCGAATTGTAATCTTTCACATATTGTTGTGCTTCATCAGCAGAACAAAATGCTTTCTTTTTCACATCTGGTTTTGCATGACGAATCAAATAAATCTGAAGCATCTTTTTTCCCGCCTTTGCCAAGTTATTCTGCACCTTAGAATTCACTTCACTAACACAAGTAAAAGCACCACACTCCTCAACATACAAAGCTTGCTGCTTTAAAGGATCAATTCCTAATTTTAATTTGGACTGAGAAGAGCAGGCAATAAATATGCTTACAAGCAATACTATTGACAATGCTATTTTATAATTTTTATATGCCATTAATAGTCTAATTTTTAGCTAGCTTCAAAAATAGTAAATCTAAGCTGATAAAGGAAAACTAATTCAAATCATCATTTATTTCCTAAATGGTAATTCTTACTCATTGAATCATTGGTGTTGACTGAATCAGTTTTATTAAAAAAGAAACCACCACAGAGGCGCAGAGAAAAAAGTGTAACCACAAAGACAAACGAAGGATAGCACGAAGAACACAAAGTGAATAATTGCATGATTAATTAAAAATATTTCTACCACCAAGTACACAGAGTCACACAGAGGGAAAAAACTTTCCTAAGTATTATTATTTGAGCATTTTATTCTCAGTGAACCTTGGGACCTTCCGTGTTAAACTAATTCAATATTTTAACAATAAAACAAGTACTTGAGAATAAGGAAGCATAAAAAGTAATATCTTTGCAGCGTTTTAAAAGATCAAGAACATTATGGAAACTAAGAAGTTAACGCAATTCAGTCCGGGAGCCGGTTGTGGATGTAAAATATCGCCAAAGGATTTAGAAGTCATTTTAAAAGTAGTAGTCCTGCCATTTCAAACCCTAAAATGTTGGTTGGAAACGACACAAAAGATGATGCTGCTGTTTATGATATGGGGAATGGTCAAGCTTTAATTAGCACAACTGATTTCTTTACGCCAATTGTTGACGATCCATACGATTTTGGTCGAATTGCAGCAACAAATGCCATTAGCGATGTATATGCTATGGGGGGAAAGCCAATTATGGCACTTGCCATTTTAGCTTGGCCATTGGATAAGCTACCTACTGAACTAGCACAACAAGTCATTGAAGGTGCTCGTGATGTTTGTGCCAATGCAGGTATTCAATTGGCTGGTGGTCATTCTATTGATATTTCCGATCCTGTTTTCGGATTATCCGTTAACGGAATTGTTTCAACTGATAGAGTGAAGCAAAACAATACGGCCACTCCAAATTGTAGCCTTTTCCTTACTAAGCCTCTGGGTATTGGCGTTTTTACAACTGCTGAGAAGAAGAAATTAATTGCTCACGAAAATAATCAAACTGTTGTTGATTTGATGTGTGCCTTAAACAAAGTTGGTCAGGTATTCGGAGAATTAGAATACGTAAAATCAATGACTGATGTCACTGGTTTTGGTCTGCTAGGACATTTAGGCGAAATCTGCGAAGGCAGTAATGTAAATGCTGAAATTGACTATGCCGCAGTTCCTAAAATTGATGGCGTTGAAGAATTGATTCAACAAAAATGCACACCAGGTGGAACTCGAAGAAACTGGGCTTCATATGGTCACTTAGTTGGTGAGATTACTGAATTGCAGAAATCACTTTTATGTGATCCTCAAACCAGTGGTGGCCTGCTTGTTGCTATTGACAACAATCATATCGATGATTTTATAGCTCTTGCCAAAAGTGAAGGCTTTGATCTAAATCCGGTAGGAAAAATGATTGAACGTAAAAATTCTGAAGGTCCTTACATCAGTGTAAAATAGATAAAATGCATAGAAATACATTAATACAAGTTACCCAAAATGGAATGGGAACTGGCAGCGAAGAATTAGGTTTAAAACTGATTACCAACTATTTTAAACTTTTAGATGCTGATGGTCGAACACCTAAAATAATTGTTTTTTACAATGCTGGCGTGAAACTGATTTGTGAAAACTCTCCTGCAATTGAGACATTGCAAAAGCTTGACAAAAAAGGCGTTCAATTGTTGGCTTGCAAAACCTGTCTGGATTATTTTGAACTATCTGATCAGATAAAAGTAGGAAATGTAGGTAGCATGCCAGACATTATCACATTACAAGCCGATGCCGATAAGGTAATCAATCTGTAATATAAGATATTTTTAATTTCGACTCATACGTCACGCGTATGAGTCTTTTTTGTTTAGACCGCTTATATGTCGCGCAAATAGTCAGCTTTTTTGCTTTTGAACCTTATTCGCGACGCATAAAAACCAACTTTTTGCTTTTGAGCCTCATACGTCACGCGTACAAGCCATTTTTCATTTTTAATCTATAGGCAAGTAATAATAGCAATCAAATTACTGTTTCTTCAAATTAAACACTGCCAAAACTGCCTTATGATCCGTTGGCCAAACATCTAGAGGCAAAATAAAAGGATCTTGAGTGGTTTCAACAATTCTTTTATTTCTTGCAACAGATCCATTAGGACCATGTATCGAAACTTCTTTAAGCTCTAATTTAACATCGGGCTTGTAGAAGATAAAATCAATTCTATCGCGGTCATCTGCTTCAGGACTCCAGGCTAGTTTATTCAGATCTACCAGAGGATTATCTGCGGGGTAAGTAAAACCCGGATGAGATATTGGATTCGGAAAAATTTCACGATATGTATCCGTATAACCTGCTTTTTCAAGTTCAATTGTATTGTGCCAATCTATAACTGCCCCATTATGATCATACTTGTTTCTATTCTCGTTCACCCAATCTCTATGCGAAGGCTCATTAAAATCTCCACCCAAAATTATCAATCGCCCTTTCTTTTCCTCCTTCTTCGCATCAGCAATAAAAACCCGAATGGCATCATCTCTTTTCGATGCCAAATTAGCTTCTTTTATAGCGTTCAAATCTGTAATGGGTGCATCGAGCTTTTCCCAAGTGCTACCATCATATCCTCGTGGCAAATACAAGGCACAGTTTAAGTAATCCAAATGAGCACTATAGAAAGCAATTGTTGTTCCATTCACATCGATCAAGGCTTTTGTAATCGAACCATGATCATCTTTTACCGGATATAGCGCTTCCTGATTTACTATTGGATACTTTGAAAGTATTCCTGTATCCTGACTTTTTTGTGAATAATAGGTAAACCCTTTTTCTTTTAGTGATGCCACAAGCCTTGTTGCCAAATTAGATCCATCGTAATTTCTTACCTCGCTTAAAGCAATCAAATCTGCCTTTGTGCTAACAATTTCATCGATGATAGCATTATATCCATTATCGACTTTAGTTCCTTCTTGCCATATGTTGAATTGTAAAACACGCAATTCCACTTCCTTTTTTTCCATGCACGATGCCACAATTAGCACCAATAACAGCAATGTAAAAATCTTATTCATTGTTTTGATTATTTTTAGTGGATTAAACAAAAATGATTCTCAAGTTATTTTACAGTCCTAAAAATAATGTATTCACTTTTCATTTAAAACCTTTATATTTAATAATCCAACACTCATTTTCTAATAATTGAAGCTGCTTTCTACATATCTGCTACTTGTTCTTTTCTCAATCCAAACATTTGAGACAGCTCTGATTAGCCTAAACTTTACAATCAATCAGGATTATTTTGCTTCAATTTGTACCAACAAAGACAAGCCAGAAATGGAATGCAATGGTAAGTGTCATCTTAAAAAACAAATTAAGCAACACGAAGAAGAAAAGTCAAGTGAAGAAAATCTTACTCAAAAAGAATTCCAATTGTTCATTCAATGGCTTGATATTATAAACAAAAAAAATATTGCTTCGAGTCTACGAAATCAAATAAGCTACTCGGAACCACTACACTCTATTCAATATTCCTTTGATATTTTTCATCCTCCAAAGAGTAGAATTACTTCCTAATTGAAAGGGCGAAAAGCATTCAATTTCGTCATTACAAATACACCAACACTCTCTTGGTAATTCACTGTACAACATACTTTAATGGGATAATTGCATCTTCATTTTATTGAAGTAGTATACACTCTCACTAAAGTATAACACCATGAATTTAAATAAATACACATGAAAAATATTCTCATGGCTTTATTCCTATTCTTAGGAGTTCAAGCCTATTCGCAACAATCTATAAAATTAGAAGATGCAGCCACTGGAGAAGCAATCTCTTACGCACATTTTATCTATAAAAATCAGACTGGAAGCAGTACCATTGACGGAACAATCACGATCAATTTAATTCCTAATGAAAAATTATATGTATCACATGTAAACTATGGAAAACAAGAGATCAACAGCGAGAAAATTAATAGTGCAATTACTTCTGGCACTCTAAAACTCAACAAATCATACATCTCTTTGATGCCAACAACCGTAATTGCCCGAAGTAACAAACCTAAAAATCAGGTAATGGAAGTTCGTAATAGTGATAAATTATCTCATGATGCAGGTGATTTTCTAAGTCAGAATACTTTTATTGGGGGAATAAGGAAAAGTGGAAGTTATGGCTTTGACCCTGTAATGAGAGGTTTCAAATACGACCAGTTAAACATTGTAATGGATAATGGCTTAAGTGCGACTGCAGCATGCCCCAATCGAATGGATCCTCCGGCATCGCAAATTCCATTGGCTATGGTCGATCAGGTTGAGATTATCAGAGGGCCTCATTCTCTTCGTTTTGGGAGTTCTTTTGGTGGAACAATCCACTTCAAATCGGCACCAGCTACTTTTACTGAATCTGTAAAAGGATTCGGACGCGCCAGTGGAAGCTACGAAAGCAACGGAAATATATTCAGAACAGAAGCTTTAGCTGGGGCAAAAGGCAAATTCTACAATTTTGGCATTTATGGAGCCTATAGTGAAGGTGACGATTATGAGGATGGTAAAGGGAATAAAATTCCTTCAGGTTTTAATCGTCGCAATATTGGCTTGTCTTCAGTTTTCAAGTTATCCAATAGGCAAAGTTTAAAAATTTCTGCAAATAATAACTATGCAGAAGATGTTGATTTTCCTGCTCTAAATATGGATTTGAGAGAAGATGATACCTGGCTAATGAATTTTGGACATAAAATCAGTTTTAAAAATTCAGCACTCAATTCAATTTCCTCTTCTTTGTTTGGCTCTTTTGTTGATCATACAATGGATAATTTAGGCAAAAATCTAGATCCAAGAATGGTAAATGCTGTTACATTGGCTGAAACGAAAAATTATGGTGCCCGATCAGAGGCCAGTTTCGCATTTCATAATAGTTCGTTGTTTGCCGGTGTCGACTTTAAGTCAGAAGAGGCAGAAGGTAATCGATATCGTGAAATGCTTATGGGGCCAATGACTGGTAATACGCTTCAGGATAATATATGGCAAGACAGCAAGATTTCTAAGTTTAGTATGTTTGGAGAATATCATTTCTCCATAAATGATGTTTATTTCGTTGCATCATCGCGCTTAGAGCACAATAGTGCCGAAAGCAGAGACGAAGCCGATCGTTTTCTTGCAACCAATCAGAAAAACCCATCAGACAAGCTAAATGTTTCGGCAAGCTTTGGAGCGACGCACGATCTTTCTAAAGAAGTTAGAATGGGTTTATGGTTTGGTCGGGCAGAACGTAGTGGTGGTTTAGCTGAACGTTTCATAAATTATTTATCTATTGATCGTGATCCCTACGAGCGAATAGGGAATACCAGATTGAAATCTGAAAAAAATTACCAAGTAGACTATAATTTTAAATGGAAAACAGATAAATCAGAATTAGATATTAGCTTGTTTGCATCTATTTTAAAAGATTACATTAGTTCAGAAATTAGAGAAGATTTAAGTCCATTGATGAATTCAGCTCCTGGTGTTAAGCAATTTGTCAATATTGATAAAGCTGTCATGCGTGGTTTTGAGTTATCGTGGTTTCAAAATATTTGCCCATTGGTTTATCACAAAATAAATACGGCTTATACTTATGGAAAAAATAAAGATAGAAGTCAAGCTTTGCCTGAAATACCACCATTGGACTTAAGGTATACTTTAGGCGGAACTTTCTGCAAGAAAAAATTTCATCCAGAAATAGCTCTTCGTCATGCATTAAAACAAGAACGAGTTTCGAAGACCTATGGAGAAACTCCTAGTCCATCGTTCACTTTGCTTGATTTTAAAGCATCTTATCTTTTATCTAAACAATTTCAGCTAACTGGAGGTATTCGAAATCTATTCGATGAAACGTACTACGAACATTTAAACCGATCTGTGAAAAGCAGTATGCAAGCGATTAATGCGCCTGGTCGTAGTTTTTATGTGACCTTGGCATTTGATTTAATGTAGGATAATTATCAAAATTTGTAGGTGGAGCCAATTAATGCTTCATCTACATTTTTTGATTTACAAAAATGTGTACATATATCCGAAATTCAACTCGGTAAAATCGGCTTGTCCGAAATTAGCGTTGATATTCGCACCAATAAAGAAATTATTCTTAGGCAGTTTATTGGTGTTTATAATATAAAAATTAAGCCCCATTCTACTCGAAAAATATTTTTTCAGCTTATATTTTAACTCATTCGAACTACCATGAGTCTCATAATACTCTTTATAAAATGGTTTATAAAGGTTCAAGCCGCCCTCAATATCCAAACCAAAGTGGCCAATTAGAAACTCACTCCCCAAGTGAAAATAGATATTTGATGCGTTCCACGAAGGAGAATCGATATAATCCGGCTTGGCCAACTCTTTAATCTGATCATAATAATGCTCATAAAATCGATAAGTAAAACCAGCTCTTACTTTTAGATGTTGTTTAAAAAGTATCCCTCCACTTAAAGCAGTGGAATAAACATAGCCCTTGTCACCACCTACCTACCGGTTTACTTTTTCCTCCATATTCGTGTACTCCAATTCCACTTCGCACATTGATAAAATATCGTCTATTTAAACCCATATTTGCACCCAGATAAATATCTTTCTTTTTTGAAATTAAGGGACGAGAAGTCCACTGGCACGACAAACTAACTTGTGCTGAATTCAGTCCCATATTAGGCAATTGGGTATGCCCGTTTGAACTATGTAAATAACCAGCTCCCATCCTAAATTGCATTCGATTCAATGCAAATAATTCACGATATAAAAAAGCCTGAAACGACCAAGTAAGGTGAGATCCTATTGCTAAATTCTGATTGCTTTGTCTATAAGATTTTGTGAAATAACTACCTCCAACACCAAATTTTAAAGACCATCGTTTTTGACGATTTCCCCATGGATAGAACTGAATAAAGGGCATCACGCCAAAAGATTTTCCCAGAATAGAATCATTACCGAGATTAGAGTACGATAAATTTACACCGGTAGTTGGATGATTATAATATTTGCTACTGTGAATATTTCGTGTATCCTTTATACCAACGCTTAAAAAAAAGGATTTAACCGGCTTTGTATCCGGGAAATCATTATAATTTGCCACCGTTTGCCCTAACATTAGCTCAGGCTCAATAAAAAATAAGTACTTAGATTCTTTTAATTGATCTTGAGCAAATGCATTACAAACCCATAAACTACATATAACTACCAGGCAGAACTTTATTTTCAACATTAAAAAAAATATTATTTCTAACAAATATAATACTAACGTAGAATTGCAAGTATTATTCATTTCTAAATAGTGAAATTCTCTTTTCTAACACGGGTTTAACTAATTTGTGTTTTTTACAATAAGCCTTTAAAACATCATAGTCTGCAATAGCTTCGGGATCTAACTTGTCTATTAAAATCTCAAAATCTGCATCAAGACGTTCTAATAAAAAGCTATTTAAGGAAACTGTTAACAACTCCTCATCATCTAATTCTATGCCATTTCTAAGGACAGTAATCAACGAATCTTTATATGCGTATGTAATTCCTGATACATGAAGTAAAGCACCTTTTTTGTCACTTGCGTGATTACGCAATACTTTTTTCAACTCCGAACCTTTAATAATAATCTGACAAATTTTATTCCCAAAAGGCAGTAAGGATCGTGCTGATTTTAGCATAAAATCCCCTGCAGAAATATCAGCTCGTATACCACCTCCGTTAATCATTCCAACATTAGAATCGTGCCACTCTTTAAAAGCATCGCTAATTAAATTTCCGGCAAGACTTTCTCCAATAATACCATCTCGAAAGTTAAGAGGAACCTCTAGTTCACATATCTTTTCAGAAAGCTGTAATTCCATGTCTTTTTTATAATAGACTTCCATATCTCGCATATACTTCTCCGAAGCAACTTTTTGATCCAATGGAATAATATCAACCAGAATCTTTTTATTCTCTCCTAAAGATATTTTAGCTACTGAACTCATATTACCCGCAGTAGATACAACTGGAACATGCCCTTTGTAGAATACATTACTTTCCTGCTCGTACTGTTCCTCGGTAAGTATTAAGTCGATTTCTGGGAATTGCTCAATTAATTTTCGGTTGGTATCTAAATTTGTTTGGCTTAAAAGGACAATAAAATCGAGATTACTCAACTGGGAAATCACATCAGAAACCGAAGCAAATAAATCTTCCTGAATAACCAAATCATCCTTTATGCTTGTATTCATCGCATCAGTTAAACCAATAAATCCAATTTTTAATCCTCCCAGCTCTTTTACCAAAAAGGCGGGTAAATTGCCAAATACTTCGCCATCTCTATTTTTAAGATTGGAACTAAACCATTGAGATTTTGATTTAGATAACAATTGAATGGTATGTTTTGATCCAAAATCGAATTCATGCTGACCAAAATTGCAAATGTCCACAGGAATATCATTAAAGGCTTCGATCATTGGTTCACCTTTGTACATTCCTCCAAAAAGAACACCTCCGCACAAATCGCCGCCATGAATTACCAAGGTATTCTCATTTACATTCTTTACCTCATCGACAATTGTTTTTAATCGGGCAACACCACCTCGTCCACCATCAACATCATCAACAGGAAATATTTGATGTGCATCTGTAAAGTAAATTAAATCTACTTTTTGTGCATTTAGTGTGAGGCTCGTGATAAAGAAAATAAGGAATGAAATATTGCGAGTCATTGATAGTATTTTTTTATTTGGAGGGAATTTACAAAAAAATAAGAAGCATTAGGGCATAAAAAAAGACTGTTTCATTACTGAAACAGTCTTCATCCTGGTACCCGGAGCGGGACTTGAACCCGCACGGCCGTGAAGCCACTGGATTTTAAGTCCAGCGTGTCTACCAATTCCACCATCCGGGCATCCTTAAAGGATTGAGCGAGAAACGAGACTCGAACTCGCGACCCCGACCTTGGCAAGGTCGTGCTCTACCAACTGAGCTATTCTCGCATAGTGCTTTTAAAAGTGAACCGTTGTTCTCTCAATTGCGTTGCAAATATATGCGCTTTTTTTGATTCTGCAAAAGAAAAAAAACATTTGATTCATTTTTTTTTAATCAACACAAAAATCATTACAAATATTGAGTTTCTGACTCGTTGAAATTCAGACAGTACGCAGCAAAAGCCACTAAATATAGGACACTCACTTTTTTTTAACTTTTTTTCATTTTTTTAAATTCCAGATATCTTTTTTATCTCGTTTAGCTTGTTCAAAGCTTCTATAGGTGTCAGGTTATTCACATCCATTCCCTGAATTTCGTCACGAATTTGTTTCAAAACAGGATCGTCCATTTGGAAAAAACTCATTTGGAAACCTTCGCGTTGTTGTGCGATTTCTCCTACAGGCTTAGCAAGGGCTTCTCCATTCTTATTTCCCTCC
Organism: Labilibaculum sp. DW002; assembly: GCF_029029525.1. NCBI lineage: Bacteria > Pseudomonadati > Bacteroidota > Bacteroidia > Marinilabiliales > Marinifilaceae > Paralabilibaculum > Paralabilibaculum antarcticum. The sequence continues at coordinate 65,341 of NZ_JAKJSC010000010.1, read as the reverse complement.
AGTTGTACTAGAATGTCATCGGCACGTTTAACCACCGATTTAGGCATGCCGGCCATTCGGGCTACATGTATACCAAAACTGTGATTAGAGCCTCCGGGGACCAATTTACGTAGGAAAATCACCTTATTGTTGACTTCCTTAACCGAGACATTGAAATTCTTCACTCGATTGAAAGAATGCTCCATTTCGTTTAGCTCGTGATAATGGGTTGCAAAAAGAGTCTTGCCTTTAAATTTCGGATGCTCGTGAATGTATTCTACGATAGACCAGGCAATGGAAATACCATCATAAGTACTGGTTCCACGCCCAAGCTCATCTAATAAAATAAGTGAGCGAGAAGACAGGTTATTCAAAATACTGGCCGCCTCGTTCATCTCAACCATAAAAGTCGATTCGCCTTGGGAGATATTATCGGAAGCTCCCACACGAGTGAAAATTTTATCGACATAGCCAATTTTAGCATCTTCGGCAGGTACAAAGCTACCAATCTGAGCCATGAGTACGATTAGGGCTGTTTGTCGCAGTAGGGCAGATTTACCCGCCATATTTGGCCCCGTAATGATGATCACTTGCTGTTTGTCGTTGTCCAAATACACATCGTTAGCAATATAGGACTCACCAATAGGCAGCTGTCTCTCAATTACCGGATGACGACCTTGCTTAATATCGATGACTTGGGTGTCGTTAATTTCAGGACAATTGTAATTATTCTCTTTCGCCAGTTTGGCAAAAGAAAGTAAGCAGTCTAATCGAGCAATCATAGCTGCATTCAACTGAATGGAGCTGATGTAATCGGTGATGCTAATTACCAAATCGTTATATAGTCGGGTTTCAAGAGTTAGAATTTTTTCTTCAGCTCCTAAAATTTTCTCTTCGTAGTCTTTTAGTTCCTGAGTAATGTAACGCTCAGCACTCACAAGCGTTTGCTTACGAATCCACTCCTCAGGAACTTTATCCTTATGGGTATTTCGTATTTCGATATAATAACCAAATACATTATTGAATCCGATTTTAAGCGAAGGAATACCTGTGCGCTCACTTTCGCGAACCTGCATTTGTAAGAGGTAATCTTTTCCCGAAAAAGCAATTTTTCTAAGCTCATCTAATTCTGATGAAACCCCATCAGCCATAACACCACCTTTACTCACCATATTTGGTGGATCGGCATGAATCTCCTTTTCTATTTTATCTCGAACTGATGCACAAGGATTTAATTGATCTCCAATTTTTAATAAACCTTCGTTCCCACTGTTCAAACAATAATTTCGAATCGGATCTATAGCAATTAAAGCATTCTTAAGCTGAACAATTTCTCGAGGACTAACTCTCGCTACTGCAACTTTAGATATGATTCGTTCCAAATCCCCAATTTGCTGAATTTCATCTCCAATTTTATGAGAAGCTTCATCATTATTGTAAAAGTGGTTTACGACGCTTAAACGATCTGTTATGCGAGCGGAATCTTTTAAAGGAAGGGCAATCCATCTTTTTAACAGACGTGCTCCCATTGGAGATAAAGTTTTATCCATAACGCCAGATAAAGTACTTGCCCCATCATTTAGCGCACCAAATAGCTCTAAATTTCGAACCGTAAATTTATCCAACCATACGTATCGATCTTCTTCTATCCGCGAAAGCTGAGTAACATGTGCAGCTTGACTGTGTTTGGTAATGTCTAAATAATGCAAAACTGCACCAGAAGCAATTATTCCATCACGAAGTGTCTGAACCCCAAACCCCTTAAGCGAAGTCGTTTCAAAATGACGCAACAACCTGTCATTCGCAGCACTTTCTGTAAAAACCCAATCATCCATAGTGAAAGTGTAAAACTTCCCTCCGAATAATTCATGAAAAATCTTCTCTTTCCCCCTTTGATACAAAACCTCTTTTGGCTGAAAATTCCCCAATAACTTATCAATGTATTCGAAACTCCCCTCGGCAGTTAAAAACTCACCAGTTGAAGCATCTAAAAAAGCAATACCTGCTGAATTTTTCTCCAAATGAACACAGGCCAGGAAATTATTCTCACGGTGTTCTAACACATTGTCATTGTACGAAACACCAGGTGTAACCAACTCCACAATCCCCCTTTTCACCAACTTTTTGGTTTTCTTAGGATCTTCTAGTTGCTCGCAAATTGCCACACGCATCCCTGCCCGTACCAATTTTGGCAGATAAGTATCAATTGAATGATGTGGAAAACCAGCCAACTCTACATAAGAAGCAGAACCATTTGCTCGTTTGGTTAAAGTAATTCCTAAAATCTCAGAAGCACGAATTGCATCATCAGAAAATGTTTCGTAAAAGTCTCCAACCCTAAAAAGCAAGATTGCATCAGGATGTTTGTCTTTCATCTGATAATACTGCTTCATTAATGGGGTCTCGACGGCTTTTCTTTTTGTTGCCAAGGGTAAAATATATTTAGAGGTTGCTCAATTTATTTTCTATCTCGAACAAATATAATCATTCCGATTTAGAGTATAGAATATAAAAAGAAGAACAAATTCACAGATTACATCAATCAAAAATTAACTCTGCAATCATCCTGATTTACATGCACCTAAAAGCCACAAACACAAGGGAAAGAATAAGGGTTTAGATCTTAATATTATTAAGCAAATGCTATTTATTAAAGAAAAAGAAGACAATAATTTGTTGTTTTTAACAGCTTTATTATAAATTTATAGTAAACACAACATACCTACTAACGACATATCGATGAAAAACATTCTAATTATTGGCGCAGGCCTTTCCGCAACAAGTTTGATTCAATATTTACTTAAACATTCCGAAAAACACAATTGGAAAGTTACTGTTGGAGATATGTCTCTTGACTTAGTCAAAAAGAAAATAGGAGATCATCCTAACGGAATCCCTCTACGTTTTAATTTAAAAGATTTGGAACAAAGAAACGAAGAAATTTCTGCTGCCGATATTGTTGTTAGTATGGTTCCTGCTTCTATGCATATAATTGTTGCTAGAGAATGTTTAAAGTATGGAAAACACATGTTAACACCATCCTATGTTTCTCCCGAAATGATGGAATTAGATGAAGAAGCTAAAGAAAAAGGGCTTTGCTTTTTAAATGAACTTGGTGTTGATCCTGGTTTAGACCACATGTCAGCCATGAAAATAATTCATGAAATAAAAGATAAAGGAGGAGTAATTAGATCATTTAAATCTTTTTGTGGTGGTTTAGTGGCTCCAGATTGCGATAACAATCCATGGAACTATAAATTTTCGTGGAATCCAAGAAATGTGGTAGTTGCTGGTCAAGGCGTAGCCAGATTCAAAGAAAATAATCATTTTAAATACATTCCTTACAACAAGCTTTTTTCTACTCTAACAAAAACTGAAATAGAAGGATATGGCAAGTTTGAAGTGTATCCTAATAGAGATTCCCTTCAATATTGCGAACTATATAATTTAAAAGATATTCCAACCATCATGAGAGGTACTATGCGCCGACCAGGGTATTCTGAAGCATGGAATGTTTTGGTGCAATTGGGTTGCACAGATGACAGCTATGAGATGAAGAATTCTCATTTACTAACTTACCGCAACTATCTCTTGAGTTTTTTACCGGAAAGTGACAAATCTTTAGAGAAATGCTTAGCCGAATTTGTACATATTGATGCGGAATCAGTAATCATGGAGAAATTAAAATGGCTTGGTTTATTTTCTAACGATTTAGTTGGTATGAAAAATGCCAGTCCAGCCATGATCTTGCAAAAAATCCTTGAACAAAAGTGGGCTCTTGAACCTAATGATAGAGATCTTTTGGTTATGCAGCATATCTTTGATTATGAGATTACCGGACAAAAAAAGCGCATTACTTCATCGATGACTTACGAAGGAAAAGATCGTGAACATACAGCAATGTCTTATACTGTTGGTACACCATTAGCCATTGCTACAAAACTATTAGCCAAAGACTTAATTCAATTAAAAGGTGTTCACATTCCAACTTCTCCAGAACTTTACAAACCAATTCTAACTGAATTGGAAGCATTAGGAGTCCGCTTTATCGAAGAAGAAATTGATTTCTAACAGAATAAAACTGTAGCCAAGATAAATCCATGCGGGAATTTTATATTTTTGATAAAAATCAAATCAATATACCTATGTCCCAATTTCTTAAATTCATTTTTTTAATTGCTAGTATTGGCATGAGCTCTTGTGCGGTAAACAGTCAATTTTCAAGTAAATGGGAAGAAGACATTAATTTCAACTCAGAAATATATTCCAAAACAGAGGCAATTTATTACCATCCTAAGGATGCAATCAGTATAAAAATATTCAACAACAAACAATATATTGATATTATTCTGGAAACTAATTCGGCCAATACTCTTCGAAAGATATACAATCTAGGATTAAGTATTTGGATCGATTCGAAAGGGAAGTTACAAAACTCTTATGCAGTTAACTTTCCTATGCCATCACAATTTCCTTATACGACTAAAAGTTTTGAAAATTATTTGAGTCGATTTTCAATGATCGAATTTAATGAAGAGCTATTTGATCGTTTTCAAACTTACGAAGTGCTAAATACCAATACAAACGAAAATATTTCAATGAACACGCTTCAGCCTGAAGATAATTTTCAATTAAAACTGAGTTCTAAAGAAGAGGTTTTGTTCTCTTATCATTTACGTATACAGCTTACGGAACTTTATACTGAAGAGATTAACGGAACAGAAAATATTAGTATTGGCATTGCAAGTATTAACGAAGCCAATGAAGCATACTTTTCGACCATGTCGAGCAAAGAATACATTAACAAACGAATGGATAAGTTAAAAGCCGGTACGGATCAAAATCCGCATGAATTGGCAGAATGGTGGACGAACTTTAAATTGGTTGTAGAAAACAATTAAAATTTCAAATAAAAATCTTTTGTCAGCATAATGTATTCGGGTGAATAAACATGTCTTTGTCCATTTTCTACCCTAAAATCTGAAATTTGCAAATCACAATTTTGTAAGGAAAACTCTAACAGGTAACGCTTTGCTGGTTTACCTGGGTTTGGCAAAACAGCAACCTTTCTTTTCAGATAAAAGCCTGTTAATCGTGCCAAACGAATAAACAATTCCCCCTCTTCAACTGGAAGTACTACAGATAGTGTTCCTTTCTCTGAAAGTAGCTTCATCGCTCCTTCTAACAATTCCTCGAAAGGCAAATAATCTGCATGACGAGCCTGTGTTCTTGACTCTTCTTTTGCATTTAATCCATTTAAAAAATAAGGTGGATTACTAACAATAGCATCATATTTCACCTGCTGATCCTTATGAAAATCCTGAAAAGAAGAATGATGCGCATTTAATCGGCTCGACCATGGAGAATTCTCAAAATTAGAAAGCGCTTGCTGATAAGAAGAGAATTCAATCTCTACTGCATCAACGATAGTATGATCATGAGTACGTTGAGCAGCCATAATCGCAATTAAACCTGTACCCGTGCCAATATCCAAAATTCTAGTCGCACCAGATACATCTGCCCAAGCACCCAGAAGTACACCATCGGTACCAACTTTCATTGCCGATCCATCCTGATCGATTCGAAATTGCTTGAATTCAAAATAATTATTAGCCATGCTTAAAACTTTTCAAAAATTCCCAATCCAAACAAGGCAAAATCGTATTTGATCGGATCTTTCGGGTCCAATTTTCTTAAATTAGAGGTGATTTCAATAACTGCAGGCCAATCATTTTGTGTACGCGTTAGCAAACCCAATTTTCTTCCCACATTTCCTGTGTGAACATCCAATGGAAGATACAAATCTGCAGCATTAATCTTATTCCATAAACCAAAATCCACAGTTCTATCGTCTTTTCTCACCATCCATCGCAAATACATATTCAGACGTTTCGCAGCTGACTTTTTCAATACATTAGAAATATGTTTCTCGCTTCGATCTAAATGTTCTACCTCAAAAAACACTTCACGGAAATAAGCCAAAGCATTCTTAACATTTGATTTTTCGCCAACACCCTTTGCAAATACATCCTCTAAACCTCCGTGCTTTTTATAGATATTTTGCAAGGACTTTAAAAAGAAAACACAATCGTCACCATTAAAGGTTCGATGCTTGAACTCTTTAAACACATCTAAATCGGAATCTTTTGCATTTAAGATAAAATCTAAGGGTTGTTGGTCCATTCGATCCATCAACCATTTCGCATTTCGAATAATGGTAGGTCTTTGCCCCCATGCAATACTGGCACTAAGAAAACCTGCTATTTCTATATCTCCTTTTTTAGTAAAGCCTCTTGGAATTTGTATTGGATCACTTGTAATGAAAGATTCACGATTGTATAAATCATACTTCTCGTCGAGAAATTCTTTCAATTCGGGAAAAGAAAATTTATTCGTTTTCATCGATTAGGCCATCAGAGATAATAATTTTTCGGTCAGATAAATCAGCTAATTCAGGATCGTGAGTTACGATCACGAAAGTTTGATTGAATTGATCTCTTAAAGCAAAAAACAATTCGTGTAGTTCTTGTCTGGTTTTGGAATCCAGATTTCCTGAAGGCTCATCAGCTAAAATTACCATAGGATCATTAATCAATGCCCTGGCAACTGCTACTCTTTGCTTTTCTCCACCAGATAATTCAGATGGTTTGTGTTCCATTCGATGTCCAAGATTGAGCATTTCTAACAACTCTTTTGCTCGAGACATTGCCTCAGTTTTTGATTTTTTTGCAATAAAAGCAGGAATACATACATTCTCGATAGCTGTAAATTCAGGCAACAAATGATGAAACTGAAAAACAAAACCAATGTTCTCATTTCGAAATGCTGATAATTCTTTCTCATCGAAAGAAGTAATATCAACACCGCCAAAAGCAACTTTCCCAGAATCTGCCCGATCCAAAGTTCCTAATATTTGCAGTAGAGTAGTTTTACCTGCTCCACTTGCTCCTACAATAGAAACAATTTCCCCTTTTGCGATATTTAAATCAATCCCCTTTAAAACATCCACTGTTCCAAAGCTTTTTTTGACTTGATCTGCAGCTATCATATCAATTTCGTTACTTCGTGAAAACTATATAAATATAAATCAGGTAAACGGATAGTAGTAAAAATCCTTTCCATCGATGAAGTTTACCCTTTCGCAAAGGTAAAATCAGTAAAAACAATAGAAATGAAATTCCTAACATGATAAGTATATCAAAAGAAATGATTGGCTGACTAATAAAAATATTTTTAATAATGGATGTAACACCCAAAACACCAAGAATATTGAATATGTTAGACCCAATAATATTTCCGATAGAAATATCCATTTCCTTTTTGTAAGCAGCTACAGCAGAAGTAGCCAATTCGGGAACAGATGTTCCAAATGCGACTAAAGTCAATCCGACTACTCGTTCGCTTACGCCAAAATCTAAAGCAATATTTTTAGCACTATCTACCAATAAATTTGCACCAAAATACAATCCAAGCGAAGCTGCAACAATCAATAACAAAGCTACAGGTATTGAGTGTTTTGCCTCTTTAAATTCAGTTGCTAATCCTCTACTTTCTTTTCTTGATTTCCAGATCGTCCAAACCATAAACACAATCAAAAGTATTACAAAGACAATTCCTTCGTAATATTCTAATTTTTGATTTAAGATGAAGAGGTAAAAAAGAATGGATGCCCCCATCATAAAAGGCCAGTCGAATTTTATGGAGTTACTTCGAACTGGTAAAGGCATTAAGATAGCCGTAAACCCGAGAACAAGAGCAATATTCGCGATATTAGAACCGATAACGTTGCCAATGGCAATATCAGGGCTACCATGTAGAGCAGCATCTAAACTCACAAAAAGTTCAGGTGCAGATGTTCCAAACGAAACTACTGTAACCCCAACAACTAGAGTTGAAATCTTAAAATGTGAAGACAGTGCTACACCACCTTTCACTAATAAATCTCCGCTATACAAAAGGATAACGAAACCTAAAAATAGATATAAATAGTCCATTGGAATAAAAAAAATTCCACACATTTCTGCTGGAATGATAAAACCTAAAAAATAGGATTATAACTTTTTGGTAAGGTCATCTTTAAAGTCTTTGATATTATCAAGAACTTCAGTTTCCTTTTTAATCTCGCTTTTGATATCATCGGTTGCACGCTTGAATTCTTTCATTCCCTTCCCAAGCCCTTTAGCTAATTCAGGAATCTTCTTTGATCCAAACAACAGCAAAACTACAACCAATACAATTACGATCTCGGCGCCACTTATAAATAATAGATTACTCTCCATTTGATTGATATTTTAAACAAATATACCGAAGAAAATTCAAATCAAGAATATAGATAAGCATTCCATTTGATAAAGAGCAAAAAAAATCCCTCGAATCAGTTGATTCGAGGGAAGATTTATATAATCGTTTTTAGATTACTTCTTTTTAGCAATTACTTTCTGAATACGTAGTTTCGTATCGTAAGCAATAGGTGTTGCAATAAATAGTGAAGAGTATGTACCAACTACAACACCGACAATTAATGCAAAAGTAAAGCCTTGGATTGATGTTCCTCCGAAGAAGAAGATTGCTAACAATACAACTAATGTAGAAAGAGAAGTACTAAATGTACGACGCAATGTACTATTCAATGCACTGTCGATAACCCCTTCCGGATCGCGCTTAGGATGTAATCCCAAGTACTCACGAATACGGTCAAATACAACCACGGTATCATTAATCGAATAACCAACTACAGTTAGAATCGCTGCAATAAAGGCTTGGTCAATCTCAAGTGAGAATGGTAAGAGACCTTTGAATATTGAGAAGATACCCAATACAATAATTGTATCGTGAGTTAGGGCTGCAACAGCACCTAAACCATATTGCCAGTTAGAGAAACGAACCATGATGTAAAGGAAGATCACGATTAATGCAAATAAGATAGACAAAACTGCTGACTGACGAATATCATCGGCAATAGTAGGACCTACTTTTTGTGACATCTTACGGTTATTCTCAAGGAATGATTCAAGAGTCGTTCCGGTTGGAAGATATTGCTTTAATCCTTCGAATAGTTTAGCTTCTACTTCATCATCAATTTCGATTCCTTCTTCGTCAATCTTGTACTTAGTAGAAATTTTAACTTGGTTATTACCACCAAATGTTTTCACCTCAGGAGCGTGTCCGTAAACAGCATCAAGAGACTTAGAAATTTCTCCAACAACTACCGGCTGATCGAAAGCTACAACGTAAGTTCTACCTCCTTTAAAGTCGATACCTTGATTTAAACCACGAGTTGATAAGGATCCAATTGAAACAACAATAGCAATAGCTGAAATCACATAGAATACTTTTCTTTTCTGGATGAAAGTAATTGCAGTATTACGCAACCAGTTATCAGTAAGCTTAGTCGTAAATGTAATATTGCTCTTACGCTTAAGGCGTCCTTCGAAGAATAAACGAGTAATGAAAATTGCTGCGAATAATGAAGAAATAATACCGATTACAAGTGTGGTAGCGAAACCTTTAATTGGACCTTCACCAAAAATGTAAAGAATAATACCCGTTAAAAGAGTTGTTAAGTTACCATCGATAATCGCAGAATAAGCGTTCTTATATCCATCAGAGATAGCTAAACCTAAACCTTTACCCGACTTCATCTCTTCTTGAATACGCTCGAAAATAAGTACGTTCGCATCGACCGACATACCAATGGTTAAGACGATACCCGCAATACCCGGTAGTGTTAATACTGCACCTAATGAAGCAAGGACTCCAAAGATGAAGAATAAGTTGGTGATCAAAGCGACGTTTGCTGTAAGACCAGCGCCCTTGCTATAGAAGAAGAACATGTAAACCAAGATCAATAAGAAGGCGATGATGAATGACCACATACCTTTTTCAATTGACTCTTGTCCCAATGATGGTCCAACAACTTCGTCGGCAATAATGTGTGCAGGAGCAGGCAACTTACCTGACTTAAGAATATTTGCAAGGTCTTTCGCTTCAGCAATAGTAAAACCACCACTAATAGAAGAAGAGCCACCTTTAATTTCTGATTGTACAGTTGGAGCAGAATAAACATAGCCGTCAAGAACAATAGCAATAGCTCTTTGCAGATTATCTTTAGTCATACGTGCCCAAATTTTAGCACCTTCACCGTTCATACTCATCGATACTTCAGCGCTTGCTGTTTGCTGGTCGATTTCTTCACGAGCCGAAGTTACCACATCACCATCAAGTGGTGCTTTACCATCGCGGCTTGTTACTTTAATAGCATATAACTCAAAGAAGTTTCCACCTTTGTCCATTGATTTAACATCCCATAATAACTTTAAGTTACGTGGGAGTATAGACTTAACGGCTGGCATTGCGAAAATATTATTTACGCGAGCTGTATCTTTAATATGAGACATTCCAACAACAGCTTTCGAAGATCCTCTTTGAGTAGGATTTAATTTCGAAAACAAAGGATATTTTTTTGCAATTTCTTTTGCATTCTGAAGATCTGATAAAGAATCTTGAGCACCTTCTTCAATTTTATCTAAAAGAGCAACATCTTCGTCAGCTTTAGCTTCTTTCTTAACTTCTTCAGCAACTTCTTCTTTTACATCTGAAGAAAGATCTGAAGCAGCGTTGATCCCAGCTAATTTTTCGTTCGCTACATTTAAGTATTGAGTTACTTCGCTAGCAGTATAGGTTTCCCAGAACTCAAGACTTGCAGTTCCCTGAAGTAACTTACGAACACGAGCAGCATCTTTAATACCTGGAAGTTCGATGATGATACGACCTGAAACATCAGCTTTCTGAATGTTAGGTTGTGCTACACCAAAACGGTCGATACGAGAGCGCAAGATGTTGAACGTATTGTCAATAGCTGATTCAGTTTCAGTCTTAAGAACCTCAAGAACCTCATCGTTAGTTGCACCAAAAGCAATTTTGTCTTTTAACTCAAGAGTTCCGAAAATATCTGGTGAAGATAACTGAGCGCTAGGGTTGATTTCGCTGAATGCTTTTCCAAAAAGTGTTACGAAGTCATCCTGAGAGTTAGCTTGCAACTGCTTAGCCTTTGCAATAGCAGCAACGAAAGTTTCGTCCTTACTATTGTTAGCCATAGCCTTAATGATGTCAACAACAGAAACCTCCATGGTAACGTTCATCCCACCCTTAAGGTCAAGCCCTAAGTTCATCTCAAGCTCTTTACACTCTTTGTAAGTATAACCTCTTAGTCCTAAGAAACTATACACTTTTTCTCCTCGAATTGAATCCAGGTAAGTTTGTTCTTTTTTGATATCGCCTGCACCAAACAGACGAGCATCTTTCTCAACTTTCTTTGTTACATAGGTAAAAGTCAATTGATACAAACTCACTAGGGCAAATACAATAGCGAGAAGTCTAATCGCTCCTTTATTTCGCATGTGTTTAGGTTTAATAAATTCTTATTATGTGATATTTTTAATTTTCACCTCAAATTAACGCACAAATATATTATTTTTTTTCAAATTACATTGTTCAATAATTCCTCGAGACACTTGAATTTTATGTCATTCAAGAAATTCAGGCATATTATTTTTCTCTAAAGAAAGTATTCGTCTTTCGTAATTGATAACTGCCTTGTACTTCAAAAGAAAGTCACTTCCCAATAAACCACAAATTTTGCGGTTGCAATGTTGCTGATACATTTCATTTATTCCAGACAAATCAATTAATGCACATTGTAAATCTTTCATAAAAAAACCTCCTAATTGGAATGAATCTATCTTAACCATTTCAGTATTTAGACTTCCCTCACCCAATCCTCGAGACTGCATTTCTGAATCTTGATCTTCAAGTACTGTATAGCTTGGTACAAAATTTCGATCCAAAACTGTTTTCGAAGCGCCAGTATCTATTACTAAATCTCCTTCTTCAAAACCATTCACCTTACACCTGATTAACAAGTGAAAACTCTGACTTTCAAGCTCTATTATTTCTATGGGAATCTCTAATTTCATCGACATTTTCTACAAAGGATAGCAAATATACCAAAAGAACAGATATTTATATCATAAACCCCTACTGAATATCACAATTCACTTTTTAACCAAGACTATTAATTCAAAAGCAAAAAAAAGCTTGTCTTCAAATGAAGACAAGCTTTGTATTTTAATTATGAGTTGTTCTTAGTTAAGAACGTTCATTTCATCAAGAACTTTCATTACTGATTTCACTGCAGTTGCAGATCCTTCAAGAAGTTCCTTTTCTTCCTTATTCAATTTTACTTCAATCACTTTTTCAATACCGTTCTTACCAAGAACTACAGGTACGCCTAAGTAGATATCATTCATGCCATACTCACCATTAAGAAGAGCACAAACAGGGAAAATTCTCTTTTGATCGCGAACAATAGCTTCAACCATTTGAGCAGCAGCAGCACCTGGTGCATACCAAGCAGAAGTTCCCATAAGATTTACTAGTTCTCCACCACCTTTTTTAGTTCTCTCGATAATAGCCTCTAACTTATCAGCTTCGATTAACTCAGTTACAGGAATTCCGGCAACAGTTGTGTAGCGAGGAAGTGGAACCATAGTATCACCGTGTCCACCCATCAATAACGCTTGAATATCCTTAGGAGAAACGTTTAATTCCTCTGCAAGGAAGGCACGGTAACGAGCTGTATCAAGCACACCAGCCATACCAAATACTTTATTCGATGCTTTTTTAGCAGTCAAGAAAGCTGCGTAAGTCATCACGTCAAGTGGGTTCGATACGATAATGATGATTGCGTCAGGAGAGTGCTTCACAACGTTCTCAGTAACCGATTTTACGATTCCTGCGTTGATAGAAATTAAGTCATCGCGACTCATACCCGGCTTACGTGGAAGACCTGAAGTAATCACAACAACTTCTGAACCAGCAGTAGCAGTATAATCATTAGTTACACCTTTTACGCGGGTATCGTAATAATTAATTGGAGCAGTTTGCCACATATCAAGAGCTTTACCTTCTGATAAACCATCTTTAATGTCAACCAAGATAACCTCGTTTGCCAATTCTTTTTGAGCGATGCAATTTGCACATGTTGCGCCAACATTACCTGCGCCTACAACAGTTATTTTCATAAGGCTTAATCTTTTATTATAATGTACGTATTTGTTTTCAATGAAGAATTTTTTCTCTAATTCGCTAGCAAATATATACACAATGCTAGAAAATGAATTACAAATAAACCTGCTTTTCAGCAGTAACTCTTAAATATATAAAAATTAAAATATAATTATCTAAACTCTGACATATTTAACTACTTCAAAATTGGGTATAAACACCCATACAGGGACTTCGCTTCAATACCGATATACAGATCTCTTATTCAGAAGCCACATTACACAAGGGAAACGCAATTTATTTTTAAAAATATAAATTCTATTTTTCTCAAAAAAAAACTTCATTTTTAGCAAAATGAATCTACGCAAACGATTACGGAATTATTTCTTTTATGCAAAAAAAAAGGTGCAAAAGAAAAACCTTCTGCACCCTTAAAAAACTATTTTTTTTCTACTTAATGATCTCTTTAATTTCCGAGATAATTTTCTCAGCTAGAGCGTTAGCTTTTGCTTCGTCTTTACTTTCAGAGTAGATTCGAATAATGGGTTCTGTATTCGATTTACGAAGATGAACCCATTCTTCAGCAAAGTCGATCTTCACACCATCAATATCATTGACTCTTTCGTTCTTGTACTTCTCTTTCATTGCAACCAAAATGGCATCAACATCAATTTCAGGAGTCAACTGAATTTTATTCTTAGAGATGAAATAGCTTGGATATTCAGCACGAAGTTCAGACACTTTTTTACCATTTTTAGCAAGCTGAGTTAGGAATAATGCAATTCCAACCAATGCGTCACGACCGTAGTGAGATTCCGGATAGATGATACCGCCGTTACCTTCACCACCAATAATTGCATTCTTAGCTTTCATTTCGGTAACCACATTTACTTCACCAACTGCTGAAGCTGTATATTCACCCTTGTGAGCATTTGTCACATCAGCCAAAGCACGGGTTGATGACATATTTGATACGGTGTTGCCAGGAGTGTTTGCCAATACGTAATCAGCTACAGCAACCAAAGTATATTCTTCGCCAAACATGCTACCATCTTCACAAACCATAGCCAAACGGTCTACGTCAGGATCTACTACAAATCCAACATCAGCTTTACCTGATTTCATGACATCGGCGATTGCCGTTAAGTGCTCAGGCAATGGCTCCGGGTTATGTGGGAAATGACCATTGGGTTCGCAGTAAAGTTCGATCACATTTTTAACGCCCAATGCTTTCAAAAGTTGAGGTAGTACAACACCACCTACAGAATTTACGGCATCGATAGCTACTGAGAAATTCGCTTTTTTGATGGCTTCAACATCAACCAATTTAAGATCTAAAACTTCTTGAATATGTCTTTCATTATAATCAGTTACATGAGTAACCTGTCCCAAATCGTCAACATCTGCAAAGTGAAAGTCTTCCTTATCAGCAATTGATAAAACGAGTTTTCCATCTTCATCGTTAAGAAATTCTCCTTTTTCGTTTAATAATTTAAGGGCATTCCATTGTTTTGGATTGTGACTTGCTGTTAGAATGATTCCACCATGAGCGTTTTCGTTTGTCACAGCAATTTCAGTTGTTGGCGTAGTAGCTAAGCCAATTTCAACCACATCAATACCTAATCCCATTAGTGTACCAACTACAATTCTGTCAACCATCTCACCCGAAATACGAGCATCGCGGCCAACAACAACTTTTACACGCTTGCCTGCGTGACGTCTGATTGCCCAAGTTCCGTATGCTGCTGTAAATTTTACAATGTCCAGAGGACTTAAGCCATCGCCAACTTGCCCGCCAATGGTACCTCTAATTCCTGATATCGATTTGATTAATGCCATATTTAAAGAATAATAGTGTGTATTTATCAAATTCGATATGCCGCCATGTAAAATAACAACATCATCTATTGTTTTAGATTTTGATCAAAAGTAATAAAACAAAACCTCTCCTCGCTCAAATAAATTGAAGTTTTTAAGCAGCTAACTAATATATTCTTTGATATTTAATACCTTTGCAGGTTCAGAACATTGATCAGCAATTCAGAAATGGAAGAAAAAAAATACGGTAAAGAAAGAAGAGACAGAGCTTCTTTTGGATCTAAAAAGGATAACGAAAGAAGGCCTGATGGCAGAAACCCTAGATTTAATAGGGATTCAGAATCACGCGATGATGATAAGGAAGGAAAATCAGAATTCCCTAGAAAACGTAGAGAGAGTTCGGACAAACCTTACCAAAGAGACGATTCAAGATCTAGATCTCCAAGAAAATTTGAAGATTCAGACCGAAGAACTAATCGTTCAGACGATTCAAGATCACCAAGAAGATCTGACGATGACCGATCAGGAAGAAATTCTGACAGAAGAAGAGGTCGTTCAGACGACTCTAGATCAAGATCGCCAAGAAGAGATGAAGATGACTTTTTTGGACAGGATTCTGATAAAAGAAGACACAGAAGAGATCAATCGAACCCTAGATTTAGAAAAGATTCCAATTCCGGTGATCGCAACAGAAGAAATTCTGACGAATCGAATGAAAATCAGGAAGAAAACAAAAAGCCATTTGATCGATTTGAAAACAAACCAAATCGTGAAACACTTCAGAAAAAGCATTACAGCAAGAAAAAACAACTTGCTCACGCAAAAATTTCAGGTCCTGAAGATGGCATTTTAAGATTAAATAAATTTATCTCAAACACAGGTGCATGCTCTAGAAGAGAAGCAGATATTCGCATTGCTGACGGCCGTATAACTGTTAACAATAGAATTGTTACTGAAGTTGGGACAAAAGTAAACATAAAGGATGTTGTTTGTATGGATGGCAAACAACTACAAGCCGAAGCAAAAGTTTATTTGGTTTTAAACAAGCCTAAAGATTTTGTGACGACACTTGATGATCCAATGGGAAGAAAAACCGTTTTGGATTTAATTAAACATGCTTGTGACGAAAGAGTTTATCCTGTAGGAAGACTGGATCGTATGACAACTGGTGTTTTGCTCTTCACCAACGATGGTGATTTAACAAAGCGTTTGACTCATCCTAGTTACAACAAGAAAAAGATTTATCACGTATTTCTTGACAGAGAGATTTCTCAAGAAGAATTGGATCAAGTATCTGCAGGTTTGGAATTAGAAGATGGTGAGATTAAAGCTGATGCAATTAGCTTTGCCGATTCGAAAGATAAAAAACAAGTTGGTATTGAGATTCACTCTGGAAGAAATAGAATTGTACGTCGAATTTTTGAACATTTAGGATATGAAGTTGAAAAATTAGATCGTGTATTTTTCGCAGGAATTACCAAGAAAAACATTCCTCGTGGAAAATGGAGATTCTTAAGCCAAAAAGAAGTTCAAATGCTTAAGATCTATTCATAATAGTATATTCAAGTTCTAGCATACAAAAAATCCCAGCATCACTGCTGGGATTTTTTTTGATTTTATATCTATGTGCAAATATGCATTTAAAATGACATTAGAATTGCTTCAATAAATTAGCCATTTCAATTGCAGAAGCTGCAGCTTCGAAACCTTTGTTTCCAGCTTTTGTTCCTGCACGCTCAATTGCTTGCTCTATGGTATCAGTTGTTAAAACACCAAAGATTACCGGTACTTCCTGATCTAATGATACAGAAGCCACACCTTTAGTTACCTCACCTGAAACATACTCGAAGTGTGGCGTAGATCCTTTAATAACAGCACCTAAACAGATAACCGCGTCATATTTTCCTGATTTAGCTAATTTTTTAGCAACCAATGGAATTTCGAATGCACCCGGCACCCAAGCAACATCAACATCATCTTCCGAAGCACCATGACGCTTAATTGCATCTAAAGCACCTTCCAGAAGTTTACCTCCAATAAATTCGTTGAATCGTCCAGCAACAATACCAAACTTTAAACCTTCAGCAATTAACTTTCCTTCAATTGTATTCATTTTCTTGTTTTTTATAGTATTCGAATATCTAGAAAATGTATCGGGATGTTAGGCATCCCAATACCATTCAACAAATTATTTTGCTCCTTTAATTTTTTTATCATCGTTCTGCATGTTCCATTTTACATCCTGATGTAAGATGTGTCCCATCTTTTCCATCTTAGTATGCATGTAAAATTCATTTTTTTCGTGGCAAGTCATTTCAATTTCTTCACGACCTACAACTTCAAGATTGTAACCTTTCAATCCAGCTATTTTTAGAGGATTGTTTGTCATTAATCTTAGTTTTTTAACGCCCAGGTCAGATAAAATAGCGGCACCAATACCATAATCACGAAGATCAGCCTTAAAACCTAAAGCCAAATTAGCTTCAACAGTATCCAAACCTTCATCTTGCAATTGGTAAGCCTTAAGCTTGTTCATCAAACCTATTCCACGTCCTTCCTGGCGCATATATAGTAATATACCTTTTCCTTCTTCCTCGATTCGACGTAAAGCTTCTTGTAGCTGATCTCCACAATCGCAACGCATAGATCCAAATGCATCACCTGTTAAGCACTCAGAGTGAACACGAACTAAGACTTCATCATCAAGACTAACATCTCCTTTTACCAGTGCAACATGATGTTCGCCATTTATTTTATTGATATAACCATGAGCTCTAAATTCACCATGCTTCGTTGGCATTGCCGTCTCGGTAATCTTTTCAATCATCGACTCAGTCTGACGACGATATTCAATCAAATCAGCAATAGTGATCATTTTCAAATCATGCTTTCTGATGTATTCATGAAGCTGAGGAACGCGAGCCATAGTACCATCATCATTCATAATTTCACAGATAACACCCGATGGATGTAAACCAGCCATACGAGCTAAATCTACAGCAGCTTCGGTGTGCCCAGCACGTACCAAAACACCATTTTTACGAGCTACCAATGGGAAAATATGTCCTGGACGCGTAAAATCTTCAGCCTTAGCCTTAGGATCAACAACCAATTTGATAGTATGTGCTCTTTCGTGAGCAGAAATACCCGTCGTACAATCTGCAGCATCAATACTTACAGTAAAAGCAGTTTGCTTTGCATCCGTATTCTTCTGCACCATCATGTCAATATTCAACTCATCCAAACGTTCTTGAATAATTGGCATACAAATTAAACCTCCAGCCTGACGGGCCATAAAATTAATCGCTTCAGGCGTCACCATTTCGGCTGCCATTAACAAGTCACCTTCATTCTCACGATCTTCATCATCAACCACCACAATCATTTTACCGGCTTTGATATCTTCAATCGCTTCTTCAATGGTATTAAATTTCATAGTTTTATGTATTGTTGTTTGTTTTGTTTTTTTATTAAGCAAAGCCATTTTCTTTCAAAAAATTCATCGAAATATCAGATTTTTCAGCCTTTGCTGATTCTTCATCCTTATGAAACATGAACTTCTCAATATACTTGGCAGTCATATCGCATTCTAAATTTACGAGGCTCCCGATTTTCTTCGAAACTAAAGTTGTATCATCCTGAGTCAAAGGAATAATTGAAACCTTAAATTGCTTATCATCCACATAAGCTACAGTCAAACTGATTCCATCAATAGCAATTGATCCCTTTTCAATCACATATTTTAGAATGTTTTTAGGAGCTGCAATACTCACCCAAATCGCATTATCATCCTTAGTTTGAGAAATAATCTCACCAAGCCCGTCAACGTGTCCGCTTACCATATGACCACCCATTCTATCACCAACGCGAAGTGCTCTTTCTAAGTTTACCCGAGCGCCCTCTTTTTGCTGATGAAAACTTGAACGATTCATTGTTTCCGGCATCACATCAGCAGAAAAACCATTTGAGTTAAAATCTACAACTGTCAGGCAGATACCATTAGTTGCAATACTATCGCCTAGCTTTACATCATCCATGATTTTATTGGCAGCAATACTCAATCGAATTGAGTTTCCGCCTTTTTTCATGGCTTTTATATGTCCTATTTCCTCTATTAGTCCTGTAAACATCTCTACAAATATCAGTTATCAGTAAACAGTTGTAACTATTTTACTTCTTTATAATTTTCCCGGTCAGCATCAGATCATTTCCAAGCTGTTCTATTTCTATATTCTCTAATTCGATAGCATCCTTCATCTTTTCAATTCCTTTTCCTCCTACCGGAGTTTTTGCTTCGTAACCTCCAATTATTTTGGGAGCAATATAAGCGTGTACTTCATCAACAACTTGGGATTCTAAAGCAGCATAATTAAGCGTTGCTCCGCCTTCCAAAAGAATACCATCAATTCCTTTTTCTCCAAGTTTTGCCATTAAATCTTTCAGCTCAACCCTTCCATTGCTGGATTTTATCTTCAAAACCTCATTCCCTAACGCTTCTATCGCCTCTAGTTTCTCTGAATCCGCAGCTTCTGTAACTGCCAAAACTGTCTTCGCAGCTTCACAAGAATTTAATATTTTTGAATCCAACGGAATTCTAGCTTTACTGTCCACTACAATTCGAATTGGATTTCTTCCTTTTTTATCTCCTGTCAATCGAGTTGTTAGAATGGGATTATCGGCAATCACAGTATCTACTCCAACCATAATCGCAATCAACTCATTTCTTAATTCATGAACTTTAGCTCTTGATAATTCATTAGAAACCCAACGTGAATCACCAGTGTAAGATGCAATTTTCCCATCCAGAGTCATCGCTGTTTTCATAACCATGTAAGGTGTTTTAGTTTGAATAAACTTCAAAAACACACGATTCATTTGTGCTAATTCTGCACTTAAAAAATCCGATTCAACTTCAATGCCATGTTCTTGTAATAGCTTAACTCCTCGACCAGAAACCAAAGGATTCGGATCTAACATGCCAATAACCACACGTGCAATTTTATTATCGACTATGGCTTGAGCACATGGTGGTGTTTTTCCATAGTGAGAACAAGGTTCTAGTGTCACATACATGGTAGCACCTTCAACTGGTTCTTTTGCAGAACGAAAAGCATTAACCTCAGCATGCGGACCACCATAAATCTCATGGTAACCTTCACTAATCACTTTATTATCCTTTACAATTACAGCACCTACCAAAGGGTTAGGGTTTACACCTCCGCAACCTTTTTTAGCCAAATTGTAAGCTAACTGCATGTATTTATAATCTTTACTCATTCGCATAAAAACAAAAAGCCCTGAACAGTTTAGTAAACTATTCAGGGCATCTATTATAGGTATAGCCAAATGGTGATAATCACCAATGACATGAATTAATCAAATTGAATGCTTGTTTTCTTCTTCCATCCAGACTTTACTGTCGGTACTGGAATCACACCAGTTCAATCTTTCGATTCGCGGACTATCACCGCCGGTCGGGAATTTCACCCTGCCCTGAAGAAACAATAAATATTTTAAACAGAGGTATTAGCTCTGATTCTGCTACAAATATAAAGTTTTAGGAATTAAAAACAAACCTAGTTCACAAGCCTATTTATAGAATTTAAAGATTCTTAACGAATCCTTTACCATCAAAAATAAATAGTAGACCTTTTTCGTAAAGAATAAAATTTATTTAGAGCCAAAAGAACAAACCGAAAAAAAGCAACATAACAAAAACTCCTGCATTTTGCAGCCAAAATATATAGGTAATCCGTTTAGCCAAAACGACTGTGTCAATATCTTTTTTTATAGCTCTTCTTAATCTCCTACTGTATGTTATATTAAATTTTCTTTTTAATCTAAACGCTTCAAACATCGCTAAACCATTCAAAACGGTTCCTATCAAAAATACGATAAGCAATATGTGGTTTGTTTCCATTTAAGCAATTTTTCATCATGATCATTCTAAATTAAGAATAATTAATCATAAAACCCCAGACTACGAATTAAACTTTGAGCTAAAAGATATCAATTTAAGCTATTTAAATCACTTTTTAAAAAATTCCATCTTAATGAACAGCAGACATTTTCGTAAATGGCATTTAAATTTCTATCTTTGCAAAAATTTTTAAATCACTAAATTGGAGTACATATGCCTCATAAATCAGGTTTTGTAAACATCATTGGTAATCCTAATGTTGGAAAATCGACCTTAATGAATAATTTGGTTGGAGAGCGAATTTCAATTATTACTTCGAAATCGCAAACGACCCGCCATAGAATCAAAGGAATCGTTAACGGAGACGATTTCCAGATTGTATATTCAGATACACCAGGTGTATTGAAGCCAAATTATAAGCTTCAGGAATCGATGATGAAGTATTCAACTTCGGCATTGGTTGATGCAGATATTATTCTTTATGTAACTGATGTTGTTGAGACCATCGACAAAAATGAAGAGTTTTTGAAAAAAGGTACAAAATACTGACATTCCGGTAATTTTGATCTTGAATAAGATTGACTTAACCAACC
This sequence comes from Labilibaculum sp. DW002, assembly GCF_029029525.1. Taxonomy (NCBI): domain Bacteria; kingdom Pseudomonadati; phylum Bacteroidota; class Bacteroidia; order Marinilabiliales; family Marinifilaceae; genus Paralabilibaculum; species Paralabilibaculum antarcticum. The sequence continues at coordinate 43,966 of NZ_JAKJSC010000010.1, read as the reverse complement.
AAGATAAATTGGTTGAAATGGTAGAAGTTTGGAAAGAAAAGCTTCCAAAAGCTGAAATTTGCCCAATGTCAGCCAAAGAAAACTTTAATGTTTCCAATTTATTTAGTCGTATTTTAGAGTTGCTACCTGAAGCTCCTCCTTATTTCGCTAAAGATGAGGTGACAGATTTACCATCTCGTTTTTTCGTGACTGAGATTATCAGAGAAAAAGTTCTAATGAACTACGATAAGGAAGTACCTTATAGTGTTGAGGTGGAAGTTGAGGAGTATAAGGATGAGCCAAAGATCATTAGAATCATGGCTGTTATAAATGTTGAAAGAAGCTCACAAAAAGGAATTATTATTGGGCACAAAGGTGCTGCTTTGAAAAAAGTAGGAACGGATGCCCGAAAAGATATTGAAGCATTCTTTGGAAAGAAAGTATTCTTGCAACTCTATGTAAAAGTTGCTAAAGATTGGAGAAGTAAAGACTCAAAACTCAAAGGATTTGGATACTAGAATCCGTAAAGAGTTTGTTTGAAATTGAATAAATATTACACGCAGAGATTGCGTTAGAAAAATAAAATAATGGGCAATATAGTTGCAATTGTAGGTCGTCCAAATGTTGGAAAATCTACACTCTTTAATCGCTTGACAGGAACTCGTAAGGCGATTGTAAATGAAACTGCGGGTGTAACTCGTGATAGAAATTACGGTAAGGCCGACTGGAATGGAACAGAGTTTTCATTGATCGATACAGGTGGTTTTTCAGTTAACTCTGATGATATTTTTGAAGAAGAAATTCGTAAGCAGGTGATGTTGGCAATTGATGAGTCAGATGCCATTCTTTTCGTTTTGGATGTTCAGCATGGTTTAACAGATTTTGATCAGGCTGTAGCTAAAATTCTTCGTCGTACTAAGAAAAAAGTATATGTTGTAGCCAATAAGGCTGATAATAGTGAATTGATATATGCTGCGAATGAATTTTATTCATTGGGAATAGGTGATTTGGTTTACCCAATTTCTTCGGTCAATGGTTCGGGAACAGGTGATATGCTTGATGCACTAGTAGCTGATTTCATCGAGAAACCAGAAGAGGATGACATGGATTTACCTCGTATTGCCTTTGTAGGTCGTCCAAATGTTGGAAAATCATCAACTGTAAATGCTCTGTTAGGTGTTGATAGAAATATTGTAACCGATGTTGCGGGTACGACTCGTGATTCAATTCATACACGTTTCCAAGGATTTGGGCATGATTTTATCATGGTAGATACGGCTGGTGTTCGTAAGAAACCAAAGGTAAACGAAGATCTGGAGTTCTATTCTGTGATGCGTTCTATTCGTACGATTGAAAGTGCTGACGTTTGTGTTCTAATATTAGACGCAACCCGTGGTGTTGAAGCTCAGGATTTAGCTATTTACGATATGGTTATCAAGAACCGTAAAGGGTGTGTGGTGATGGTAAACAAGTGGGACCTTCTTTCTAAAGAAACCAATACGATGAAGGAATTTGAAGCTGATATTCGCAAGCGCTTAGCTCCTTTTAACGATGTGCCTATTGTCTTTACCTCTGCTGTTGAGAAAGTTCGTTTGATTAAGGTGCTTGAAAATGCCATTACGGTATACGAAAACCGTGTACGTAAGATAAAGACTTCGGAGTTGAATAAAGTGATGTTGAAAGCAATTGAGAATTTCAGACCACCAGCAGTCAAAGGAAAATTCATACAAATTAAGTATGTATCTCAATTACCAACTTTTGCTCCAACTTTTGCGTTCTATTGTAATCTTCCACAGTATATTCGCGATTCATATAAGCGTTATCTTGAAAATCAAATTCGTGATAACTGGGATTTTACCGGAGTTCCAATCCAAATTTTTGTAAGAAAGAAATAAATTGCTACAAGTAGCATTTCCATTGGCCGATTCAGAAATTCTGAATCGGCTTTTTTTGGCTTAGGATGAAAATAATTTTTGTAAACTAATATTTTAGTTACATTTATATTGTAATCCTAAAACCCAAAACATGAAACATATTATTCTGCTTTTATTATTTTGCACAGGAATGTGTGCTACTCAAAGTTTTTCTCAAAAAAACCAAAAGGTTGACCAACTCTTGTTTTCGGGACAGTATACCGAGGCAATACCACTTCTTGAACAAATGGTACAAAAGGACAATGCAAACAGCAAATTATATTTTCGTCTTGGTAAAGCCTATCAATTCCTAAATAAAAATAGTTTAGCAAAAGACAACTACCAAAAAGCTTACAAAATAGATCCAAATTCAACAGCCACTCTAATTAATTTAAGCGGCTGTCTTTACGCTCTTGGGAATTATCCTGATGCAGAGAAAATACTTATTGAAGCCAAATCTAAATCACCAAACAATTATCAAATAGGGATTCTCTTGGCTAAAACATTTGCCATTCAAAACAAACATCAAAAAAGTCTAGATATTTTTCTGGAATTGAATGAACGCGACACTTTAAACCCATATATATACAAACAAATAGGAAGTTTAAAAAAGAAAAAACTAGACTACATTGGCTCTTTAGCAGCCTATTTGAAGGCCCACGAACTAAATCCTAAGGATCTTTCAGTACTAACACATATCATTCAACTATTTTATGAAATGGCAGGCTATCAGCAAGCTCTTGAGATGGCCAATAAAGGTTTAGACACTTATCCGGGCAATAGTCTTCTACTAAAGAAAAAAGCTCAAGTATTAATTGGTTTGGAATGGTACGAAAATGCCTTAAGCATATTAAAAGATTTAAAACAAAACAAGCAACTATCTTTAGCAGAAAACAAACAGCTTGGAATTTGTTACATGCAAACCAAACAATACGAGCAAGCAATTAAATCTTTTTACGATTGTGGAGAAACTTTTGAAAAAGATCCAATGATTAATTTTTACAATGGTGTTTGTTATGCCCGATTAGAACAACACGAAAAAGGGATTACCTATCTTGAAAATGCGATATTCTATGTCACACCAACAATTGAAGCAGCAATGCATTTGTACTTGGCAAAATCGTACGGCACAACACGCCAATTCCAAAAGGCTATTGACGCATATAAAAAGCATTTAGAGTTAGATGACAAGGACCCCAATGTCTATTATGAAATTGCAACAACTTATGAAGAATTTGGTGATAATAAAGACAAAGCTTTAGCTTACTACACTATGTTCATCCAAAAATCAACCGACAAAGACGATGACAAATATGTATATGCAAAGTCTCGCATATTGCACATCAAAGAGAAAATTCATTTTCAAAAGTAAATACCAAGATATAGGTATTGCAGCACATATCAAGATACCTAATTTTGTATGCATAAAACATGCTCGAGATAACTGATCCCAAATGAAATTCAAAAATCTTTTGCCATAAGATTCTATTTTTAGTGTTATAACTCATTTGGTTTCAGTTTTCGATTGCATTCTACTTTACTTTCTTCGGAAATCTCCTACTTTTTATTAATTTAGATTGATTAAACGAAACAAGCTATGCATATTAAAAAAGAAATGAAGCTGGCGGATGTAATTCAGTTAAATTACATGCTAATTCCAGTAATACATCGTTTTGGAATAAATTTGGGTTTTGGCGACAAAACTGTTGCCGCAGTATGCGAAGAAAATGAAGTCGACTTAAACTTCTTCTTGCAGCTTGTTAATGCTTATCATGATAAAGATTATTTTCCGAAAGAGGAATTGCAATCAATTCCATCAAAAGATATCGTTACCTATCTGAAAATGACCCATTCAAGCTATTTGAATGAGAAGCTTTCAGAGATTGAAGATTTAATAGAAGCTTTGCAGCACACCGAAACTGAGGATGAGAAATATATCTTGCTGATTAGGAATTTTTATGAAGGTTATAAAAATGAATTAACTGAGCATATTATGCATGAAGAAGAAGTCGTTTTTCCTTATGTTTTGACTGTAGAGGAGATTTGCAAGGCAGGAGTTATTTCGGAAAAGAACCAGAAAATTTATGATTCTTTTTCTATCTTAAAATATCAAGATGCGCATGATGATGTTGAAGAAAAATTGATGGATTTAAAAACCATCATGATAAAATATCTGACACCTCCACTAAATACAAACTTGTACCATAAAATTATTCAAGATTTATTCAAGCTAGAAGAAGACTTAAATTATCATTCAAGAATTGAAGACAAGGTGCTAACACCAAAGGTTATATTAATGGAAAAATCGATCAAAAACCTACTTTAACTCTCTACCTAAATGGCTAGATCTACTATTTTAATTGCTGAAAATTCATTTTTGATTCGAAAGGGACTTCGATCGACTCTTCATAGCCTGGAGAATACGGAAATAGTCCAATCTATCGATAATAAGGATGACGTGTGCAAAATTGTAAATCAAATAAAACCTGACATTCTGATTATCAATCCAGAATTGCTACCAACGAATTGCCCCGACTTAAAGAGAAATTTTAAAAATGGAAATAAACTTTCCTTGATTTTAATATCAGATCAAAAAAATATAAAGGAAGAACTAAAGGCAGATGGTTACATCCATTATTTGGATGGAAAAAATACAATTCTTGATTTATTACAAGAAATCCTGAACGAAAAAAATCAAAATTCAATAACCGATAAAAATGCTGATGTCATTAGCGCAAGAGAAAAGAACATCCTAAAGCACATTGCCCTGGGATTAACAAACAAAGAGATTGCTGATCAATTATTCATCAGCATTCACACCGTGGTTACTCATCGCAAAAACATTACTCAAAAGTTGGGAATTAAATCGGTGTCTGGACTTACTGTGTATGCAATTTTACACAAGCTTATTTCCATGGATGAAGTAAAATAATTACAAGTCTATTTCTACTCCAGCCTCTAAATTAAGAGTCTTAAAATATTTTTTAAATTCATCTTGTACCGCAAAACTAGTACAATGGGTTGCCCCCAACAATTCAAGTTTTTCTTTCTGAAAAAACGCTACTGTTTTCTGAAAAACATCGTCTATCTTTTTCAAATGAAAACCACCCAAAACCGCATAAACTTTATTTTCTCCACAAACCTCTTTCGCATAAGAAACCGTATTGCATATTCCTGCATGAGCGCATCCACTTAAAACAATTAAGCCCTTTTCACTTTTAATTGCAACTGCAGAATCATCCATTACAAAATCGGGCGAACCATCACCTAAAGTAAATGTTGTTACCAGTGCTTCGAAGTTGTTTTTACGAGGTATTTCTCCCAAAAAGACCATCTTATCGTTTAGCCAATAAGGTTCCTTAGATTCTTTTAAATCAAATCTAGCTGAAATTTCATCTCTTGACATTCCCAAACCAACGGGAGTTTTACTTTCTTTTCTGAAACGTAGAGCAAATGAATTTGGATGTGTAATTAAAGACTTCCCAAAAATACTTTTCAGACCATCACCATGATCCCAATGCCCATGACTCAAAACTACCGTTTCTATTTTAGACAAATCGATATTCATCTTCTTGGCATTTTCCAGAAACAAACCATTTGGTCCCAAGTCAAATAGTATTTTCTTTTCAGAACCAAGTACTGCAGAAAAACCATGAACATGTGCAAATCCTTCTTTTGCAGTATTGTCAACCAATATTGAAATCTTCATATCTTAGATTCTATTTTTTAGGAATTCTTACAATGAAACAAGAACCTACGCCTTGCTCTGATTCTACAAAAATACTCCCCTTCGCATTTTCAATAATATTTTTCACGATTGACAAGCCAAGTCCCATTCCACTTGATTTTGTTGTGAAATTAGGTGAAAATAATTTTCCTCTTATTTCATCATTTATCCCAGAACCATTATCAATTACACTCACCTGATAATCCGATGTTCTTTCTTCTAGTTCCATTACAATCTGCCCATCGTTTCCTTCAGGAATTGACTGTATTGCATTATTTATGAGGTTTACAAAAACTCGAACAAACTGTTCTCGATCAACAAAAACGTTCGCTTCCTCTATCTTGTTCAAATCCAGTTTCAGATCAAAATCATCATTCTTGAAAAGATTAATAACATGCTGAAGAATTTCCACAAGATTTAAATCTTCATTCTTTGCCAATGGCATTTTTGCGAAATTAGAAAATGCTGTTGCAATAGATGATAATGCATTTATTTGTTCAATTAAAGTTTTACTTACCCGATTAAAATGAGTTTCCCAATTAGGTGTCTTTTCCTCGTAACGTTTCTGCAAAAACTGAATACTCAACTTCATTGGCGTTAAAGGATTCTTTATTTCATGTGCAATTTGTTTTGCCATCTCCCTCCATGCCGATTCCCTTTCCGAACGAGCCAAACGTTTCGCACTGTCTTCTAACTCTATCAACATTTGGTTATAATCTTTAACCAAACTGCCAATTTCATCATTTTTAGCATATTCAATCTGCTCTCCATACGAACCATAGCGTGTAGCCTTTATACGATTCTGAATCAATCGAAGCGGGTAAGTAATTTTATTTGAAATAATAACGGAAAGAAAAATAGCCAGTAAAATCATCAAGACATGAAGATTAACTCCTGCCAAAACCAGATTAAACATTTCTTTTTCCAGTTCCTGACTTTTTAGAAAATAAGGTAAGTTTACGTAAGCGATGGTTTTGTTATTATCATCAACAATAGATTCGTAAGCCGACAAATAAGACATTCTTCCTATTCTCTCTTTATGAATAAAATGAGTTCGTTCTTTAAAATAGAGCTGATAATAGGCAGCAAAATTCATTTTGCGCTCCTGCAGTTTTTCGTCAAAAATCTCAGGCCTAGAAGAAGATAATAAACTACCTGAAAGATCGTATAGATGGATATCTGCGAAAATTAAATTGGATAATTGCCTTAATCGATCGGTTAGTTCTTCTTCTGAAATTTTGCCCTTATTCTGCAATAGATCACCAACAACCTCTCTTTTAACAAGCTCCAATTTCTCCTGCAAATTTCTATTATTGGTATCCTTAGCCTGATTTATATTATAATAAACCGTTCCTCCACCAAGCAAAACAAAGAAGAGCATTAACAAGCCAATAATAGAATATTGAATTCGGTATTTAAAACTCAAATTAAACCGATGATGCAGTCTTATTTTTTCAAATGACCAAATCAAAAATCCAAAAAAGTAAAAAACAACAAAAATATACGGAATCGTAACCACTCTATCATACCATGATATCGATGGACAACTCACCACCACGGCATTATTATCAAATTTGTAAATCAAATGATCATAGTCATCAACTTGTTTCCAAAAAAGTTCCTTTGTACTTTCTCCAAAACCTGCACTACTCATGAAATAGTTAAATTTCCCCGAAGAGGTAATTAACTTTCCATCTTGATACTTCCCATAAGAATAATCGTTACTCAAAGGACGTAAATCAATCTTTTCATCAAGCAACAAATCAGGATAACCTAAACCTTCATCTCCAACCTTAGAATCGAGACGCAGATATATGTTTATTTTACCGAATCGAATGGTCGGTTTTGTAATCACCCCCAAATAAGAAACCATTCCATCGAATTCATTTAAATAGTAAAAATCACTATTCGGAATTGGCTCTCCATTTTTTGCAATCATCTCTTCAAAAAACTCAAAACAGTTTCTGACTTGATCATCAGGCTCTATAGTTAAGTCATCATACTGATTACAAATTGTAACTTGTAGATGATACTGCTCCCAAAATCCTTTAAAATATTTATTTTGGATGTAATTTTGAATCTCTAGCTCATGCTTAAAAGGTCTTTTACACATGAAGCTAAGAATCGAGTCTTGATCTATTCGTTTTTGAATATCCATTAAAAAGGATTCGGAAGTAGGCTCGTATTCCGTAGAAAGGTTCATTGCTGCCACTTGTCGATCTTGCTTCTCTTTCTCTCCCGAATGATAATTAATTCGGTTTGTAACAAATACAGAAACCCCTAACAAGAGAATAACATACAAAGAATATCTTCCCCCAGATTCTTTCTGATAATTTATCAAGCCCAAAACAAATACCAAAAGAACAGGAAATAGGCTAACAACAAAATCTATTTTGATTGGATTTAAGAAATAGATGAGTGCACTAAAAATGATTGAAATGGGAAGAACAATCGCTAAATATTTTTTTAAATTCCATTCATTCTTAGAGACTACAGCTATTACATTAGCGATTTGACCTAAAGAATAAAATAGAAATACTAAAACTAAAAAACCTACAAAAACGAAACCACCTTCATCTTGAAAAACAAACATTTGCAAGCTAAAACTAGAATCGAGCACTAAACTTTCAAATTGAATGGTAATAGCATAATAAAGGCTATAAAGAAAGATTAGATGTATGACTAACCAAATTATTATTCTTGCTGAGTTATTAGGCTTAAAGAAATCATTTTTCAGTAAAAATCTGGAATAAGTGTAAACAAACACAAATAAGAAAAGTGCATTTAAAACAAAATCACCAAGCGAAGGAAAAAAGAAAGAGCTCGCAAACAGAACTGGAGAAAAAATTTCCAAATTTGAGAAGACCTCTGGAACTCCCCACAACAACATAAAATACCTGCACAAGAGCAAACTTAAGCCCCATACAAAAAAACCTATAAAGCCTAATTTAGGATCTTTTATCTTGCGTAACAAAAGGCTTATAAAAAGTAGTCCCGATAAAATGGCCAAGAAGTAAAGAATTCCAATACCATTTTGTCCTGTTCGCTCTCCAAAATTACCTTGCGAATGGTATAATGAAAACAAATAATCGCCACTAACATTACTCACCTGTAAACCTTTTTCAGGATTTAAAGAAATGTCAATTTTATGTGGTATTTGAAGATCAGGGCCAAAATGATTTTTTAGAAATTTATTCTGAAAAGGATAGGTTTTTTTTAGCAATAAAAATCCATACAAATCAACAGAATCTAATTGTTGCTTTTGTTTGTAGTAATAACCATCCTGCAATTTAACAACCAAAGACTGGTCCTCATCCAAGTCTCTTTTCTCTGGCAATAAAAAAGAATTATCACTCCAAAAAATCAAACTATCTTGCTGGTATGCAATCAGAACAAATCCATCCTTTTTAAGATCTTTTTCGAACTCTGTGAAATTCTGATACTTACGAAGAACACCATTTTTATCTGCAATAGCACTCTTTAACTCCCCAAGATCTTTATGAAGTAGCTTTTCCTTTTTCTCAAATACTTGCTGCGTATGATTTGCCACTTTCAATAAGCGATCATTACTTCTAAAATAAAAATCGGCAGAAAAAGCCAACAGAAAAAATACTAACGAGAAAATCGCTAGAAAATATTTGGGCAATTTATTTTTCATCTGTTGATATATTAGGCATATATAATGACAGTCAAAGAAATGCGATGCATAAGCAGAATATTTATTATTTTGTATGCAGTACAAAATTCATGCTAAACACTTCACAAATTAGCATAATTAGTTTAAAGCATCAAACATGGTGATAAGGTTCACCTTTAATAATAGTCATAGCTCGATACAACTGCTCTGTAAAAATCATCCGAATCATTTGATGAGAAAAAGTCATTTTAGATAAGGACACCTTTCCCTGAGCTTTGCGATAAACATCATCGGAAAATCCGTAAGGTCCTCCAATCACAAAAACTAATTTTTTTGTACCTCCAATCATTTTTTGCTCAATAAACTTTGAGAAAGCAACAGAAGAAAATTCTTTTCCACCCTCATCGAGTAAAATAAGGTGATCACCTGCTTTTACTTTATCTAAAATTAATGCTCCCTCTTTTTGTTTTTGCTGATTTTCAGATAGATTTTTCGTATTTTTTATATCTGGAATGATATTTATTTCAAAAGGCAGATAATGAACCAAGCGTTTTTGATATTCTTCGATTCCATTTTTCACAAAATCCTTATCTGTTTTCCCAATTACCAAAAGAATTATTTTCATATCGTCACAATTTCATTTTTCATTCGCTAATATCTCACAACTAAACTACAGAGGCCTTATTGCTCCCCCTAATGCCTGTACAAATATAAACTTGATTTAGCTCATTAAAAAGAGATTTCTGAAGGTTTAAAACTACAATAATCAGCAATCTCTATCCATCATAAAGATCAATTATAGCAGTATAAATAAGAAGAGATTCATATTTTTTTTAACTTGCAGTATGTTTTTCGCACAGTATTTGTGTAAAGGTATATGATATTAAATTGAAATTTATTCATATGAGATTTATAAAATACATATTAACAGGAATATTCTTCCTATTCGTTTGCTCTTCAACTGTAAGTTCTCAAACTCAAAATGAGTTGCCAAGAGAATTAATTACTGCCTTTAAACAAGGCAATAGTATTAGTTTGTCGAATTTCTTCGGAAATCGAATTGAATTATCGATTGAAGACAAAGAAGCTATTTATAGCAAATCACAAGCAAAACAAATCATGGCAAAATTTTTCAGAGAATATCCTCCTACAGATTTTAAGAAAAAACATACAGGAGGAAAACCCGGAGCTAATTATGTCATTGGTGATTTAATAACTAAAAAAGGTAAATTCCGAGTCAACTTCTTAATAAAAAAGAACACTGGAAAATTTGTCATTCATCGGTTGAACATCGAAAAAAATTAAAAAGTAAGCTCCAATTTATGGAGCTTTTTTTATACCCTATTCTGCCAAATACATTTAAATCACAAAATAAATAAAATTCAAACAGTGCGCCTTAAATATGGGGTAGTCCACAATTAAAATGCATTAAAAACAAACTCAACCCCTATTCCAAATTAGGTTAGTTGTATTTTTTATTCTATTTTTGAAGCCAAGCGTATTATTTGACGGACTACAATCCATAATCACACCAAACGGATTTTGTACATTTTTTTAAAATGATTATTGTGATGAAGAACAATAGAAAGTGGCTTTATGCCTTCTTGCTACTTATTGTAGTGTCGATTATTGGAATTTTTATTCCAGGTGTGGAATTTGGAGTTAGTGATCCAAATATTGTTTCAGGTGATGTAGCATGGATGTTAACATCAACAGCTCTCGTTCTCTTAATGACTCCAGGGCTTGCCTTCTTCTATGGAGGAATGGTAGATCCTCGTAATATTATTTCAACAATACTTCAAAGTTTTGTTGCAATGGGTATTGTTAGCATGATTTGGGTTACCATTGGCTTTAGTCTTGCTTTCGGAGACAGTATTGGTCCTGAAGGTTTTGGTCTTGTCGGCAACCCTTTAACATATCTCATGTTTAAAAATGTTGGTGGTTCAACTCATCCAGAAATGGCCCCAACCATTCCATTTGCACTCTTTGCTTTGTTTCAGCTTAAGTTTGCCATCATCACTCCTGCATTAATTACTGGATCATTTGCAGGTAGAGTAAGATTTAGATCTTACATGATTTTCATAAGTCTTTTCACAATATTTATATATGCACCACTTGCACACTGGACTTGGCATCCAAATGGGTTTCTTCGCAACATGGGCGTTTTAGATTTTGCCGGTGGAACAGTAGTTCATATGTCGGCAGGTTTTGCAGCCTTGGCAGGAGCTATGTTTTTAGGAAAAAGAACAAAATCGAAATACAACGAGAAACGATCAAACATTCCATTTGTATTACTAGGCGCAGGAATGTTGTGGTTTGGTTGGTTCGGCTTTAATGCAGGATCTGCACTCGAAGCCTCATCAACTGCAGTTTTAGCATTGCTTAATACCAATACTGCATCAGCAGCAGCAATGTTAACTTGGATTTTCCTTGATGGCGCAAGAGGACACAAACCTTCTGGACTTGGAGCTGCAATTGGATTGGTTGTTGGGCTAGTTGCCATTACACCAGCAGCAGGATTTGTTACTGTTGGCGCATCCATTACCATTGGAGTTGTTGCATCAATTGTTAGTAATTATGCCATTACATTACAAGGAAAAACTTCTCTTGATGATACCTTAGATGTATTTCCTGCACACGGAATGGGTGGAATTACAGGAATGCTTTTAACTGCTGTTTTTGCACATGAAGTTGGACTTGTACACGGAGAAGTAAGAACTTTTCTAATGCATATTTTGGCATTAATCATTGTTGGCATATTTACATTTGGTGGTTCTTACTTACTTTACTGGATAACCAATAAATTTGTAAGCCTAAGAGTATCAGAATATTCAGAAAACAAAGGATTGGATGTCACTCAACATGACGAATCTTATTCTTTTGCATACAAAGAATAACAAAAAGGTCCCGCAACTCTCGTTGCGGGACCACCCCCATATAAAAATCTAATCTTATAGAATTCACTGGCAACCATCCCTTGCCAGCGCTTAATAACAATTGCTACATACAATGAATGTAAGTATCTACAATCTCCATTATCTTATCTACATTCCCAAGAATTCGATCATTTAACCCATTATCTTCATATAATTTTAAGTTTTTAACAACAGCATCTACAGATCCCTTTGGGAATACTCCATTGCGTTCAAAAACTTCTCTTTTTTCTAATAAACAATCTGCACTCTCCCAACAACAAGTTGGCAATTGCTTTAAGGCATCTAATTTTTCTTTGTAGTCCGGTGCAAAAATATCAACATCAGCATACAAATCTTCAGCCATCTGCAATGAGTTATCCATCTCTAAACCGTGCTGTCCTGCAACAATTAATCCAGCCATTAAAGAATAAATATCAGCCGAACCATCTGGCACTCTAAATTCGAATGTCTGCTTGCTCGAGAAATCTCTAGGATCAGCAGGCTCGCATGGATTTACACTCTTGATCATGTCAGAAGCGCCAACCCATCCTAATGGTACACGTACCAATACAGAGCGGTTACGATCACCCCAGCATACGTAAGTAGGAGCCTCTTGATGAGGAACCAAACGTAAGTATGAAGTTGGAATTGTGTTACCAAAAGCAGTTAATGGTCCGGCAAGATCCATAATTCCAGCAATACCTTTTTTAGCTGTATCGCTTAATTTGCCATTCTCAACACATAGGTTTTGACCATCTTTTTCAAGCATCATGTGAATATGAAGACCTGATCCGGCTTTACCTACAGTAATTTTTGGAGCCCAGCTTACTAGTGCTCCTTCGCGAGCTGCCAGCATACGAACAATCCACTTACCAATTAATAATTGATCAACAGCATCCTCTGCTTCAACTGGGATAAATTCAATTTCGTGTTGCTCGTAACCATCTTCGCGTAGAATGAAGTTACCAACCTCAGAATGACCATATTTAATTTTACCACCACACTGAGCAATAAGTACCATTGCCTCGCGACGTAGGTTCTCCCACTGAGTAAATGGCTGAGAATCATGATATCCTTTTTGATCTTCACCAGGATAAAGTTCTGCTTTAGTACTTTTGATATAGTACTCCAACTCACCCATTGCCTTAAAAGTCATTCCTGTTTTTTCTTTAAAACAGTTGTGTGCTTTTTTAAGAATATGCTCTGGTGCACTTTCTAAAGGCTCACCTTGAGCTGTATAGAAAGAACAAAGGATATCTAATGTTGGAACTTCTGAGAATGGATTCAGGAAAGCAGTTTTGAAACGTGGTATCACGTATAAGTCACTTGAGCCTGCCTCAATAAATGGGAAAAGGCTTGATCCATCAACACGCTCACCTGTACTTAGAATATTGTCTAAGTGGTTGCGATCAGTTATAATAAAGTTTAATGTCTTTAATTTACCGTCGTTAGCAACGTAACGAAAGTTGATCATCTGAATGCCATTTTCTTCGATGTAACGAATCAAATCCTCTTTTGTGAATTCATTTGGCATTTTCTGTAAGTACTGAACCAGTTTGTTTGGATCCATTAAATACTCATCCCTTGTCATCATTATGTCTGTTTTAAATTGTGTGTTGTTGTTTTAATAAGCTCTTGTAGGATAAAATAGCCTAGTTTCGATTGATTTTCCAAACAGAATAAGAAAAACAAAAGCACTCACTATAAACACAAATAAAACCAATAAAATCAACAGATACAGAGCTAAAAAGACATTTTTACCAGCTCTAAAAAAACTGTTCTACAACAGATTTACGTAAACGTTTTCGAAGCTAAAAAAGTCTTTTTTTTAGAACACCCCCTCAAAAGGATATACTGCCAGAAAATAAGCTCATTTTTTATTAGAACAAGTCCCATATTAAACCCAGTACAAAACCCACAATAAAATACTTAATTTAAAAACACCCCATTTTCAACCACCCAAGGCCTAAAACGTCATTTTTCACAAGGAAAGGGTGTAGTTTTGCATTTTTTTGAAGTCATTTTATGACTTTTGCACAACTACACCCCCTTATTTTTACTTTTTTAAAGTCATGTCATTTTACATACTGTTAAATTACATGCAATTTTATTAAAATCGGAAAGAAAGATGTAAACCAGAAGGTGCATTGACCAATCTAAACCCTTTTCTCTGCTTCACAAAACAAACCTCTCCATTTGTATAATAAACACCTCCACGGTGACTTACTTGATGACAATTATCTGGAACATATGAGAAATAAGTTGAACTTGGTGCTTCAACTAATACATATCCTACCTCAGGATAAAATCTATAATAATCTCCATTTAAATAATAATAGTCTCCATGACGGTGATTAATAATTACAGGCTCACTTGCAAATCGGATAACCACATTTCCATATCGATCATGGTGATAACAATTGTGCCCATGATTATTATAAAAATGCCTGTATCTAGAATGAGGTCGAATTTGCCTTTTGTGATTGTAATGACTGTATCGATCCCCACTATAATGATGACTTGAATGACCATACGACTTATGTCCATGGGAATTATGCCCGTAAGATTTATGCTTTTTGCTACGATACACATTTCGATCATTATGGCGATTCGAATGAGTCTTTGCATAGCGATCATGCTTCTTGTGCGAATCATATTTCTTATGCTTCTTACTTACACGATCTTTATTTTGATTCGAATGAGTTGAATAGTTACTTCGATTGTATTTCTCTTTTCTATCATACTTTCTCAATCGATCTGTCTTATTTCTTTCCTCATAACGAACTTTATTGTCCTTTTGAGATCTTCTTTGTGCATTTACATTTGATGTAGAAACCGCAATTGCCGAAACCAATACTATACTGGCTACCAACTTATATATCTTAGATGTTCTCATGGCGTTTATTTTAATGTGTTAAGCCAAATAAACCTTTAATCTAGGAGAGACTACAGCTATCTGCAACATTCTCAATATGGCTATTACTAATGTCATCCTATGGTAGGGATGAATCCTTAAAATCAAGTACCGGTATACTTTGACTGATTAGAAGCAAAGCCTGTGCCAAAAATTAAAAAAGCACCGATCTCAATGAAATCGGTGCTTTTAAAATTCTAATTTATTTCAACTTGATGTTTCTTTTTACTTGCCCTATCTGTAAAACTTCTCTTCTTAGGTCTTATCAGAACTCTTAAAGATTGATCAGAAGTGAAATAATTCCAAACCCAATTAATAAGAATAAAAAAACGGTTCTTTACACCAACTATAGCCATCAAGTGAACAAACAGCCAAAGTATCCAAGCAAAAAAACCTTGCATTTTTACTCCAGGCAAATCAGCTACAGCTAAATTTTTTCCGATGGTTGCCAATGAACCCCTATCCTGATAATGAAATGTCTTCCACTTTTCACCCTTCAACTTATTCTTCAGGTTTTTAGCTAGATTACTTGCTTGCTGCAAACCAACTTGAGCAACCTGAGGGTGTCCATTTTGGAAATCGCCTTCTTTTTGAATTGACAAATCTCCTATGGCGTAAACATTATTTAAGCCAGCCACCTTATTATACAGGTCAACTCGAATTCGACCACCTCGTGAAGCTGCAAATTCTGATATCCCTTTTATGGAACGTGCAGTTACACCCGCAGCCCAAACTAAAGTATAAGAATGAAATACTTCTCCGTCAGCAAGCTTAATTTTTAAACCATCATAATCAGCAACACGAGCTTCTGTTTTTACAATAACACCTAGCTTTTCTAAATATGCTTCTGCTTTTTTAGAAGCAACTTCAGACATGCCGTTCAACAAACGATCCGAAGCTTCAAACAAATACACATTCATTAAGCTGAAATCCAACTCAGGATAATCTTTGGGCAATATTTCCGATTTCATCTCAGCCAAAGCTCCAGCTAGCTCAACTCCTGTGGGTCCACCACCAACCAGAACAATATTCATATAATTCGCCGCTTTATCAGGATCCGATTCATTTAGCGCCTTTTCATAATTTCTAAGAATGGAGTTTCTAAGAAAGATTGCCTCAGAAACTGATTTCATAGGGATAGCAAACTCTTCAATATTCTTATTTCCAAAGTAATTTGTATCTACTCCTGTTGCCAAGACCAAATGATCATAGCTTAGCTTACCTAATGTGGTATAAATTTCCTGAACATTAGAATCCACTTCCAACAAATCAGCCATACGGAAATGCACATTACTCTTCTTCTGAAAAATCTTACGCAGAGGAAATGCAATAGAGCTGGGTTCCAAACCTGAAGTTGCCACCTGATAAAATAAAGGTTGAAATTGATGAAAATTATTTCTATCAATCAGCACTATCTGGTATTTTGTGTTAGCCAATTGTCGGGCTAGTTTTAAGCCTGCAAAACCACCACCAATAATCACTACTCGGGTTTTTCCATTTTCAGGAATGTGCTTAATCGTATCCATACTAATTCTTTTTTTACTTGAAAAGTTTACTTAAAATTATCTTAAGTCTCCCTATTCGGATTTAAGACTCTTTTATCTTTTGCAAATTAAAGAATTATTTCTTTATTATCCTAGCTCATGAATAAACACAACCGTTTTCATAAAAAAGTTTTATAGGTTGATAGATGAAATAGATACAAAAAAATCCGAAATGCATCTAAAATACATTTCGGATTTAACTTTATACTTTACTGTTACTCCTTACTTTTTCGCAGCAATTACCGACATCTCAACCAATAATTCCGGGCGCGCCATACGAGCTTCAACACAAGCGCGAGCTGGCTGAAAACCTTCTTCTACCCATGCGTCCCAAACTTCGTTCATAGCTGCAAAATCTTTCATGTCGCGAACATAGATTGTAACAGAAAGGATGTGTTTCTTATCAGAACCAACTTTCTCCAACAACTCTTCTACTTTCTCAAGAGTAGTGATTGTTTGTTCCTTTATATCGGTATTAGCATCCTTAGCTGTTTGACCACATAAATATATCGTATTGTTGTGTTCTACAATGCGGCTCATTCTCGGTGTCGAATCCATTCTAGTTATACTCATCGTGTTTATTGTTTTAAAGTTAATAGCAAGCGCGAAGGTAATAAATCATCATTTATACAAAGATTTATTAGTATCTTCATAAACGGTCATATTCAAAGAGATACAAAATCATGAAAATAATCACGTCTGTTCTGATCCTACTTCTTGGATTTTCATCCTGCAATGCCAGCAAAAATGACACACCAAAATGTGATATACAAAACCCATTTGAAGAGTATACCTGGCTAAAAGAAATAAAAGAGTCATTAAAAGATTCTGATGTTGAGAAGACGATTTATCAAGCTACTTATAACAAACAAATCGTTTTTTATTTAATGGTTACCGACCCAAGAGTTAGGTTGGCTTTTGGAGTAACTCTATGGGATAGCGACGGAAAAATTGTCAGAAAATTCAAATCTAACGAATCTGAGGATTACGAAAAGCTTGTCACAAATCGAATTGCCTTGTACAAGCATCTCCCCGATAAAAAAGAATAAACTTAAATTTATGATACAAGAAAAGCGTCACTCCTAAGAATGACGCTTTTATAATATATCTTATATGAGAATTACTTCATGCTAGCGATACGGTCTTCTAAAACTTTGATTTTAGCTTCTGCATCAGCCATTTTCTTTTTCTCAATCTCAATCACTTTTGCGGGTGCGTTATTTACAAAACGCTCATTGCTCATTTTCTTCTGAACTGACATCAAGAAACCTTGCGTATATTTCAACTCATCTTCCATCTTTTTAATCTCTTCTTCTACATTAACAAGATCTCCAAGAGGAATGAAATACTCAATTGCATTTACAATGAACGACATGGCACCAGCCATTTCACCATTTGCAGTTGAAATCTCTTTTAAGTTACACATTTTAGCAACCACACAATCGAAAGAAGCATCGTAATTGTCTCCTTTTGCTTTGTAGTTCATTTCCAAAACTTCCTTAAAGGCAATATTCTTTTGCTTACGGATGTTACGAACAGCTACAATTACTTCTTTCACCTGATCAAATTTTGCTAACAAGTCAGCATCATAAGAATCTGGTTTCGGCATAACTGATACCATGATACTATCCTCTTCAGAACGATCGGCTAGTAATTGCCAGATCTCCTCAGTTAAGAAAGGCATGAATGGGTGTAACAATTGCATCAACTTCTCGAAAAGAGCAACAGTTGAATCGAAAGTTTTCTTATCGATTGGCTGCTGATAAGCTGGCTTCACCATTTCTAAATACCATGATGAAAATTCATCGCGGAATAAAGTATAAACAGTCATTAAGGCCTCGCTAATACGATATTGTTTGAACTGCTCATCCAATTGCTCCATCGTGTTATTCAAACGAGCATGGAAAACTTCAGTTGCAATTCGTGCATATTCTGGTTGTTCGATATCTGCAACTTCCCATCCTTTAACCAAACGGAATGCATTCCAAATCTTAGTCGTAAAGTTACGTCCTTGCTCCGGTAAATTCTCGTTGAAAAGCAAGTCTCCTCCAGCAGGAGAACACAATAACATACCAACACGAACACCATCAGCACCATATTTCTCAATTAGATCTAATGGATCTGGAGAGTTACCCAATGATTTAGACATTTTACGACCTTGCTCATCGCGAACAATACCCGTCAAATAAACATTAGAAAATGGCTTTTCACCTTTGTATTCATATCCTGCAATTACCATACGAGCAATCCAGAAAAATAGAATATCTGGTCCTGATACCAAATCGTTAGTTGGATAATAGTATTTGATCTCCTCATTTTCAGGATTACGAATACCATCGAATACAGAAAGAGGCCACAACCAAGAAGAGAACCATGTATCTAGTACATCCTCATCCTGACGTAAATCTTCTGATTGATATGTCTTTCCTGTTTTAGCCGTAGCTGTAACAAGAGCTTCTTCAATTGTTTTGGCAACTACATAACCACCTTCTGGCAAGTAGTAAACCGGAATACGCTGTCCCCACCATAACTGACGAGAAATACACCAATCCTTAACATTTTCCATCCAATGACGGTAAGTGTTTTTGAACTTAGCCGGGTGCAATTGAATATCGTCATTCATGACATGCTCCAAAGCTGGCTCAGCCAATTCCTTCATATTAAGGAACCACTGCATACTCAACTTAGGCTCAATAACAGCATCGGTACGCTCAGAGAAACCAACTTTGTTCACATAGTCTTCAACCTTAACTAAGTTTCCTGCTTTCTCTAAGTCCGGAAGAATCAAATCACGAACTTCGAAACGATCTTTACCAATATAAAGCTGTGCCGCTTCACTCATGGTTCCATTATCGTTAAAGATATCGATAGACTCTAGGTTATGACGGTCACCAATTTCATAATCATGAATATCGTGAGCAGGCGTAATTTTCAAAGCACCTGTACCAAACTCCATATCTACGTATTCATCCTCGATAATAGGGATAGAACGATTTACCAATGGTACGATACAACGCTTACCTCTTAAATGAGCAAATCGTTCATCTTTTGGATTGATACAAACTGCTGTATCACCAAGAATTGTTTCAGGGCGAGTCGTCGCAATCGTAATATACTCCTCGCTACCTTCAACCTGATATCTTAAATAGTAAAGTTTTGATTGTAATTCTTTGTGGATTACCTCTTCGTCGGAAACAGCTGTTTGCGCCGATGGATCCCAGTTTACCATACGAACACCGCGATAAATCTTTTCTTTATTATAAAGATCAATAAATACATCGATTACTGAATCGTATAAAGACTCATCCATTGTAAAAGCAGTACGCTCCCAATCACAAGATGCACCTAATTTCTTAAGTTGCTCCAAGATGATTCCACCGTGCTTTTCTTTCCATTCCCAAGCATGTTTCATAAACTCATCGCGAGTAATATCTTCCTTAGAAATACCTTCTTCTCTCAGTTTATTTACAACTTTAGCTTCGGTAGCAATAGAAGCGTGATCGGTACCAGGCACCCAACAGACATTCTTTCCCTGCAATCTGGCTCTGCGGACCAATACATCTTGAATCGTATTGTTCAGCATATGCCCCATGTGTAAGACACCGGTGACGTTTGGTGGCGGTATTACAATTGTATACGCCTCTCTCTCGTCTGGTACAGAGTGGAAGAATCCTTTATCCATCCAATACTTATACCACTTGTCCTCCGATTCTGCAGGATTGTACTTTGTTGGGATTTCCATTTGTTAACTATATTTTATTAATTCTAGATTTTCAAAAAAATTTGGCTCAAAATTACGAAATTCTGTCGGATATTACTTCACTGAATGACAATAAAATGAGGGAACATGTAAATATGAGAATTTCAAAGATTAATAGATCAAAAATAAGCCTTGGGACTTCCTAAAGGTCAGTTTTTTAAAGCATTGTTGAAAAGCATTGAAAATCATTTTTTTTACTTGGATTTTTATCTATTTTTGGCGGAGAAGAAAACCTTATTCATAAAATATAAAAAACAATAAACAAATGCCACAAATTTCGGATAAAGGACGCTTGATGCCAGAATCGCCAATTCGTAAATTGGTTCCTTATGCAGAAGCTGCAAGAGCTGCAGGTAGAACTGTATTCCCATTGAATATTGGTCAGCCAGACATTAAAACCCCAGAGGTTGCAATGGATGCGATTAGAAATTGTACTGAGAAGGTGATTGAGTATTCTCACTCAGCAGGTAATGTTTCTTACCGTAAAAAATTGGCTAAATACTACCAAAACATTGGTATCAACATTAATGAAGAAGAAATGTTGATTACAACTGGTGGATCGGAAGCCATTACTTTCGCTATGATGTCTTGTATGAACCCTGGTGATGAGATTATCATTCCAGAGCCATTCTATGCCAACTACAACGGGTTTGCTATTGCTGCTGGTGTTGTTGTAAAGCCAATTACATCAAGCATTGAGAATGATTTTGCTTTACCTTCAATCGAAGAGTTCGAAAAGATAATGACACCTAAAACTAAGGGTATTGTTATTTGTAACCCTAACAATCCAACGGGATATTTATACTCAAAAGAAGAATTAGACTCATTACGCAAGCTCGTTCTTAAGCATGATTTATATTTATTCTCTGACGAAGTTTACCGTGAATTTTGTTACGATGGAGAAGAGCATTTCTCTGCAATGAATCTTGAAGGTATTGAGCAAAATGTCATTCTTATGGATTCTGTTTCTAAGCGTTACTCAGAGTGTGGTGTTCGTATTGGAGCTATGATTACAAAAAATAAAGACGTTATCAACACAGCTTTGAAATTTGCTCAAGCTCGTTTATGTCCTCCGGCTTTTGGTCAAATTGCTGCCGAGGCTTCTCTTGATACGCCAGCTGAATATTTCACAGAAGTATATAACGAGTACATTGATCGTCGTAACTTTACTGTTGAGGCATTGAATAATATGGACGGTGTTTACTGCCCAACTCCAAAAGGTGCTTTCTATACAGTAGTGAAACTTCCTATTGATGATGCTGATAAATTTGCACAGTGGATTCTTGAAGACTTCGAATACAAAAACCAAACTGTTATGGTTGCCCCTGCTACAGGATTTTATGCAACGCCAGGTTTGGGTAAAAACGAAGTTCGTATTGCTTACGTTCTTAAGAAAGAAGATTTAGCAAACGCTATGGAAACTTTAGCTGAAGCGCTTAAGGTTTACCCAGGAAGAACATTATAAGCTACAAGCTTATTCTATATAGCAAACGGCTCCAAATTTTGGGGCCGTTTTTATTTTATCTAAAAAGAAATATTTTAAACCAAGTCACAAGCATCGGCTGGCATCCAATGTTTGTCTTTCCCATCCCATTTTACATTACAGCCAATTGGATTAGTCAAAGGAACCGAAATTGGCTTTCCTCCCAAGTATTCATCTATGGCTCTTTCTAAGTCTCTAACTTCAACCTTTGAAGTGTCTTTAGGATTATCAACAGCTCTTCCTGTATAAATCAACTTTCTTCCTTCGTCAAAAAGATAAAAATGAGGTGTTTTTAAAGCTCCATATGCTTTTGCAACTTCCTGTGTTTCGTCATATAGATATACCCAAGGGAATTCATACTCTTCCATTCGGTCAACCATGTGATCGTAATCATCTTCCTCATAAGTGTTAGCCGAATTAGAGTTGATTGCTACAAACTCAACACCATGTGGAATATATTTATCAGCAATTGCACGTGTATCTTCATCAGAACCTATCACATAAGGACAATGGTTACAGGTGAAAAATACAACAAGTAGTTTTGATGATTTAAAATCGGAAAGTTTATATGATATGCCGTCGGTTGCAGGCAATTTAAAATTAGGAGCTTTGTCTGATAATTGTAAGGTAAATGCCATTTTCTTCAATTTATTATTAGTACTCTCCTTTAAATTTACCGATTATTTTGAAAAGTTCTAAATAAAATCCATTCAAATAATCAATAAAATGGCATTACAGGTCATCAAATTTTCAGCCTAGTCGAGAACGACTTTCCTTTTTACCAGATGTTTCTAATTCCTTTCATTTTCAAAATCAGAGTAAATCAGGTATTTACTTCGGATTTTTAAAAAGTTATGAATATCTGCATCCCAGCTTTTTCGAATTTCTTCTTCACTTAACGAATTCTCAATTTGTTTTCGCAATTTTTTTGTTCCTGCCAAATTCATAAAAAATGAATTAAAAAACTTTGGCTCCTTTTTAAGTTCACCATATGCTGTCAATAAAAATGACAAATCGATTTCTTTCCTATTGCGAAATTCTTGCGTGTTAATTGCCCTTAAATCATATCCCGTACATTCTTTTCCTTCAAATTTTGGGTATTTACTTGCTCCTGAAATACTTCTTGGCGTAAATTTATATTCTCCTTGAGTAAAAGATGGATGTCCGTACAATTGAAAAGGAGCATCTGTTCCTCTACCTGCACTTACTTCTGTACCTTCAAAAAAACACAAAGATGGATACAAGCTAACCGACAAATCGTTAGGTAAATTTGGCGATGGTTTAACTGGTAATGAATAGATCTTATTTCGATTCCAGTTCTGACAAGGAACAACTTTCAAATCGCACTGTATCTTATTTTTCAACCAATGTTCTCCATTAATCATCTTAGCATATTCTCCAATACTCATTCCGTATACAACAGGAACCGGATGCATGCCTACAAAAGAGCTATGTTCCATTTCCAATACTGGTCCATCTACATAATGTCCATTAGGATTTGGCCGATCCAACACAATTAGCGGAATGTTCTGCTCGGCACAAGCTTCCATTACGTAATGAAGAGTAGATATATAAGTATAAAAACGAACTCCTACATCTTGAATATCAAACAAAACCAGATTAACACCTTCCAAATCTTTTGCTGAGGGCTTGTAATGTTTTCCATACAAGGAAATAATAGACAAACCTGTTTTCACATCTTTTCCATTGGCTATTTTTTCGCCAGCATCTGCATTCCCTCGAAAACCGTGCTCTGGGCTAAAAATTTTTGCAATTTGCACATTCTTAGTCAGTAAAAAATCAACCAAATGTTCACCAGCTATTAAAGACGATTGATTAGCTACAATTGCGATATTTTTACTTTCCAAGGCAGGTAAATATTCTTGGTAATTGTCTGCCCCTACAATTAATTCCTCACTATTATTTTGTGCGCAAGCACTCATTCCAAACTGAATAATCAGGCATGAAATCAGTACATGAAATTGCATTATTTGTTTTATTTTTCTCATTTAATCTATTTTTCTCTTCTGTAATCTTGAAATTACTACTTTTGTATTAATCTAAAAAAAAGAACTTTAATTTGAATTTAGAACTCTTCATTGCCAAAAAAATTACTTATAAGAATAAATCTGATCGACAGATTTCTCGACCTATCATTAGTATTGCAACTCTTGGCATTGCATTAGGCTTAGCTGTTATGATTCTTGCTGTTGCTATTGTTACAGGTTTTAAAGCTGGAATTACAAACAAGGTTATTGGATTTGGCTCACATATCCAAATCACAAATTACGACAACAATTCCTCTTTTGAAACTCAACCAATTGAAAAAAGCACAGTTTCAATAGATCAAATTGAGAATATTTCTGGCATTAAGCATGTTCAGGCTTTTGCAACCAAACCAGGAATCCTAAAAACAAAATCGGAAATTCAAGGTGTTGTTTTAAATGGTGTAGGTCTTGATTACGATTGGGACTTTTTTAAAAAGCACATTGTAGAAGGAGATACAATTCAATTATCTGATGATGGAAAAAGTAACGACATTCTAATTTCAGAAAGATTATCTACTCTGCTCCATCTTAATTTAGGCGACAAAATATCTCTCCATTTTATTCAGAATCCTCCTCGCATGAGAAGGTTTACCATTACGGGAATCTACAATACGGGAATGCAGGAATTCGACCAATTGTTTTTGTTTTGCGATATCAAACACATTCAAAAACTTAATGATTGGACTGAGGATGAAATTAGTGGTTATGAAATTTTCATTGATGACTTTGATGATCTAGCCTATATAGAACATCAAGTAAAGGGTATTACAGCAAGTTCCTTTTCTGCAGATGGTGCCAGTTTAAAAGTGAGAAATATTGTTAGAAAATATCCTCAAATTTTTAGTTGGCTTGATATGTTAGACCTTAATGTATGGATTATTCTTAGCTTGATGATTTTAGTTGCCGGCTTTAACATGGTATCTGGCCTTTTAATTATTATTCTGGAAAAAACCAACATGATTGGAATTTTGAAAGCATTGGGAACTCCAAATTGGTCGATCCGTAAAATTTTCCTTTATCAATCTTCAATGCTAATCGGCAAAGGTATGCTTTGGGGAAATGTGATTGGAATTAGCATTTGCTTGCTTCAATATTGGTTCGAAATTATTCCATTAGATCCTGCGAACTATTACGTAGACACGGTTCCAATTAATCTTAACATTAGCCACCTTATACTTTTAAATATAGGTAGTTTAATTGCAACAGTATCTATGCTGTTAATTCCTTCCTATTTAATTACAAAAATAACTCCGGCTAAGGCAATTAAATTCGACTAAAAAGAAAGGACAGGTTGATTCACCCGCCCTTTGTATTCTATTTCTTATTTCTCTAAATCAGGTATTTTAACCAATTGAATGGTATCTCTTGCTACGATTTTATTGCCAAACCAACCTTCGGCATAAAGAGCATCCTTATCAACAGTTATTGAATCCCACTGAAAACGAGTATCACCTCTAGGACCAGCATTTTTCACTCTCGATCCGTATGAAACTTCTCGTTTTAAATCGTTGTAAAGCACAACCGAATCGCAATTGCTATACACCCAAACATCCTTGGCTCCAGGCTCGTCAAAACGATCGGTCCACGATTCCGAAACAATATAAAGCATAGGGCAATCGCTTGCTTTTCGATACATACTCTGGTACAAGTAATAAACATCCTTTTTGGTTTTATGATCGTGTAGTAGTAATCCTTTTTGATTCATATAAGGAATTGGGTTCATTCCACGGCCAATTCTTGGAGAAGCAAAATCGAAACCAACCCAAACAAATTGTCCTGGGAATTTTTCTTTATTCGACATTCCTTTTGAAATTTTGTACTCGTGCAGCAAACATCCATATTCCTGAGACCAAAATTCTACTTTCCCTGAAGAATAGTAATTCTTACTAACATCAAACTCCTCTTCACTATGTGTTGTATATTCAATATCAGCACCATATTCTCCAATCATTTGATTCGGATTATACAAATCGATTTCTCCCATATACCAGCCATTCCAGTCTTGAGGCGCATAAACATCAACAATTTCTTGATTCGATTTGTATTTGAAATTGCAACCTGTTGTTGGTCGATTTGGGTCAATTCCTTTTGCGATAGCAACTAATTCTTTGTACAGTTTATTCGATCCGGCCTCGTTTGCTCCCGAACGATCGGACTCATTCCCAACTCCCCAAACAATTACAGACGGATTGTTATAATACTGCTCAATCATTTCCTTCATCTGCTGCTTGCAGTTGGCCGTAAATGCAGGATCATCAGAAACACTTCCCGTTAACGGAATTTCCAACCAAAGCATTATGCCCAACTCATCACAAGCTTTTGCAAATTCTCTATCGCAAGGATAATGTGCATGACGAATCGCATTAAAACCGGCATCCTTAATAATTTGAACATCGGCATAATGTTGTTCATTTGGCAAAGCATAACCCAAGCCTTCCATGTCCTGATGACGATTCACACCACGCAACATCATTGACTCTCCATTCAAGCTAAAGCCTTCATTATTTGCCAAAGTGTAATATCTAAATCCAAAACTACTTTCAAAATTATCTACTTCCTTTCCATCATAACTGATTGTAGAAACAACTTTATAGAGTTTAGGATTATCTATACTCCAAAGTTTCACATCACCAAGGGCTGATTCCGATTGTTTAAAGCTTACTTCGGCGCCAGCTTCAATGCTTTTGCTTATTTTTTTATCAGCTATTAATTTTCCTTCCGGAGAATAAATTTTAGAATTTAATTTTACTTTTTTTGTTTGTTTCGAATAGTTTTTCACTTTGGTATTAATCGATAAAACGCTTGGCGCTTGTCCACCACAAACGGGTGTATTAAAAACCTTTTCAATCTTTACAGGGTCTGTAATGTTAATCCAAACATCACGATAAATACCTCCATAAACTGCATAATCAAAACTAAATGGGAAGGAACCTTTTTCATCGAACATCCATGGTGCAATTCCCGAATTGTTAGAATTATCGACTCTTACTGCCAACACATTTTCTTTCCCAAACTTTATAAAATCAGTAATATCAATTGAGAAAGCTGTATATCCTCCTTGATGAGTTCCTGCTTTTTTTCCATTTACCCAAACCTGAGCTTCTAAAGATACTGCCTCGAATTCGACAAATATTCGTTTCCCGACCTGCTTTTCATTAATACTAAAATTTGTACGATACCATGCTGGACCTTTATACATAGTTCGAACATCGTTTTCAAAATCGAAACGTCCTTCTAATACGTCATTGTTTACTCCATCAATTCCTCCATTAAAATCGTGAGGAATACTTACACTAAGCCACTCATTATCTTTAAAAGAAGTTTTGTGTGCATTCTTAACATCCTCTTTTATAAATTTCCATTCATTCTTATTGATCGAATAGGTAATTCTCTTTTCGGCAGCAGCTGTAAAACTGGATAAAAAGTAAATTCCAATAAACAGAACAAGGAAGTAATGCAATTTTTGCTTTAACATGATATGATATTTTTAGTTTTGTTATATCTTTCGGTTTGAAACAATAATACGATTGAAATTTTATTCTTAAAAGTTAAAAACGGTAACTAGTTACCGTAACCACTTCCTTCAAACCTCTACATATCTGACAAGTAGCAATGAAAATAACGGAATCAGAAAAGAAAAAAATTATTGAACAAATCGTTAAGAGTAAGGTATTTTCAAGATCAGAAATGCTTCGAGAACTTTTACATTATCTATTTGAATCACATAAAAAAGAGGTTCATGTGAAAGCAATTAATATTGCTATTGATTTGTTCAAGAGGAAAGGTGACCTAAAAGAAAATGATGAAACAATTGCTCGTGTTTACGTTCATAAACTAAGAGCCAAACTTGATGATTACTACAAAAAAGAAGGCCAAAACGAAAAAATAATTATTGAAATCCCCAAAGGGAAATACGATCTCAATTTTCGTTTGCCTGAGTCTAAAACAAATACGACAAACACAAGCTCACTTAAATTATTTATTGTCAGCATAAGCGCCCTACTTCTCCTCAACTTGTTGATATTTTGGCAAATTGGAATTTTTAATACTGAAAAATCAGCAAATTCAATTTGGAATGAATATGTCACAGATGAAGGCGATGTTAACCTTATGCTTGCCAATCCATTTTTTTACACCGTTCGAAATCTAGAGAATGATTCAACTTTTGTTGTGCGAGATTTCAATATCAATTCGGAAGTAGAATTAACAAATACACCCAGTTTATTCTCTAAAAATCAATATGATATCAATAAAAGTGACATTTCATATTTCGCCAACAACAACATCAACTCCTTACCACTTTTATTCAAAGCATTATCTAAAAGCAATAACGAAATTCAATTGAAATCTGGAGAAGATATCAATATCGAGAATATAAAAAACAACAACACAATTGCCCTTACTTCCTTGAAATCAATTGGATTATTCCATGAATTTTTAGCCAAAACTTCAATCAGGATACCTAATAAAAATGGTCTCAGCTTGGCACTGATAAATGAAAGAGATACAATTAAATACACTGCTGTAAAATCCTACAATGACTTTTACACGGATTACGCTTTTTTCGTAAAAATTCCTACCCCAAAAGGAAAAACCTTATCCATTATCTCAGACTCTCATTCAATAGGCAACAAAGGCTTAATGGAATTAGTTACCAATAAAAATGCCGAAGAAACAATTCTAAAACAATACCCAGAATACGAAGGGAATTTCCCAAAATATTTTGAATTACTGGTAAAGGTTTCTGGATATCATGAGCAAAATTTAAGTGCAGAAATAATTCATTTTAAATCGCTCAAATAAACATTACTTTTCCCAACTGACAACAGCCATTCTTTTTTTGCCATCTAATTTAATCGTTAAAGGCTTTTTAAAGCGAACATGCCGTACTGCACCATATTCAGCTACTAATTCTTGATCTTTCAATATTTGATAGTCGATAAAAGAAGTCTCGGAGTGATGATGCACAGAACTATAGCCAATGTTCATCGAGGTTACATTGTGGAAGAAATGCGAACCAGAAGACGCCTCTAAAGGATAATCCTCAAAGCTGGTTTCAACAATCAATTTAGAGAATGAAATATCATTCCATTTCACAGGAATACCAATCCATCTATCTCGTGTTCCCCAACGACCTGGTCCAATCAAAACGAACCTTTTCCTTTCCTGTCTCATTTCCTCATTAATCTTAGAAATAGTAGAAGCAATATCCGGAGTCATGTCTTTCTTAAATAATTCTGGTACAATATAAATTACATCCACGATATCATCCACCAAACCATTACCCATGCTCATTTCGGAAATCATCAAAACTTTCTTTCGGTCAATCTCACTCAGATCAATATGATACTCATCCACATTCCCGATTAAAGGTTTTATTTGCAACAAATAAAAAGAAGCTTTTCCATCTTTGTCCTTCGATAAATCAACCGCAAACTCAATTTCAATAGGAGATCCCATTGCTTCCTTTATGATATCCAAAACCAATTCGATGGTTTTCGCCAAAGGAATGTAATTGTATTTTAAGATATTGGCAAAATTGATGATTCTTGGCCCCATTGTATCTAAACCCGGACTAATGGTATCGTTTAGAGCATTGTAAACAGATGCACAATGCATTAAATTTCCATGATCTTCTGCATCGTCTATATCCAAACGAATTAAACCTGCAGTTTCCCCTTCCAAAAGGTTTAAATCTGGTTTATTAAGATTGACGGCATAAAATTCTACCTGCGAGTTTTTAAATTGATCTTTAGCAGAATTATTTTCGATGGTTGGAAAAACTGGTGAAAATCGAAATGCTTTCTCCCCATCAACAACATATTTACCCAAACCAACACCCAAAACCGCATAGCCTTCCTCAGGTTTCATATGACCATATGGATAGTAATTATACGATTGTGCTACGCCAGATATGTGAGGGTAAAAAGTAGATTCATATTGATTTCCAACCACCTCCTGAATCACAATTGCCATTTTCTCTTCTTCTATTTTATAATTCATGGCAAAGACATTCGATTTCGATTCATCCGAAAATATTGAAGCATAAACCAATTTAATTGCATCGGTAACTTGTCGAACACGAGTATCTAAATCAGTATGATTGTTAGGAACCAAATAAGTCTGAAAAACACCTGCAACTGGCTGTAATAAAGAATCCTCGAACAAACCCGATGAACGAATGGCCAATGGTTGCTCAAAATTCATCAATAATATTCTAATTTTATGAACCAATCTATGAGTCAATTCCGAATCAATAAACATTCGTTGAATCTCATCAAAATTCGTCACCTCTTTCATTCTTTCGAGCAAATTATTTCGATCTAAAAAAGACTCATATTCATCTACACCAATTACTGCAGTCATTGGCGCTTTAATGTTAATTCCAGGCACAAACCGACTTAAATTCAAATTAAATAGCATCGAATTTATAAAAGCCAAGCCTCTACCTTTTCCTCCCAAAGAGCCTGTCGATAAAGTGACTATATTATTCGAATTCAAAGCAAAATCTGCATCAAACTCAACAACTTTTCCCTTATTTTTCTCGTTTCGATAATTCTGAATTACATTAATTAAATAATCCCTAAGATCTTCGGCAGATTTAAAATCACTAATCCGATAAGGGGCAATCATTTTTGCAATTCGAATTTCACCACGCGCCATTAACCAAAGAGAAAAGTGATTTTTTGTAGCATGATAAACCAAGGATTCTCCTGGAATATGAAATAGATATTCTTCAAATTCTTTTAATGATTTAGCAGTAGCAATCTCTTTTCCCGCAGCATCTTTATAAATGAAATCTCCAAAGCCTAAAAACTGGCGAATAAACAAGCGAATATCACCACGTAGCGTTTCCGAATTCTTATTAATAAAACTGCATTTCATGGTAAAAGCATGAGCCGCATTGGTAACATCCGACGATTGTAAAATTACAGGTAAATTTGGATACTCCCCCTTTATTTCTTTCACCAGATTAATTCCTGCGTCATCCATAAAAATACCATCCTTCTTAAATTTCACATCAGAAATTAAGCAGAGTAAATATTCTCTATATCGATAATAGATATTCATTGCCTCTTCGTAGTTAGAGGCTAATAATATTTTTGGGCGAGCTCTTAATCGAAGAATTTTATATTGAGCATCTGTACTTACATCTTGAATAATCCGTTGGGTTTGTGCCAGTACACTTTGATAAAGCATCGGCATGTAGCGAGAATAATACTTGGCAGAATCTTCTACAAGCAAAATCACTCGAGCCAATCCAATTTTAGTATCATTTTCTACATTAACCTTATCCTCTAAACTCTTAATCATAGCGAAGAAAACCTGTGATTCTCCATTCCATACAAATATTTTATCTACACTTACCAACTCCGACCTCTGTTCCTCGAACAAAGCAATGTCCGCATCATTATTCAGTAATAAAAAAATTGAGATGTATGGGAATTCTTTTTTTATTCGCTCACTTAATTCAATAGGCGTTTTCTTATCTACACCAACCATTAAAATAATCATATCAAAATGTCGCGAATGCAATAACTCCATTGACTCTTCTAGAGTAGAAACACCTGTAACCCTTGGCATAGAGGTCAAATTCAGTTGATGATATTCACTGGAAATTTGCTCCGAAAATCTTCCTTCTCGCTCTATGCAGTATGCATCGTATAAATTGGCTACCAGTAAAATCTCTTTAACCTTAAAAGGCATTAGATCATGGTAAATATCCCGGTCTGAATTATTCTTATTTAAAAAATTCTGTAATAATTTCCGATTGGTCACCGGTACATATGGCCCAATTGTTTCCTTTTTATCAGGATCTTTTCTTCTCGTTTGTGTCAGAAGATGCTTTCCCGTTTCACTATTTATATAGCCAACAATGATATGGGTAATATTTTCTATTAAATGCCTTTCTTCCTTCAAAAAAGGTCCTTCATCTAATGTTGGGAATTTTTTAACGTAACAAACCTCAATTCGCCCACTTCGATTATCTATTGTCAAAAATTCCTGCGTAAGTGTCCATTGCGATAAGCGAAAACCCGAACTAAGATATTCTTGTCCTTCAAAAACAATACGGGCTACAGTAAATTCAGGATATTGCCATGCTTTTGGAAGTATAAAACAAATTTGCTGCAAGGTATCTTCTATTGACTTTCCTTCCTTTATTATACTTGTTGTTTGATTGATCGCAGAAAGCTCCTTTAAACGTTCAATATTTTCCGCAATTATTCTACTTATTCCATGATCATTACCAGTTTCTGATTCCATAGATATTGGGTTTACTTACGTAGATACAATAAAAATAGTATGCCATTTGCTCTTAATCAGCTATTGTTCATAGGCTCTCTTAAATTTAATGAATTTAATTGAGATCCAACCACTTGACCTTGAGTAGATTCTTTTTTACCTTTAATAGAGCTACTCGTTTCCCAAAATGCGATTGGCTAGATCACACAAAATAAATCATGTCTAACTTAAACATTATCATCATGACAACAATGTTAAAAGCTCCTTCAAGCAAGGAATTTATGGACAATTTGAAAAGTAGAACTCCGGGGGAAATAGAGTTCCATCAAGCGGTTCATGAAGTTGTTGAATCATTACTTCCATTTTTGGAAGAAAATCCAAGGTACAAAACAGCAAAAATTCTGGAAAGAATATCCGAACCAGAAAGAATCTTAATCTTCAGGGTTCCTTGGGTTGATGACAAGGGAGAAATTCAAGTAAACCGAGGCTATCGTATTGAAATGAACAGTGCAATTGGCCCATACAAAGGTGGTTTACGCTTCCATCCTACTGTAAATTTAGGTATCCTAAAATTTCTTGCATTCGAACAGGTATTCAAAAACAGCTTAACTACACTACCGATGGGTGGTGGAAAAGGCGGATCAGACTTTGATCCAAAACAAAAATCGGATGGTGAAGTAATGAGGTTTTGCCAAAGTTTCATGACCGAACTTTGTAAACACATTGGTCCAAATACGGATGTGCCTGCAGGAGATATTGGAGTTGGTGGTAGAGAAATTGGATTCATGTTTGGACAGTACAAACGTCTAAAAAATGAATTTACAGGAGTTTTAACAGGGAAAGGAGCTGAATGGGGAGGAAGTTTAATTCGTCCGGAAGCAACCGGCTATGGTAATGTGTATTTTGCTCAGGAAATGCTTAAGTCAAAAAATGACAGTTTAAAAGGAAAAACAGTTTGTGTTTCAGGTTCTGGTAATGTTGCTCAATTCACAGTAGAAAAAGTAAATGAACTAGGTGGAAAAGTGGTTACATTATCCGATTCTTCTGGTTTCATACACGATCCAGATGGTATTGATGGAGAAAAACTCACCTATGTGATGAGATTAAAGAACATCAAACGAGGCCGAATCGAAGAATATGCTAAGAAATTCAAAGTTGGTTATTATCCGAACGAAAAACCTTGGGGCGTACCTTGTGATGTAGCTTTGCCTAGTGCTACTCAAAATGAAATTAACAAAAAAGATGCACAAACATTAATAGAAAATGGCTGTATTTGTGTTTCGGAAGGGGCTAATATGCCTTCAACTCCCGAAGCTGTAGATGTCTATTTAGAAAATGAAATTCTATATGGACCAGGGAAAGCCGCTAATGCTGGTGGTGTTGCAGTTTCTGGCTTAGAAATGTCTCAAAATGCAATGCGAATCAGTTGGTCACGAGAAGAAGTCGACAACCACTTAAAACGCATCATGAAAGACATCCATACAGCTTGTGTTAAGTATGGTAAATCGTCTAATGGTTATGTGAATTACGTTAATGGTGCAAATATTGGTGGTTTTGTTAAAGTTGCCAACGCTATGATTGCACAAGGAGTTGTATAACTATTTATACAAATAAGGACAATGCTTACCCTTTGCAGGGTAAGCATTTTTCGTGTCATAAAAATAGTTCGAATTTCAATTTATTCTTTCATAATAACTAGCTTTTGTTAACTTTATGAGCTGCTAACCAAAAACTCAAAAATGTCAGAACTAACTAAAAGCCCTGCAATTAAACAAGGATGGCTACGTGCACTCTTAATTGTTATTCCATTCATAATTTTTACTGGAATTTTTCAAGCTATCGGAATGTATGTCTGGTCCATAATATCTAACCAAGATTTTTTGGAGTTGGCACAAAACATGGCTAATGCTTCGGCCTCTTCTTTTGCTGTCCTTCAAATTTTCGGAACAGTTGGAACCATTCTACTCGTTTGGATTTTCACTCGTTTCATCGATCGTGAAAATTTTGTTGATATCGGCTTTTCAATTAAAAAAAGATCTAAAGATATCCTTTACGGATTACTAGCTGGTGTATTCATGATGGGTATTGGCAGTTTACTACTATATTTTTCTGGTAATCTAACTTACGACACCATTAATTTTAATTTGATTGGATTATTACAAGCTGTTCTATTGTTCATTTTTGTTTCAATAAATGAAGAAGTATTCGTTCGCGGTTACATCCTTAGAAATATGATGGGATCAATGAACAAGTACATTGCTTTAGTAATTTCATCTGTACTGTTCATGGCTCTTCACCTTTTGAATCCAAACCTCTCTTTAGTTGCGATTATTAATCTATTTCTTGCTGGAATTTTATTGGGAATTGGATATATTTTTACGAAAAACCTATGGTTCCCACTTGCCTTACATTTTAGTTGGAATTTCTTTCAAGGACCTATTTTTGGGTTCGAAGTTAGTGGAACCAACACCGATTCTCTTATTTCTCATACCATACAGGGAAGTGAATTATTAACTGGGGGGAAATTTGGATTAGAAGGTTCCCTTTTAGCCACTGGTCTTTGCTCAATAGCAATAATTATATTCTGGATGGTTTATAAAAAACAAGATATCGTTTCAGCAAATTCAGAAACAATTTAAGTCAAATGAAACCAATTCTATATCTTTTTTTATTCGGATTTCTTGTCTCCTGTTCTCTCGAACCAAAATCCATTCTAGAAGACTTTTCATCCTCTGATTTGGAAAGCATTTTCAAATCGGAAATGGCAGATGGCTGTTTTGTCATATCTGATTTAAAGGCAGATAAAAAATTGACCTACAATTCGGCTCGATTAGATTCAAGCTTTCTTCCTGCTTCTACTTTCAAGATTATCAACTCGATGATTGCCTTGGAAACAGGAGCAATTAAAGATGAAAATGATATGATCACATGGGATGGAAAAAAACGTTTTGTGAAAGAGTGGAATCAGGATCATAATCTAAAATCAGCAATAAAATATTCTGTTGTTTGGTTCTATCAAGAATTAGCTCGCCGAATTGGGAAAGAGAAAATGCAACATTGGGTAGATACATCACAATACGGAAATCAAAACATTGGAGGTGAAATAGACTACTTCTGGCTCAATGGCGACATTCGAATTAGTGCAAATCAACAAATTGATTTTTTACAAAAATTGTACTTAAACAAACTTCCTTTTTCGAAGAAAAATCAAGAAATTGCAAAAAATATAATGATTGTTGACCAAACTCCTAATTATACCATTCATGCAAAAACAGGTTGGGCAATGCGGATCAATAAGCAAATTGGATGGTATGTTGGTTATCTTGAAAAAGGAGAAAATGTTTATTTCTTTGCCATTAATATGGATATTAAAAATAAAGAAGATGCCGCCAAACGAAAAATCATCGTTTCTAAAATTCTTAAGCAGCTTCAGTTAACTAAATAACAGCAATTTAAAGACTATGAAAAATATAATATTACTCTTCGTTTTAATCCTTTCAGCATCAACATTTGCTACTGCAGGACAAGATTCAAATAAGTACGAAGAAGATTTAAAATATCTTTTTCAGATTAACGGATCGCAAGCAAGCTATCAAGAATCTATTAAAGCCATGATTGTTCAGCTAAGACAACATGAATCTGATGTTCCTGCCGAATATTGGGATAAGGCTGAAGTTGAATTTGTGAATACTTCCGTTGATGATTTGATTAAAATGCTTCTTCCAATTTACAGGCAGAATCTTTCTCACGAGGATGTATTGGCTATGATTAATTTTTATGAATCAGTCGCTGGAAAAAGAATTGCTCAAAAACTACCAAAAATCACCACAGAAAGTATGCAGGCAGGAATGTCTTGGGGACAATCGATTGGTGAAAAGATAAGAGCTGATATTGAAAATAAGGGATTTAAAATCAGATTGCCATTTACACCATAAATATTTACTTAAAGGCTTCAATTAAAGAGTAAATATGAATTAAATCATTTCTTAACTAACAGGTAATTAGTATTTTTTGGGGTTCTAAAACCCAAAACCCAATGAATACGAAATTCACACCTAAAAAGAACTTTCAACAGACTAAGAAAAAAATTGGCTATGTCCCCCGAAAAAAAGCCACATCAGAAGATTATCTTCGTATTGGTTTCATGTCTGGATTAGAAGTTCATCAGCAACTTGACACCAAAGAAAAGCTATTTTGCCATTGCCCGTGTGGCGTTTTTCATAAGAATGAAGACTATGATGCTGAAATAATTCGGCACATGCGGCCTGCAATGAGTGAACTTGGAGGCTATGATGGTACAGCTTTAATGGAGTTCAAAACTCGAAAAAACATCATCTATCAACTCAATAACGAAACGGCTTGCACCTACGAAATTGATGATACTCCTCCTTTTAGAATTAATCCGGAAGCACTCGGAATCGCCCTTCGAATTTCGCTCTTGTGCAAATTAAATATTGTTGGTGAAGTACACATTACCAGAAAACAATATTTAGATGGCAGTATCCCTACAGGTTTTCAACGTACTGCAATTCTCGGCGTAAATGGTCAAATTCAACTAAGTAACAAAAAGGTTAATTTAATACAGTTGAGTATCGAAGAAGACTCATGCCGAGAAATTTCTGATATTGGACACGAACGTGTTTATAAGACCGATCGGTTAGGTACTCCCTTAATTGAAACCGTAACGGCTCCAGAGCTAAATACGCCCGATGAATTAAGAGAAGCTGCAGAATACATCCGATTTTTAAATCGAAGCACAGGCCTCGTAAAAACGGGAATGGGAGCAGGCCGAGAAGATGTTAACGTTAGTTGCAAAGGCGGATCAAGAGTAGAAATAAAAGGCGTTGCCCACAACAAATGGATTCCAGAACTTTCTCATAACGAAGCCTTCCGACAGTGGGCTTTATTGCATATTAAAGAAACACTCACTGAAAGAATTCAAAAAGAAGATTGGGAAATTAAAACCGAAGAACTTGAATATTTAGAATACAAATTTACTTATTCACCATTAGTCGAATGCAAAGAAAAGCGTTTGCAAATAATTGCCATCAACCTTCCTGAATTCAAAGGAATTTTATCTCATTTTACCCAACCTAATCAAAATTTTTCTGATGAATTAGCCCAGCGCTTAAAAGTAATTGCATGTATTGAACATCCAAATCTAGTTCATTCAGAACAAGAAGAAGAGCTACTGTCAAATCAAGATCTTGAATTAATACGTAAGAAGTTAAATGCGAAATCAAATGATGCACAAATAATCATTTGGGGCAAAAATGACGATATTCCTACTGCAATTGAGACCATCGCCGAACGTTGTAAAATGGTTTTCGATGGTGTTCCTAACGAAACACGTAAATCATTTAGTGACGGAACTACAATTTTTGAAAGAGTTCTTCCAGGTGCCGATCGAATGTATCCTGATACGGATTCTGCACCAATT
Organism: Labilibaculum sp. DW002; assembly: GCF_029029525.1. NCBI lineage: Bacteria > Pseudomonadati > Bacteroidota > Bacteroidia > Marinilabiliales > Marinifilaceae > Paralabilibaculum > Paralabilibaculum antarcticum. The sequence goes on along the minus strand of NZ_JAKJSC010000010.1, from coordinate 6,362 downwards.
CCATTATCTGATGAGTACATTACAGAACTTGGAAAAGAGCTACCAAATGATATTTATGAAAGAATAAGTCAAATGAATAAGTGGGGAGTACCTGTCGATACCTACCATTTTATTTTCAGTAAAGACTTGTATCCAATCATAAAAGAAATTTGTGATCGTTTTCAATTTAATCCTAAAAGTACCGCTATTTTCTTTGGACATACCTATAAAAACATCATCGGCAAAAATAAAGCACATCCTGAATTTAATTACCGAAAACTAATCGGTCTTTTTAAATTTATTTATGAACAAGAATTGCATCCAAATATAGCGCGATATCTATTCCCTATTCTTTACCAACATCCAAGTATGGAATTTAAATCTATGCTTACAAGTCTAAAATTCAAGAAAAGAAGCATGGGAGAATTAATTGCTCCTATCGATTTTTTGCAAGAAAAATTCAAAGATCTGCATTCCGACGAAAATATGGAAAATGCTGCTCATTGGATCATGGGACAATTGCACAGACAAGCAATTGGTAATATTGAATTAAGAGAATTAAGAGAAAACATTGACAAAAAATTGAAGTAATGGAAGATATTTTTCAAGGATATAAAGGAATGGCTCTTGAAACGCTAAAAAAATACCATGTACGCGTTTGGGGAAAAACACATATCGTTACTACAAGAGGAGAATTCGACGGAACAATACTTCCACGTGCAGAAAATGATGACGATCAGCATATTGTTTTAAAAATTATTACGGGCTACAATATTGGTGTGGATATTATTACCATTACCGACATGAAGGAAACGGGCTACAAAAAGGCTAATTATAAGATTCCTGAGAAAGAGTTTCCTTTTACCGAAGGTTTACCTGCTGTGAAACTTTTTGGTACAGGTGGTACCATTGCCTCCCGTCTGGACTATAGAACCGGAGCGGTAATTCCTGCTTTCTCGCCAGGAGAATTGTATGGAGCCGTGCCTGAACTGGCTGACATCTGTAATTTAACCACAGAGAAAGTTTTTGCTGTGTTTAGTGAAAATATGGGGCCTCCACAGTATTTACAATTGGCTAAGGCTATTGGTAAAGAGATTGAGAATGGTGTAGATGGTATTGTTATTGGTCATGGTACCGATACCATGCATCACACGGGTGCTGCTCTTACTTTTATGGTTCAGAATTCACCTGTACCAATTGTTATTGTAGGCTCGCAACGTTCATCAGATCGACCAAGCTCTGATGCAGCTCTTAACCTGATGCATGCCATGTATGCTGCTGGTAATTCGGATATTGCCGAGGTAATGGTTTGTATGTTTGGACCAACCTCAGATGAATATGGATTCTTGCATCGAGGGACAAGAGTTCGTAAAATGCACTCTAGTTACCGCTCTACCTTCAGAACACTTGGAGATACTCCATTAGCTACGGTAACAAGAAAGGGCGTTAAAGCTATTAAAAAGCAGTACAATCATCGTCGAAAAGATCGAAATGTAAAAATTCTGCCTTACTTCGAAGAAAAAGTTACCATTCTTTATTATTACCCTAACATGCAACCAGACATTATTGATGCTCTTGTAGATTGTGGTTACAAAGGAATTATAATCGCTGGGACAGGACTTGGTCATGTCAACAAACCAGTATATCCAGCAATTAAACGTGCTATCGAAAAAGGTGTTAATATATTCATGACGGTACAAACCCTCTGGGGTTACACTCATATGTTTGTATATGATACTGGAAGAGACTTATTATCAATGGGCGTAATTCCTCTTGATAATATGCTTCCCGAAGCCGCCTATATTAAATTAGGTTGGACTTTAGGACAAACAACTAATAGAGAAGAAGTGATTGATTTAATGCAACATTCAATCAACGATGAAATCACAAAAAGAGAGCCATACAATGGTTACCTACTTTACCAAGGAGGTGTTCCTGAGGTAGAACAGTTTGTGAAAAATTTTAGAAAGTAAACAAAACCCCAGTTAACGCTGGGGTTTTCTATTATTATAAATAAAAGTTTAATAATTTTTTCATATCAAGAGGAAACTTTATTCTTATCTTTAAGTACGATAAGAAAAAAGCTTTTATGAGTATATTAGAAACAACATTTGATCTTGAACAATTTACCAAAACATTAAATGCAGAGCTTAACAATGGTTTGCCCGGTTTTGCTGCTCAAAAAATAATGTCACCATCAATTCGAGATCATGCTTTAAAAACCAGCGATCCTACCATTGCAAAGGATAGCAGTGTTTTACTTCTCTTCTATCCAAAAAATGGTCAATTATATCTTCCCTTTATGAAACGAACTACTGGAAATACTAGTCACAGTGGACAAATAAGTTTACCAGGTGGAAAATATGAAGAAAGTGATGAAAATAGAACCATTACAGCCATTCGCGAAACCAACGAAGAGTTAGGTGTAGAATGTAAAAAAATTAAAATTCTTGGTTTTCTAACTGAACTTTACATTCCGGTGAGCAATTTTATGGTTCTACCAGTTTTAGGCTATTGTGAAAAAAGACCTGACTTCAAATTGAGTGAGTTCGAGGTTGAAGAAATTATTGAAATGCCAGTTTCCCAATTATTTTCAGACGAAAACATAGGCGAATACACGATTAAAAAGAATGGTATTGATATTATAGCACCTTACTTTAATGCTAAGGGCCACAAAATTTGGGGAGCAACCGCTATGATCCTATCAGAATTAAGAGAAATATTTTTACGAGCCAGTCTCATCAAATAAAACAATATTCTGATAGTGATTGTATCGCTCTAATATTTTAATTACATATTGGTACGGCTCAGCACCACGACAATACCCATACTTCACAACAGGATCATTAAAAAATTCAGGTTTAGATTTATTTAGCAGATAGTAATCCACACTACCTTTCCACTGATCAGGATTTTTTCCGTTTTTAACGGCTAAACGTCTTGCATCCAAAACATGTCCTAAACCAACATTATAAGAGGCAAGCATAAACTTTAAGCGGTCTGTTTTATCCACTAAAGTTTCCTCTAGTCTCTTTTCCAGATACTTTAAATGCTTCACACCAGCTTCAACATTATCAATTGGAGAAGAAAGAGAATCTACATCGTATCTGTAAGCTGTTTCAGGCATTAATTGCATTAAACCAAATGCACCAACCCAAGAACGAGCTTTAGGATCAAAATTAGACTCTTGAGCAACAAGGGCAGATAATAATCTCCAATCCCAACCAACAATTTTGGACTTTTCTCTCAACAAATCATCATACTCAGAAATTTTCCCACTTTTCACAGTAAAAAACTCACTTTGCAACATTTCTTCAATTCTGCTACTTTTGAAATATCGACGGTATATTCTCTTATACTCTTTTGTTTTTTGAAACTCAATTAACCACAAATTAATATCATGTGTAAGATGATCAGTTCCTTTACGCAAAGCCCAAGCCAGGTTCTGTGGAAAACTAACTGCAGTAGTAATATCTAAATTTGGATAATATGTCGAATTCACCAAGGCAACATTTTCATCTGCAATGGTATAATCTATTTCACCATCAGCGACCTTAGAAATTAATTCCTCTACTTCTAACTTATCGACTGGAATCAATTCAATTGGTGTGTCCATATTATCAGACAAATCTATCAAATGCTCCTGAAATGAAGATCCAGCTGGAACATGAATAGTCTTCCCATCTAAATCACCCTTATTAGCAATATAACTGCTCGAGTCTTCGGTAATTTTTCGTTGAATAATTACTTGTGGAGATTGACTATGAGGTACGGTAAAATTAAATTTACCAATTCGATCGCTTGTAACCGCCAAATTCATTCCTAACAAATCTACTTCACCATTTTCTAAAGCATTAAAAGAAGAAACTAGATCATTATTAACACTTAGTTCTAACTTTACACCCAAATGTTTAGCCAATGCTCTCAACATTTCATATTGAAAGCCCATGGTTCTACCTTTGTAAATAAAGTAATTGGTCGAATTATAATCAGTTACAACACGTAATTTCCCCCGAAGCTTAACATGCTTTAGCTCCACCACGGGTTTGTCTTCTACTTGCAATCGTACAACCTTACGGTTCTGATTACAGGTTTGAAGAAAAACCATGAAAATCACAGGTATAATTAATTTTAAATATTTTAGTCCAGACATAAAATTTTCCCTTCCTAATTAAAAATTAGAAAAAATAGGATCGCAAACCAAGTTATATTTGACTCTTATACTTGGCTTTGTTTAGTAAATCTTAATTGTAAAAGGTCCAAATTAAGCCATATTTAAACATAGCAGGATTGAGAGGGTAGTTTTGAGCGGTAAAATAATTTTTATTCCCCATTGAAGCATTTAAATGTTCGTACATGATAAATATACGAGTACGCTTGATTCTAAAATTAAAATACAAATCCACTTTAGGATAATCACCTAGCTTTTTCTCCTCTTGAAGGAAAAACTGACCAGTTGATGGCATATAATTTGGAGCGTAAAAAGAAGTATTGTAATAAACAGAAAAACCTGCTTGAATATCTAAGGCACCATTAAAAAATGTGTTTGAATAATAATTATTACTGTAGACAGAAAGATCAGGCAAAGGCAAAATTTCATCCTCAGAAGTATTTTGACCAACTAACTTTTGTTGTAGATAAAAGTTTCCAAGCTTAAATCTTTTTTCTAAATATCCGGTTAAAACCGTAATTCCTTTATTAGTCTGTTCGGGTGTTGCATTTAAGCCAAAGTAGGTATAATTATCGATTTGGTTAATTTGCCCACCTATTTTTAGTTTCCTTTTCTCATTAAAATACTCAAATCCAAGCTCTAATTCGGTAGTTTTATCCAAATTCAAATTCCATTGCTGATGATTCCCATAATACTCAGACAAAAAGAAATTTGGAGTTTTAGACTCCAGTTTTCCAACAAGAGAAATACCATGTGGAATGGAATCTTTTTTCCCAATCCACTTCGTTAACTCATACTTCAATTTTAAGTCATTCTGTCGATATCCTTCGAAAACAAAATTTCCAGTTGCTTTCCAATTCAAAGATGGTCCAGCAGTACTATACAAACTAGCCAAAAGCTGATTGTTATGAATTTCTGTTTTTTTCTGTTTAAATGAATAATCATTTTCAACTAATCTTGAAGTAAAATTTCCAAGATCACTTATCAGGCCGAACCTTGCACCCAAACGAATCCACTTATTTTTATTTTCATTAAAAACAATTTGAAAGGTGTTTCTCAAATTAGAATAATCTACCTTATCAAAAGTCTCATCAGCATCAAAATAAGAAGTAGAATAGAAATCATCATTTAAGATATTCTCTTTAAACCTCCATGAATTTGATTCATACTTCATATTATAAACAATATCTATTGGATAAGTATATGAGGTATCTTGATCATTTATAATTTCATTCTCTTCACCTAAACCGTACGAATGGTTCATGTAAAAATTCATATTTGATAGTTTACTTTTAGAATCATCTAAAGAAACTTGTATATTTTCAGCATTATCATCTGTCTCTGTCAACAAAGTATCTCCCGCAATACCACCATTCTCTTGATTGTTAATTGTATTTTGATTGAGTACAAAATCAAGTGAATATCTTTCTTTGGTATAATTAGAAAAAATACTAAAGTCATACAGTTTTGTTTTCTGATTCTGGTATTGACCATCACTAGAAATCAAATTATAACTGATTCCAACATTCCAATTAGGTTTGATATTTTGAGTGTGTAATACCTTTAAGAAATTTTCTGATCTTCCTTTCGGACCACCAGTTTCATAAGCAATACTTGTATATGGAGTTGTCGTATTAAAATGGACAAAATCCTCAGGCATCAACATATATGCTCGAAAAGTAGAGAAAAAGAAAAAATCTTGATCCTTCATCCTATCTCTATAAATATTAGATTGATATGGCGAACCTAAATTTCCTAAATATGCATTAGAAATACTTCTCTTAAAAATAGGATTGTAATTGTGTTGTAATCCCAAAAGAGTATCCAAGCTAACCGAATCTCTTTTTGTTCCAAGGTTAGTCAGTTTCCAGGTTTTAATATGTGATTTAACACTATTATAACCTAAGCTATCCATTTCATTTCCATCCTTCTTACCCAATTCACGATTATCCCGAGAACCTCCCCTAAGTGCATCACCAGGGCCACCGTCGTATACTTGAGAAAAAGAACTCAAGCCAACGCCTAATAAAAGTAGTAAAAGTACGAACGATTGTTTCATAGCCAACAAAGATAAACAAACTGTTATTAAGTTGAATGGATTGTCTGAAAATATAGGTTAAAAAACCTTAGCAAGAGTTAAAGGAAGCTATAATAAAGATGAAGGAAACTCTAAACGAATCCTTTATATGTAGAAGAAAAATTAATGTACAAT